>JANNXP010000181.1:0-61058 GCA_031409615.1 Haliea sp. | reverse complement strand
GCCGAGGAACAAGCAGCAAAGCAACAGCAACAGTTTACGATGCAGCGTATCTACACCAAGGATTTATCGTTTGAATCCCCCGCTACGCCTGCAGTATTCAAGCAGCAGTGGCAGCCCAAGATCACTGTTGATCTGAACACCAAAAGTGATGCGATAGATCAGGAGGGAAATTTCGAGGTTGTGCTCTCCATTACGATCACCGCCAGGATAGACGAGACCATCGCTTTTTTGATTGAGGTGCAACAGGCCGGCATTTTCTTCATCAAGGGTTTTGAAGGTGAAGAGCTGCGACGCATTCTTGGTACGGCGGCCCCCAACATTCTGTTTCCCTACGCACGCGAGACTATCGATACGATCTGTGTGAAGGGGGCGTTTCCCGCGATCATGCTGGCCCCGGTTAACTTTGATGCGATCTACCAGCAGGTCCTGACGCAGGCGCAAGGCGGGGCGACGGCTACACATTAATCGGGCCGCTGGTCAAAATGAAAGGGGCTTTGCCCCTTTTTTATTGGCCCTGAACGTAAGTGAGTAGTTGCTTACGAAAGCCCCGGGAATTCCAGCTGGCGCAGGCCCTCGTAGACTATCAGGGCGGCGGCGTTGCTCAGGTTGAGGCTGCGGCTGTGCGGTTTCATGGGAATGCGGATAGTGCGGGCAGGCCCCAGGCTGTCCAGCACATGGGTCGGCAGTCCACGGGTTTCCGGCCCAAACAGGATCGCATCCCCGGGCTGATAGCTGATCTCATGATAGGGTGTGCCACCCTTGGTGGTGGCAGCGAAGATACGGGAGTCGCCCTGTTGTCGGCGGAAACTCTCAATGTCCGGGTACAGCTGGATGTCAGCGAATTCGCGGTAGTCGAGACCGGCGCGGCGCATCTTTTTATCGTCCAGATCGAAACCCAGCGGTTCAATCAGGTGCAGCGAACACCCCGCGTTGGCGCACAGGCGAATGATGTTGCCTGTATTGGGAGGAATCTCGGGCTCAAATAAAACGATGTTAAGCATGGCGCGGAGCGATGTCTGTGCCTAGAGCCCCAGATCCTTTATCTTGCGGGTAAGCGTATTGCGTCCCCAGCCTAGCAATTCGGCGGCATCCCGTTTGCGTCCCTGGGAGTGCTGCAGCGCCACTTGAATCATGACCTTTTCAAAGGCCGGAACCGCCTCCTGCAGAATTTGCTGCTTGCCCTGGACCAGCTCATTGCGGGCCCAGCGAAAAAGCAAATCGGGCCACTCCGACTGTTCGCTGGGAGCAGGCCGGGTTGAGCCTGTGCCGAGCTCCGGCGGTAGATCACTCAGGTGCACTTCCCGACCGGAGGCCATCACGGTGATCCAGCGACAGCAGTTTTCCAGCTGGCGCACATTGCCGGGCCAGTCCAAGCCGACTAAAAACTTTTCGGCTTCGGGCAGCAGTATTTTCGTTTCTCCACCCAGTTCTTTGGCCGCCTGCTGGAAGAAGTACTTCATCAGTGTGGGGATATCTTCCCGGCGTTCCGCGAGCTTGGGAATATGGATGCGAATCACGTTCAGGCGGTGGAACAGGTCTTCGCGAAAGGCACCGCGCTGCACCAGGCTTTCCAGGTTCTGGTGGGTGGCCGCGATAATACGAACGTCCACGGTCACCGGCACATGCCCCCCAACCCGATAGAATTCGCCGTCGGCAAGTACCCGCAGCAGGCGCGTCTGGGTGTCGGCGGGCATGTCGCCAATCTCATCCAGGAACAGCGTGCCTCCGTCAGCCTGCTCAAAGCGGCCCTCGCGCTTGCTGTTGGCGCCGGTAAAGGCCCCTTTTTCGTGGCCGAACAACTCCGACTCCATCAGGTCTTTGGGAATAGCCGCCATATTCAGCGCGATAAAAGGCGCATTGGCGCGGGGGCTGTGGCGATGCAGGGCGCGGGCCACCAATTCTTTGCCGGTACCGGACTCGCCGTTTATGAGGACAGTGATATTGCTCTGTGCCAGGCGCCCGATGGCGCGGAACACTTCCTGCATGGCGGGTGCCTCACCGATGATCTCGGTCTGCGGAAGTTCCTCGGGCGGCGGTGTATTGCCGCGTTTTTCCCGAGCGTGCGCCAGGGCGCGCTCGGTAACGGCGATCATCTCATCCAGGTCGAAGGGTTTTGGCAGGTATTCGAAAGCACCTTTCTGATAGGAGGCTACCGCGCTTTCGAGGTCCGAGTGTGCGGTGGTGATGATCACGGGCAGGTCGGGATAGCTGGCGCTGATGAGCGTTAGTAACTCCAGGCCGTTTGTTCCGGGCATGCGAATATCACTTATGATGACATCCGGCTGGCCCGATGCGATTTGTCCGAGCAGCTCATCAGCGTCAGCAAAGCTCTCGTTGGTGATGCCGGCCTGGGTCAGGGCGCGCTCCAGAACCCAGCGGATCGAACTGTCGTCGTCTGCAACCCAGACTTTAGCGTGCCTATGCATGGTGTATTTCCATTGGTAAATAGAAGGTGAAGCGGGTTTCCCCTGGGCGGCTTTCGCACTCAAGTAGACCCCCATGTAAATGAATAATGGACTGGGCGATCGACAGGCCAAGGCCGGTGCCGTCGGCGCGCCCGGTGACCATGGGTGCGAACACCGCAGGCAGCAATGCTGCAGGAATGCCAGGACCGTTGTCGATGATATCGACTCGGCACACCAGCCGGTGCAGTTGCGCGCCAACAATGAACTGTCGTTGTGAGCGAGTGCGCAGCAGGATGTTGCATTTGCTCGGTTTGGTTGCTGCCTGCAGAGCATTGCGCATGATATTCAACACCGCCTGAATCAGCTGTGCTTTATCGCAGGGAAACTCCGGCAGGCTTGGATCGTAGTCCCTTGTGATGGTAACCAAATTGTCGGACTCGGCGGTGATCAGGTTGCGCACATGCTCGAGAATCTCGTGTATGTTGAGCGGTCGTGGGTCGAGTTGGCGATTGGGGCCCAGCAATCGATCGACCAGGTCGCGCAACCGGTCCGCCTCGCGGATGATGATTCGGGTGTACTCGGCCAGCTCCTCGTTGGGTAGTTCCCTGGCCAGTAACTGTGCTGCCCCGCGCACACCGCCCAGGGGATTCTTGATTTCATGGGCTAGACCGCGGATCACCGCCCGGCTGGTTTCCTGTGCCTGCAACAGGCTCTCATCGCGACTCATTTTAAGTAGCCGGTCCACGGCCATGAGTTCCACCAGCAAGCTAAACTCCCCTGCCCTGTCGGTGACGGGGGTGATGATGACGTCGACATGGATTTCCTGCCCTGAATGCAGCATCAGGGACACGCCGCGACTGGCGTGGGGACTTTTAGTCACCAACACCTGCTCCAGGGTTCCCATCCACTCCCTGGAGTGCAGCACCAGTTTGCCAGCGTCCTGTCCGATACAGCGTGCTTCTGACGTTTCCAGCAGGGCCTGGCCGGCAGCGTTGAGTGCAGTGACCGTGAGCTTGCCGTCCAGCGCCACGATACCCGTACTGATATTGTCCAGAATGCCCTGGTCCTGCTTCATCCTTGCCTCATGTCTCGGTCGGGCCGCGAATTGTGGTCAATGGGCCAAAGCCCGCGAGTCCTCCTCTATACGTATACTGTTAGCAAAAATGGAGCCAGAAAGACGCGGTGGGGCGTGAAAAGACTGCGAGTGCCAGAATAGTGTGCAAACGACGGGAGTAGCCGCCCGCCTACGCGCCCGGTACTGAGCAACCAGAGCTGGGTGGTGCCTCCGGCGCGCAGAACACATGACTTTTCCAGCGCACAACGCACCATTATGGTGCATTATCCATCGACTACTGTCTAGTCTATTTGCTACTTGGGCTGTGGCTTGGGCGGGCGCGGTTTGGCCACTGGTTTGTTGTTGAAGTTTGACGAGGGTCGGTGCACGAAGACTCGCACCGGCTCAGAGAGCGTGAGAGTTTCGCCGAAGCTGTCGATAACCCCGACGGTAAGATCATGTTGACCGCGGTAGACATTGGTCAGGTTCCACGTCGTGGCCCGCTGCAATTCGCCCCGAGGTTCCCCGTCTATAAACAACTGCAGATTCGCGCCAACCTTCAGCGCCGGGGTGACTTTGACGCGCACTGCAAAATTGCCCGGACCATTGGGAACGGTGGCTTCATTGACCGGTTCGGTGATGGTCACGGAGTAGGACAAGACCACCTCCGTCACTGTCCCGTCGGGGGTATCCTCTGCCACCGGGGGCAACACAGTTTCGGGTGGCCGCGCGGTGTTGGTAGGCCGGATCTCAACTCTGTCCGCCGGCGTGGCATTGGCCGGAGGTGAATCTGTGAATACCACGTTGCCCTGAGCGTCGGTCGTGCGGTAAATCGCATCGGCGAGGCTGCCTAAGGGCAGTAGCAGCAGGGCGAGCAACAAAAGTCTGGACATGAAAAACACCGCAGGTGGTCTCGAATGTCTATACCCTAACAGAAATTGCTGCGCGGGAAGAGCTCCACCGGGTGGCGCGCGCGGGTGGATAAAAAAAGGCCCGCCGAAGCGGGCCTTTTTTGTGTGCGGGAAAGGTCCTTACACCGAGTAGTACATGGCAAATTCAATCGGGTGAGTCGTCATGTTCAAGCGCTGGATTTCGCCTTCCTTCAATGCAATGAACGCATCGATCATGCCGTCGGAGAACACGCCACCCCTGGTGAGGAATTCACGATCCTCATCCAGCGCAGCCAGAGCCATTTCAAGGCTGGAGCATACAGTGGGAATGGCTTTGGCTTCTTCCGGGGGTAACTCGTACAGGTCTTTGTCGGCCGGATCGCCGGGGTGGATCTTGTTCTGGATACCGTCCAGGCCGGCCATCAGCATGGCGGCAAATGCCAGGTAGGGGTTGGCTGAGGGATCCGGAAAGCGGACTTCGATACGCTTGCCCTTCGGATTAGCCTCGTAGGGTATACGAATGGACGCCGAGCGGTTGCGCGCTGAGTAGGCCAGCATGACCGGTGCCTCGAAGCCCGGCACCAGACGCTTGTAGGAGTTGGTGGAGGAGTTGGTGAACGCGTTCAGGGCGCGCGCATGCTTGATAATGCCACCGATATAGTACAAAGCGTTGTCGGACAAACCGGAGTAACCGTCGCCTGCGAACAGGTTGACGCCGCCCTTGGAAATAGACTGATGCACATGCATGCCAGAGCCGTTATCGCCAACGATCGGCTTGGGCATAAAAGTAGCGGTTTTGCCATAAGCATGTGCGACGTTGTGCACGCAGTATTTCAATATTTGCACTTCATCCGCTTTTTTCACCAGTGTACTGAAGCGCACACCAATCTCACATTGGCCCGCTGTTGCCACCTCGTGGTGATGCACCTCGATATCGAGGCCCATCTGCTCCATGGCGGTACACATTGCGGCACGAATATCGTGCAGCGAGTCGACCGGAGGTACCGGGAAGTAACCACCCTTGACGCCCGGGCGGTGACCGGTGTTACCTTCTTCGAAGCTGTGATTTGAAGCCCACGCCGCCTCATCTGAGTGGATTTTGACGCTACATCCACTCATGTCGATATGCCATTTGATATCGTCGAAAACGAAGAATTCTGGCTCAGGACCGAAGTAAGCGGTGTCGCCGATACCGGTGGATTTCAGGTAATCTTCTGCGCGCTGGGCGACAGAGCGAGGGTCGCGATCGTAGCCTTGCATGGTCAGCGGCTCAGCGACAGTGCAGCGCAGGATTACGGTGGCGTCGTCGGTGAAAGGGTCCAGCATCGACGTGCTGTCATCGGGTATCAGCACCATGTCGGAATCATTAATGCCTTTCCAGCCGGCGATGGATGAGCCGTCAAACATTTTACCGCCATCGAAGAAGCCCTCTGTGACCTCCTTGGACGGTATGGTGACATGGTGCTCCTTGCCATGGGTGTCGGTGAAGCGCAGGTCTACCCAGCGGACTTCGTTGTCTTTGATCAGCTTCAGGGTTTTCTTTGACATCTTTTCTTCTCCGTAGGGCGGTAATCGGACCGGTCTCGCCGGTCCGCGTTGGTTCTCCTGACGCCGAGCAAAGCGGGTCGCACAGGTATTGTCAGCAATTTCAGTGAAAGCAAGAGCTGTGCCACAAAGGTGCTTGTAGTAACTCACTGAAATTCAGGGGGTTTATATCATCGAATGCACAGGGCCTGCAATCAATGCACCAAAATGGAGCGCAGTGATACAAGTTTGGTGCAAATCCTGCAACCGCAGGATCACCGGCTGACCGGCGTAATTGCCAGGGCGAAGTCCGCACAATATCGGCCCAAGTCAGACGCACTGGTTATGGCCTCTATGCAATTCGTTGTCAAGCGTTTGTCTGAAATCGTGACGATAAGCGCGCCGGTATGATGTCGTTTGGTAGACTATCTGGGGCAGAATCTGCGCGCGGTGCCGCGCGCCATCGATCCGGGCGTGCCGGCTTGATTAGTACACATTTCACATAAGTCTGTGGCAGCCCGCCGCCGAGCTATGGGGTATAATCCGCGCCTTTTTTACGGCTCCCAAGTGCCCCAGAGGTAACCCCTTGATCGAGAACCTTCGCAACATCGCCATTATTGCCCACGTTGACCATGGCAAAACCACCCTTGTAGATTGCCTGCTGCAACAGTCGGGCACCCTCGATCGTCGCTCCGATGGTGCGGAGCGCGTGATGGATTCCAACGACCAGGAACGCGAGCGCGGCATTACCATTCTGGCCAAGAACACGGCGATTGTGTGGAACGGTTACCGCATCAATATCGTTGATACCCCGGGACACGCAGACTTTGGCGGCGAAGTGGAGCGTGTGTTGTCCATGGTCGACTCGGTATTGCTGTTGGTCGATGCGGTGGACGGCCCCATGCCGCAGACCCGGTTTGTCACCTCCAAGGCTTTCGAGCAGGGTTTGAATCCGATAGTGGTGATTAACAAGGTGGATCGCCCGGGAGCCCGTCCGGATTGGGTAGTGGACCAGGTTTTTGACCTGTTTGACAGGCTTGGAGCCACGGAACAGCAGCTGGATTTTCCCATTATCTATACGTCGGCCATCCTGGGCATTGCCGGCCTCGAACACGAGAATATGCAGGAGGACATGCAACCCCTGTTTCAGACAGTCATAGATAAAGTGCCGGCACCCGCTGTCAACTCTGAGGGTCCACTGCAAATGCAGATCAGCGCCCTGGACTACAACAGTTACGTGGGGGTGATCGGAGTCGGGCGGATTACGCGCGGCACCCTGGTCCCCAATACCCAGGTGGTCGTGGTCGATGGCGAGGGCGCTACGCGCAAAGGTCGGGTGCTGCAGGTCATGGGTCACCTGGGGCTGGAACGCGTTGATGTGGCGAGCGCCGAGGCGGGAGACATCGTGTGCGTGACCGGTATCGAGGGGTTGAATATTTCCGATACCCTGTGCGATCCCGCCTTTCCGGAGGCCCTGCCGCCGCTGTCGGTCGACGAGCCCACGGTGAGCATGACCTTCCAGGTTAACGACTCGCCTTTTGCGGGCAAAGAGGGTAAGTATGTTACCTCGCGCAATATCAAGGACCGCCTCGAGCGTGAGCTGATCCACAACGTGGCCCTGCGCGTTGAGCCCGGCGATTCCCCAGACAAGTTCAAAGTGTCTGGCCGTGGCGAGTTGCATCTTTCTGTGCTGATTGAATCCATGCGGCGGGAAGGCTTTGAACTGGGTGTCTCCCGGCCGGAAGTGATTCGCAAGGAAGTGGATGGGGTGATGCAGGAGCCCTATGAGCAACTGGTGATCGACTGCGAGGAGCAGCACCAGGGTTCAGTGATGCAGGAGTTGGGACTGCGCCGTGCGGAACTGGAGAATATGGTGCCCGATGGCAAAGGGCGGGTGCGGCTGGAGTTTATTATTCCGGCGCGTGGGTTGATCGGATTCCGCTCTCTATTCCTGACGCTGACTTCTGGTGGCGGCATACTGACGCATGTCTTTGACCATTACGGCCCGATCAAAAATGCGGAAATCACGCACCGCGCCAACGGCGTGCTGGTTTCAATGGTCAAAGGTAAAACCCTTGGTTACTCCCTGTTTAACCTGCAGGAGCGCGGACGGATGTTTGTGGACCCCAATGTCGAAGTGTACGAGGGGCAGATTGTGGGGCTGCACAGTCGCGGCAATGACCTCACGGTCAATCCCATCAAGGGCAAGCAGCTGACCAACGTGCGCGCCTCGGGCACCGACGAGGCACTGACGCTCACCCCGCCGGTACGCCATACGCTGGAGCAGGCGCTGGAATTTATTGAGGAAGACGAATTGGTGGAGGTTACTCCGCTTAGCGTGCGCTTGCGAAAGAAACTGCTGCAGGAACACGAGCGCCGCCGGGCTGGTCGCGCCTGATCACAGCGCAGGCGGCTGGTAGCGCATTTGCCGGTGCAGTATGTTGTCCTCAAGGTACTCGCCGCCCTCGGCGGCAAACCCCAGGGCGGCATAGAAATCCTGTAAGTGCGCTTGTGCGTTGATGCGGATGCCGCTGCCTGGCCATTGCAACAGGTTGTGCTTGATGCCGCGCTGCACCAGTTTTCTGCCCAGTTGCTGGCCGCGTTGCCCTGGGCAGACAACAATTCTGCCCAGGGAGCTTTCCGGGTAACTCACGCCAGGTGCCAGGCACCGCTGGTACGCGAGAAGGTCACCGTCTCCCATGCACAGCATGTGTGTTGCGCGCTGGTCCAGGTTGTCGAGATCGAGATAGGCACAGTGTTGTTCGACGATGAAGACTTGTTGGCGCAGACGCAGCAGGGCATACATTTCCTCCCCGGTCAGTTCAGTAAACATCAAGGTTCGCCACTGCCGCATCACGGTGCTCTCAGGGTCATTTTCTGGTGGGCTCAACAATTCTGGGGCGCGACGTTCTCCGCCGACAGATTAGTTGTTACTATAGTCCGCTAGCACAGGCAGTAACAGGCTCCGAGCCAGGGGTCATAAGTAGCTGAGACAAGAGGGTGCAGACACTGTTCCCAATCAATACCAGTCGGGGCTTCGCGAATGTTGGTTAATATTGACGCGCAGGATATCACGGCGCTGAGCCAGCAATTCGGGAAACTGGTGGGCACACTACTGGAAGTAGTGAAAATGCCGGCCTTACCCCTCGAAGTTGATGCGACCCTGGCGGGCAATTTTCGCGGCTTCGATGGTGCCCAGTTCTATGTGGTGCAGCGGGGTTCTATAACCGCTCGCTATCAGGGCAAAATTATTTACACGCTGGAAGCGGGCGACATTCTACTGCCTGACATCGCCGGTGGCCTGGACCAGACGATCGCGGTGTTTTACGGCAGCGATGCCGGTGCCCAGCTGTATTGCTATCCGGCGCTGGAATTTATGCAGCGGGTGTTTAACGAACCAGCGGCGATCAGGTTGTGGACGCGCCTGTTAATAACCTACGCCGGTTTGATGTTGAGAATTACCGCAGGCAATCTTCAGGAAGAAAAGCCGGCGACACCCGGATTCGAAATCCATGAACCAGGCGATATCATCATTCGTCAGGGCGAACGCGCAGACTTTGTCTACAACATGAGCTCGGGTGTAGCTGAAGTGTTGGTCGATGACGTCAACGTGGGGCGCATTGGCGAGGGCGAAATTTTTGGTGCCATGGCGGCCCTGACCCATGCCGATCGCAGTGCCACGGTAAGAGCCAAAACCACCTGTTCAGTGGTGAAAGTTCCCAAGGAGCAGTTCACCGAGTTGATAAAAAGCAATCCGGCCACCATTCACGGCCTGTTGATCGATATGGCGAATTCTATCGTCAATCTCAATGAGCAGTTGGTTGGCTTGCAAGGAAATCGCCGGGGACAACGCCCGGAAGGTTAATCCTCATTCAGGCGGTAATTCCCGCTATGGCGGAATTGCATCTACCGCAGCCGCCTCAAACCCCGAAAGTAGCAACACAGGCCAGCGTTTAATGTCCGACATTTTAGAAATCGATAGCCAGGGCACCGAGCAGGTGTCGCTCAAGCTGTATGCCGAGAAGGCCTACCTGGATTATTCCATGTACGTCATTCTCGATCGCGCGCTGCCCCATGTAGGTGATGGCCTGAAGCCAGTGCAGCGGCGGATCATCTACGCCATGAGTGAACTGGGCCTAAAATCGTCGGCCAAATTCAAGAAGTCGGCCCGCACCGTGGGCGATGTCATCGGTAAATTTCATCCGCACGGCGACAGCGCTGCCTACGAGGCCATGGTGTTGATGGCACAGGATTTCAGTTATCGCTATCCGCTGGTGGATGGACAGGGCAACTGGGGTTCGCCCGACGATCCCAAGTCCTTTGCCGCCATGCGCTACACCGAGTCGCGGCTCACGGCCTATGCTGACGTTCTGCTCAGCGAACTCGGCCAGGGCACGGTGGACTGGACGCCCAATTTTGACAGCACCCTGGATGAGCCGACGGTGTTGCCCGCGCAGGTACCCAATGTGCTGTTGAACGGTACCACCGGTATCGCCGTGGGCATGGCCACCGATGTGCCGCCGCACAATCTGCGGGAAGTGGTGGCGGCAACGGTGCGACTGCTGGAGTCGCCGAAATCCACGGTCGCCGAGTTGTGCGAGCATGTGCTGGCTCCCGACTTTCCCACCAATGCGGAAATCATCACACCGCGCGCCGACATTCTCGCGCTCTACCAAACTGGCCGTGGCGGCCTGCGCATGCGTGCCGTGTGGGAAAGGGATGGCGGCGATATAGTGATAAGCGCTCTGCCCTACCAGGTATCGGGGTCGCGGGTGCTGGAGCAGATAGCGCAACAGATGCAGGCCAGGAAGCTGCCGATGGTGGCGGATCTGCGGGACGAGTCAGACCATGAAAACCCTACGCGCCTGGTGATCGTGCCACGCTCCAACCGGGTCGATCTGGACGCCCTGATGAGCCACTTGTTTGCCAGTACCGATCTGGAGCGCAGCTACCGCGTTAATCTCAACATGATCGGCATCGACGGTCGACCGGGAGTGAAAGGCCTGGATAGAATCCTCCGGGAGTGGCTGCAATTTCGCACCGAGACGGTTCGCAGGCGTCTGGAGCATCGGCTCGATCGTGTGCTGAAAAGACTGCATATTCTCGATGGTTATCTGGTCGCCTTCCTCAACATCGATGAAGTCATCCATATCATTCGTACCCAGGACAAGCCCAAGCCCGCCCTCATGCAGCGTTTTGGCATTACCGATGTCCAGGCCGAGGCCATCCTGGAACTGAAATTGCGCAACCTGGCGAAGCTGGAGGAGATGAACATCCGCGCCGAGCAGGACGAGCTGCAGCAGGAGCGCGACCAGTTGCAAAAAATCCTGGGCAGCGAAGCCAGGCTCAAGACCCTCATCAAAACTGAGCTGTTGGCAGCGGCAGAAAAATACGGTGATGCGCGTCGGTCGCCGTTGGTAGCGCGCGCCGAGGCGAAGGCCTTCAGTGAACTTGAACTGGTGACCGCTGACCCCATCACGGTGGTGATGTCACAAAAGGGCTGGATCAGGGCGGCCAAGGGCCACGATATTGACCCCACGAGCCTCAGTTACAAGTCCGGCGACAGCTATAAAATGTGTGCCTATGGGCGCAGCAACCAGCCCGTGGTGATACTCGATTCAACCGGCCGCGCATACACTGTCCCGTCCTATAATTTGCCCTCGGCGCGGGGCCAGGGAGAGCCGGTAACCGGGCGTATCAATCCCCCTTCCGGTGCAACGTTCGGCGGCCTGATGATGGGTGCAGACGATGCGCTTTATCTGCTGGCCAGCGATGCCGGGTATGGATTTGTGGCCAGGTTGGGTGACCTTCAAACCAAAAATCGCGCAGGCAAGGCGGCTATCAGTCTGTCCAAAGGCGGGCAGGTGCTGCAACCCGCGGCGATTGGCGTGGTGGCTGACTCGCTGGTTGCCGTCGTTTCCAGCGAGGGGCGCTTGCTGATCTTTCCGCTGGCAGATCTGCCACAGATGGCCCGGGGGAAAGGCAATAAAATTATAGGCATTCCCGCGGCTCGAGTGCAGGCACGCGAAGAGTATGTGGTGGCCATTCAGGTGTTTACGGTACAGGACACTCTTGTGATCCATTCGGGCAAGCGCCACCAGAATTTCAGAATCAAGGATCTTGAGCATTACCGGGGAGAGCGGGGTCGGCGTGGGAACAAGCTACCGCGCGGCTTTCAGAAAGTGGACAGCATGCTGGTAGAGACCTGAGCTCTGCGAGTGCCTGCCAGCTCAGCGTCTGGTCGGATCAGTCAAGCGCTTCAGTATCAGCCGCAATTGCCGCTCCAACAGGTCCTGATAGGGCCCCGCAAACTCCTCAATCACCGCGTAATCCATCACTTCGGTGGGTCGATGTTGCAGGCGCCCGGCTATGTCAGTGTCTTCGCAGACGGCGGGTGAGAGCAGGATATTCGGCGGCTTGCTGGCACATACGCCCTGCAGCTCGTCAAGGGCGTGCTGCGTATATAGCCCGGGATAGATATCGGAGCCGTTCCCTACGCCCAGCTCGCTCTGGGAGATTGCCATGGCGATGGACAGGGAAAGCGACATCTGTTTTCCCAGTGCCTGACTCACCGCCCGCACCAGCCACGCGCAGGATGCAGCCCTGAACGCAGCGCTACCGGCGCTGTTGTGGCCACTGAAATAAATGGCCAGGCCGAACTGACGTGCGACCTGCAAATCCCCGGCATAAAAACCCGCCGCGGCGTAAACCACCTGGTGCAGGCGCTCCGTATAGCGCTGCAGCGCGCGTTCGTCCAAGGTGTCCACGTAATTCACAAGACTGGAAAGGTGCAAATACAGTATGGCGGTGGTCCGATAGTTCTCGTCCTGTGGTCCCGGTTCGCTGCGCGTGCGCAGCAGGTCCATAGGCAGGGCGTCGATCTGCCTGGCCAGCAGGAGCAGCTCATTTGACGGTTGGCGCAGGGTATCTTCTTCTTCCAGTGCAATCTTCCTGGCCATGCCAGACAGACTGTTTCCCAGTCGCTGTCCGAAGTGGCGGCCGACTCCGTATACCGCCAGGCTCAGCAGTACCGCCAGTCCCAGCATGCTCAATATAAAGCGCAGTTGTGCGGCCCGAGCATTGTCCGCGTTGATGGTAACGATGATCTGTCCGGCGGTATCCGATTCGATGTGGACCGGCGCGTTGTACGGGTAAAGGTTCTGTCCCTCAGCCTCGCCCGCCTGCGCCAACACTTTACCTTCCACATCGGAAACGGTAATCGCCTGAGCCGCAGAATTCTCCAGGAAGCGTTGCAGTGAGGCAGAAACGCTGAGTAAATCGCCGCTCTCCATGGCAGTGCTGATACGCGCTGCTACCTGTCTTGCCAGAGCAGTACCGTATTCTTCCTGCAGCAGCATTTGCATATGGCGCGTGGAGATCGCGCCCAAGGCGACCAGTGCCAGGCTGACCAATAGACACATTCCCGCAGTGACGAGTGCCAGTTGTTGGCCGAGGCTGGTTTTACTGAGGAGGTGGTTCACGCGCGATGAATGACTTACCCGATTGCAACGGGGGCCAGTATAAACCAGACCTGACGGCAAATACCCCTCTTTGTGTGGCCTGATTGTCGAATATCTCCTTCCGGCTGCGAGACAGCACGCTGTTCAGTGCTTGTCGCGAACAGGTAGAATGTCGGCCCGAGACATTCGAAGAGCCCGCTGTGTGAATAAGATATTGCTCATCACTGTTTCCGGCGACGATCAGGCAGGAGTCACCGCCGGATTGACCGCTATTTTGGCGGAACATGCCGTGAGCATACTCGACATTGGCCAGGCCGTCATACACGCGGCACTGTCTCTGGGTCTGTTGGTCGAGTTACCCCGGAACTGTGTCAGCAGCCGGTTAACGGATGCCGTGCAGCATTTCGCTTTGCAACGCGATCTGCGCGTTGTTACCAGTGAGGTATCCCCAGCCAGTTATAGTCAGTGGGTTGAGGCCCAGGGTCGGGCGCGCTATATCATTACGCTGTTGGCGCGCAAGATTACCGCTGATCAATTGGCGCGGGTAACGACAGTTATTGCGCAACACGGGCTCAACATCCACGGCATCAATCGCCTGTCAGGACGCATTCCGCTGGGTGAGCTTCCTGCGCTCAGCAAGGCGTGTGTGGAATTTTCGGCCCGCGGATCTTTGCAGGACCCCGCCGCTTTTCGCCGTGAACTCCTCGAAGTTGCGGGCGCACTGGAGGTCGACCTGGCCTTCCAGCAGGACACTATGTACCGCCGTAATCGTAGGCTCGTGGCGTTCGATATGGACTCTACCCTGATCGAGGCGGAGGTTATCGATGAACTGGCCAAGCTGGCCGGGGTCGGCGAACAGGTCAGCGCGATAACCGAGCGTGCCATGCGCGGAGAGATCGATTTCAGTGAGAGTTTTCGCACCCGGGTCGCGCTGCTGGCGGGCTTGGAAGAGAGTGCCTTGGAGCGTGTGGCAAGCCAACTGAAAATCACCGAAGGTGGAGAGCATCTCATTGCCACATTGCGGACTCTGGGGTACAAGACCGCGATACTTTCTGGCGGTTTTACCTATTTTGCCCGGCACCTGCAGCTCCGACTAGGCATGGACTATGTCTATGCCAACGAACTGGACATTGCCGATGGAGTCGTCACGGGAAAAATCAAAGGATCGATCGTCGATGGTGCGCGCAAGGCGGAGTTACTGCGGCAACTGGCCGCTGAGCAGGGCATAGATATGCAGCAGGTTATTGCAGTGGGTGACGGCGCCAATGACCTGCCGATGCTGAGCATTGCCGGGTTGGGTATCGCATTCAGGGCGAAGCCGCTGGTGCAGAAATCAGCGGAGCAGTCGATTTCGACTCTAGGGCTGGACGCGATTCTGTATTTGCTAGGTATCTCTGACAAGTACCAGAGCCGGGTCTAGGTGCATCGCAGATGGTGTTAGATATTACTCCAGAGAGAGTCGTAATCCCCGCTCGCCAGCCCACTGTTATTCGCGGCCAGAACGTCCCCCAGCTCTTTTATGTAGCGGAACTCGAACTGCGAAAAGCTTCCGGTTGAGGCGATATGTCGCAGTAACTGAATGGCCCTCGCTTCGACACGGTTGCCAATCGTCACTTTTTGGCGCTCCTTGAATCCGGTACGTGGCGTGATCAGTGTTTGAGGTTGACCTACTAGCTTGATTTCCGGCAGTAGCAGCACCCTCATAGGCGATGCTTTTTCGCCACCTTTTTGATGAATGCGAGCGCCGAAAGAGACTGCCCGGGGACTGAGAAGCTCAAGCCCGATCAGAGTTTTGGCATTTTCAAGCCGACTTAGCCAGCGGACCACGGCAACAACCCACTCTTGGTGTTCTTCCTCTTTCAGGCCGACGATGTCTCCGGCTCTGAAGTCGCCCTGTAATTCCCCGGTCCACTCGAGACAGTAACCGCTGGGGCTTGCATCGGCCATCTGCACCTTGAAAATCGGATAGCGTTCACTCGGCGCCAGCTCCGGATCGTCCTCCGGCAGCATTTTTGCTCTGGTCGTTGCGTCAACTTTGATTGACTGTTGGGGATCGAAGCTGACGTCGCTTATATAGTCTTGTCCCGGATTTGCCTTTTGCCACACATCGCCCTTACTACGGAAAACTAAAAAGGGGTTGTCGCTCCCCAGCGCAGTAGACGAGTGACTTTCTTCGTAGCTATACAGCAGTTGCTCGAACAACTTTTGGCCGGCGACATGATAGTGGGTACTACTAAGTCCGACGCAGATCCAAAGAGAGTTGTTGGCGGCAGTACGCTTGAAATTACGCAGACTCATACTGCCAAGCGACGTAATCAGGTGATCCAGCAGGTCGGCGGGGACGCCGGCATATTTGTCGAAACTGACCGCCTTGCCACCCAACTCCTCCTTCAGTGCTTGCAGGTGTTCAGTCAGGGCCGTGGTGTTGATGTAGCGACACGAGGCACCTGGTTGTTCACGGTACAGTGCGCTGTACAAGGGTGGTTGGTCGCTATTCAGGTCGACCAGAAACAGGCCATTTCCCGTCCTCTGGTTATCGAGTTTGGCCATGGCACTCCACCCCTGCAGTGCACGATACAGCGCACCGAGGTCGCTCTGGCGCAATTGGTTGGGCTTGCAGCAGCCCATCATCATGGCCTGCAGGTAAGAGGCTGTGATGGTGTCACCCCCCGACAAAGGCTCGGGCACAGGGAGGTCTGCCAGGCGCTGGTTGGCGGCGAGCGCATACAGCTGGTGCAGTGTTTGCCAGCCGTGAATTTCCATAGGCCGGTGCAGTTGAAAATTCTGTAGAACTTTACGTCCGGCGAACACCATTGCCCGCTGTATGGCTTGACAGGTAAGGCGCGCCGGATTGGTTTCGCGGATGGCGTCGCGCTGCTGGATAGCCTCAATCGCCACTATGGTATAGGCGGTGGCAGACATGGTGAGCAGCCTGTCACTCAGTTCCGCCATGCGTCTGGGTTCCTCAGGCATGACCAGCGGCTGGTTGAGAAAACGTTTGGAGAGATTGGACAGGGCCACGTCGAGGTTGGGACGCAAAATTTCCAAGATGCTGTAGCGAGTTTCAGGTGCAAGCTGCGTCCGATTGAGATCGTTCAGAGCTTGGCCGAGCAATTGCACCAGGGAGTTAGTGTTGGTAACGGGAAGACTCTGTACCCATTTGCTGGCTGCTCCCGGGTCAGGCTGAAACAGCAGCAAGCCAGTATAGTCCTGACGCGGAACATTCAATTTGATTGTTGTGTGGTCTTCCATATCAACAAGCCAGTATTCTTATTGCCGTACACCTACCCTGTGCAGACAGAATAGACCACTTTAAACGTCAATCGCCACTCGGATTTTGGCATCTGCCATTGGCTGGCGACGTGCGGTATTATGGATGCCGTTTTTACTGCAACCGATTGAGAACGCCATGGCTTACTTTACTACGAATGAATTCCGCTCTGGCATGAAAGTTATGCTGGATGGTGATCCATGCAGCATTCTTGAGAATGAATTTGTAAAGCCCGGAAAAGGCCAGGCCTTCAACCGGGTGAAACTGCGCAACTTGAAGACTGGGCGGCAGTGGGAGCGCACGTTCAAATCCGGCGAGAGTCTTGAGGGAGCGGATGTCGTGGACCGCGTGATGGAGTATTCCTATGCTGAACCGGGGTTCTGGCACTTTATGGACTCTGATACCTTTGAGCAGTACCAGGCCGATGCTGCGGCCGTGGGAGAGAGTTATCTGTGGCTCAAACAACAGGATAAGTGTGATGTCACACTTTACAACGGCGTCCCTTTATCTGTTACGCCGCCCAATTTCGTGGAGCTGCAAATCACAGAAACCGATCCGGGACTGAAGGGCGATACCGCGACCGGCGGCACCAAGCCGGCGAAGCTGAGTACCGGCGCTGTGGTCAAGGTTCCGCTGTTCATTAGCACCGGCGAAGTGATCCGGGTCGACACCCGCACCGGCGAATACCAGAGTCGCGCCAGTAAGTCCTGATGGCAGCGGCGGGATAATCGAAGCGTGTACTGGCGGCCAGCCACGGATCTCACGTCGCTGCGCCAGCGCGCAGAGCTACTGGCCAGGCTGCGACAGTTTTTCACCGACAGGAACATTCTTGAAGTAGAGACACCACTGCTGTGCCGCAGTGGCATTACCGATCCAGCCATAGAGCCCTTTCTAGTGGTGAGTGGCGACGCCCCAGTACCGCCACGATTTCTGCAGACATCCCCGGAGTACGCCATGAAGCGTTTGCTCGCCGCACTGGGTGAGCCAATTTTTCAGATCAGCAAGGCGTTCCGCCATGGCGAAGCGGGTTCGCGGCACAACCCGGAGTTCAGTCTGCTGGAATGGTATCGCCCCGGCTTCGATCATCACCAGTTGATGGCTGAAGTGGCGGACCTGATACGCTATTGCCTGGGTGAGCGGCCGCTGCAGAAATACAGCTATCGCCAGCTCTTTCAGGAGCGCCTGGAGCTCGACCCCTTTACCGCAACCAGCGCCGCAATTGAAGCCGTTGCGCGTCAACACTTCGATACTGGAGATCTGTCCGGCGACCGGGATCTGTGGCTGGATCTATTGATGAGTCATGTGCTCGAGCCGCAACTGGGTGTCGCCGCGATCTGTTTTATCTATGATTACCCGGTCTCCCAGGCCGCACTGGCGCGTGTGGTGCAGGCCGACGAGGTATGGGTGGGGCAGCGATTTGAACTCTACGTGGATGGCATGGAGCTGGCCAATGGCTATTGCGAACTCACCGACGCCCGGGAGCAGCGCCAGCGCTTCGAGCGCGATAACGGCCTGCGCCGGGAGCGCGGTCAGAGTGAGCGTCCTGTGGATGAGCGCTTGTTGGCCGCACTGGCGCACGGCCTGCCAGACTGCAGCGGAGTGGCACTGGGCATTGATCGGTTACTGATGCTGGCAACCGGTGCATCTGATATCAGACATGTACTGGCCTTCGACTGGGAGCGCTGCTGAGCAGAATTCAGATCTTGCCGGCAAGCGGTACCCGCTATTGTGTGCCCGCTTCGAGAATAGCCTTGATCGTGCTGTTGGTCACTTCGCCCCCATGGGTGATGATGCATCCGGGCAAAATGTCGTCGTTAAAATCCACCTCAAACAGGTGTTTCTCTTTGCACCAGTTATCTTCTACCAGGTTGAACAGGTTGGCCGAATACATCTCGCTGGCATCCCGGGCAACCTCGCCGGCCAGATTGCCCTTGCCGATAATGGTAACGCCACTGTAGGTGACGACTTCATTGGGCACCGAGCCTTCAACGTTGCCACCGGTTTCGGCGGCCATATCGACAATCACGGATCCGGGGGCCATACCCTCAATCATGTCTTTGGTGATCAGCACCGGTGGCTTGCGGCCAAATACCTGAGCCGTGGTAATCACCACATCAGATTTGGCGATGACGTCCTTTTGGGCCTGGCGCTGCTTGGCAACCTGCTCCTGGGTCAACTCCTTGGCATAACCGTCGGCGGTCTGGCCGGTCTCCCCCAGGTCTATTTCCAGAAATTTGGCGCCCACGGATCGCACCTGTTCTGCCACCACGGGGCGCGTGTCAAAGGCGGTGACTCGGGCGCCCAGGCGTTTGGCGGTGGCGATGGCCTGCAGGCCCGCGACGCCGGCGCCGATGACGAATACATTGGCGGGTTTTAGGGTGCCCGCCGGGGTCATCATCATGGGAAAGATGCGCGGTAGATAGGTGGCCGCCTGAATGACCATGACATAACCGGCCAGGTTGGCCTGGGAGCTGAGGGCATCCATCTTCTGGCTGCGGGTGGTGCGCGGGATCATTTCCATGCTGATGGCCGTTACACCGGCGTCCCGGAGCGCGTTTACCAGCGCATGTTCGTTAAAGGGGTCGAGGTAGCTGATATGGATGGCCCCGCGCTTCATGAGGGCTATTTCCTCAAGTTGCGGCTTGCGCAGGCGCAGCAGCAGATCGGCGCTGCGAAACAATTCGTTGCGGTCTGCGGAAACGGTTGCGCCCGCTGCGGTGTATTCGGAATCGGCGAAACCGGAGCCGAGACCCATGCCGACCTCAATCAGAAGGTCGGCACCCATGGCGCACAGCTTCTTGGCGTAAGCCGGGGTAATGGGTATCCGGTGTTCTCCCGGATGGGTCTCTTTAGGAATGGCGATGCGCATGCGGTGTGTACCCTCGTACCTATGTGTAGTCTTGCTATTTGTGATCAACCACCGGTGTTATTGTCTGCCAGCCGCGTGGGGCCGCGCTATGCACTGCCGGTGTGGTCGCTTTCTGGCACCTACACCCCCGAGCAGCGGGCGACTCTAGCACAGCTGGTACGTCGCGGGAATAATAGCCACCCTATGAAAGGAGAGCAACGTAACGTGAACCACCCGGGCAAACTACCATGGGACTGTCCTGATCCCCACATTTTACGTACCCGGGTCCAGGCGGGCGACATTGATGGCCTAAACCATACCAATAATGCGGTCTATGTTAACTGGTGCCAGCAGGCGGCCTGGTCCCACTCGGTGGCACTGGGGCTGGACCTGGAGCGATACCGGGCACTGGATCGGGCGATGGTCATCACCTACAGTGAATTTCACTATTTACAGGCCTCGCGGGAGGACGATGAGGTGGCAGTGGCTACCTGGATTGTGGCGTGGGATAGGAAACTGACCATGGCGCGCCGTTTTCAGGTCATTCGTGTGGCTGATGGCGTTACCCTGCTGCGCGCCGCGATGCGCTTTGCCTGTGTTGAACTCAGTAGCGGTCGCCCCAGGCGCTTGCCGCAGGCCTTTATTGACGGCTATGGACCGGCGGTGCTGGATGCAACGCCCTCCAGCTGAAACCCTGATTCAGAAAGCCCGGCTTTAGCTGTAGCAATAGTTGCGCCACGCATGCGCCTGATCAAGGTCGGCGCGCGCTGGACAGGTTATTGTGGAAGCGTATTCTGTCAAACAACGAGCACTATGGAGGAGCACAGGTTATGGCTGCTAACACCAAAGCCGCCGCAAGAAAGCCGGCCGAACAACCGCTGATGAAGGCCTTGCGGGCGGAACATCGGCATATGGCCACTGTAATGCAACTGTTTTCCGAGCAGCTTAAGGCCATCGAGGCGGGGGAGTTGGTCGATACGCATGTGGTCTACGAGATCATGGATTACATGGTGACCTGGCCAGACCGATTCCATCACCCACGCGAAGACCTGATCTATGCCCGCGTGGCGGAAGTGGACGCCAGCACTGCCGATGACGTGGATACTCTGCAGCGGGATCACGACCACACCGGTAAACGCGGCCGCAGCCTGTTACAGGACATTGAGCGCTGGCGCCACGGAGCAGTGTCGGGCACGGTGTTGGTCAAAGGCGGCCGCAGCTATATCGATCATATTTACGAGCATATGAATCTTGAGGAAAAGCTGGTTTTCCCGCGCATTGAAGCGACGCTCTCCCTCCAGGATTGGCGCGAGCTGGCAGAAGACGACCAGCTGCGCGCGGTAGCCGATGCTGTTTTCGGCCCGCGCGTGCAGCGTGAATTCCGCAATATGACACGCAAGTTGCGCCGCAGCCTGCGCCGTTCAGTGGAGCGCGGGACCCTAGTACAGTGGATTGGGGTAGAGGCATTGATGGAGTCGCTGGAAGTTGTCTCCATTGCCTATGAATCGGCGCGCGACACTACCTCAGAGCATGTGCGTACCGCACTGCAGGAGTCTATCGAATTGTTTCGCGCAGCGCCGCTGTCGGCACCGCTGCGCTGCGCGGCCAATAACACCCGAGTGACATGGCTCCTGCTCGGTGAGATGGTGGAAATTTCCAGGGAGACGGTGCAGGATTTGTCGCGCGTCAACCAGGAACGTAAAGACCGGATTCGTCTGATGGATCGGGGCTCCGCCCGGCGCTGAGCCGCTCGCCGCTAGGCCGCTCGCCGCTGGGCTCCGGATCGCGAAATTGCAGACTGGCCAGACGTGCGTATAAGGCGCAATTCTGCAATAGCTGCTCATGGGTGCCGGTAGCAATGAGCCGACCCGCCTCCAGCACAGCTATGTTGTCCGCATGCAGGATGGTCGACAGGCGATGGGCGATAATCACCGTGGTGCGATTGTGCATCAGTTCCTGCAGGGCTAGCTGCACCTGATGCTCACTTTCCGAGTCCAGGGCGCTGGTGGCCTCATCCAGCAACAGGATTTTCGGATCATTCAGAATGGCTCTGGCCAGGGCGATACGCTGGCGTTGGCCGCCAGACAGCCTGACTCCCTGCTCGCCCAGATGGCTGGCATAGCCATCGGGCAGCGCGCTGATAAAGTCGTGGGCGTGCGCGGCGCGGGCAGCGTTTTTCACCTCTGCGTCCGTCGCGTCCAACTTCCCGTAGGCAATGTTATAACGCACATCGCCCGTGAACAGGGCTGGTTGTTGTGGCACCAGTGCAATGTGCTCGCGCAATTGCTTAAGGCCCATGTTGCGGATGTCCTGCCCGTCAAGCAGTACGCTCCCCTCTTGCGGATCGTAGAAGCGTTGCAACAACTCGAACACTGTGGATTTGCCCGCGCCTGAGGGGCCTACCAGCGCCAGGCTTTTGCCGCCCTCAATGCGCAGGGTAAAGTCCTGCAGCGCAGGGTGCAGCGGGCGGCTCGGGTAGCGAAAGGTCACGTGCTCCATGTGCAGCTCTGGCCGTGCACTGACGGGCGTCGATGGCAGCGTACCCGGATCTTCAATCAGGCTGCGCGTATTGATGAGTTCCACCAGGCGTTCAGCGGCACCCGCCGCGCGTTGCAGCTCACCCCATACTTCTGAAATAGTGGCAACACCCGTGCCGACCATAATGGCATAGAACACGAACGCACCCAGTTCGCCGCCGCTCATGCGGCCGCTGATCACATCCTGGCCGCCCTCCCACAACATGCCGGACATACCGACGAACAACAGCAGTATGGCGCCGCAGATGAGCAGTGAGCGCTGCCAGATACGGCGGCGGGCAATCTCAAACGCCCGCTCCACTTCACGGTCGAAGGCGGCGGACTCAAACTGTTCGCGGGTGTAACTCTGCACCACGCGAATGTGCTGGATGACCTCGCCAGCGTAGCTGCCCACGCTGGCAATACTGTCCTGACTCTCGTTGGAGAGCTTGCGCACGCGCCGTCCGAATACCAGTATCGGTAGCAGTACCAGCGGCACCCCCACCGCAATGATCAAACTCAGTTTCAGGTTGGTGATAAACATCAGCACCAGTGCGCCGATGGTGGTCAGGCTACTGCGCAGGGCCATACTGAAGGAGGAGCCGATGATGGTTTGCAGCAGGGTCGTGTCGGTGGTGAGGCGCGACATGATCTCGCCGCTGCGATTGGTTTCAAAAAATCCCGGGTGCAGGCGCACAATATTTTCGAAAACCGCCTTGCGAATGTCGGCGCTGATGCGCTCGCCCAGCCACGATACGAGATAGAAACGCACAAAGGTGCCAAAGGCCATGGCCGCCGCGATGGTAATCAGCAGTGCGATAGCGCGCTTGAGGTCGGCACTGGATTCCCCGCCGAAGCCCTGGTCGATCAGCACCTGCAAGCCCCGCCCCATGGAGAGCGTGGCACCGGCGGTAAACAACAGGGCGAGACTGGCGCCCACCAGGCGCAGTTTGTACTGCGTCAGCAGTCGCAGCACAGGCAATAGGGCAGGCAGGCCCTGTTTAGCGCGCGAGGACATCAGGCGTGTGAATTCTGGCGTGAGTCACAGCGCTTCAGGGCGTGCGACGTACACTTTGGCCCAACAGGTTTGACTACGATGAGATTCATGGCCGGGTTCCGTGGCGAGGCGACTACTTCGTGCTAGTGTAATTGCTCTGTGGTGTGAATGGTATCAAACGGGTAGTCCTGCTGGAGCGCGTGCGAATGGGTGAGAAATTCAGAGACAAGGTCGTCATCGTGACCGGTGGTAGTCGCGGCCTCGGGCGAGCGATGTGCCTGGGATTTGCCCGTGAGGGTGCGCAGGTGGTGGTGGCCAGCCGCAAGTTCGCCAGTTGCGAGGAAGTCGTTGCGCTGATCGAGGCCGAGGGAGGTAGAGCGCTGGCACAGGCGACGCATATGGGCAACATCGCCGATCTCGACGCGCTCATTGAGGCGACCTACGAGCGCTTTGGCCGGGTCGATATCCTGATCAACAATGCCGGCATCAACGTCGCCTTTGGACCGCTGTCCGAGATCACGCCCGCCGCATTCGACAAGATGGTGGACGTCAATTTGAAAGGTCCCTGGTATCTGGCGTCACGGCTGGCGCCGCGCATGGGCGAGCAGGGCGGAGGCTGTGTGATCAATGTGCTGTCGGTGGCCGCACTTATCACACCTGCCTACTCCGGTATCTATGCCGCCACCAAGGCGGGACTGAAAGCGCTGACCGAGGTGATGGCGCAGGAGTGGGCCCCCTGGAATATCCGCGTCAATGCGCTGGCGCCCGGCAGTTATCACTCGGATCTCACAGATAGTGCAATCGCCGCCCTGCCTCATTATGCAGCCGGTATGGTGGCGGCGGCACTGATACCGCGCATCGCAGACACCGAGGAAATTCTCAATCCGATTTTTTACCTTGCGTCGGAAGCGTATACCACGGGCATCACACTAGTGGCGGACGGCGGGTTGATGGCCAAGCGTTAGGATGTAGCGCGTTCAATTTTGCGTGTTTTGGACGATGCCCCACCGGAGTGAGCAGTGGCATCAGGTCTTTGTCCAACCTGACTTGAACCCGTCCTCTAACCCCAGGATCTGCGCGGCACTCTGCTTGTCGATGTGCCCGATCAAACCCTTGTAGACGCCGTAGCCCACCAATTCCTGCAAGCGCGGCGAAAAGGTCTTCACCAATGCAGGCTGCAGTCCCAACTGCTGGTTCTCCTGTTGCCGGATAAACCCGGCGCAGTAATTCATGGCGACCCCGGTGCGCCGTTGGTCTGTCTGGTTTGCGCCGCCGCCGTGCCATAGCGCGCCATCCCATATCAACACGCTGCCCTGGGGCATCTCACCGGGTACGGAGTCGTACTTGCCGCCAAGGACGGGATTGTCTTTCAGGTGCGATCCGGGCACCAGGCGCGTCGCGCCATTCGCGTCGGTGAAATCCGTCAGCGCCCACATCGAATTGCACACGATCGGAATGTGCGGCTTGGCCAGCGGAATTACCATATCGTCGGCATGGATAGGTTGCGCGACTTCGCCTGGATCGATCGCGATCGACGACAGCGAAGAAATCAAACACCCGGGATCGAGGATTTCTTCGACGATCGGCAGCACGCTGTCATGCACCGGCACCTCGGTAAACGGCGCACCATAGGCGAGTAGATTGTAGATGCGCACCGTGTTGTGGCCTTCGAATCCGTTCCCCGCCGGCCTGGCATCAAGCTCACGCTCCAGGCGCGCGAGTGCGGCGTTCAGCGCTTCGATCAGCGCGGGCGCAATGGCATTTTCGACAACGGTGAAGCCATCGCGCCGGATTCGCTCGACATGGGCCTGACGCAGGGCGTCATTCATGTTGATTCCCTTGTTGGCCGGTTGCTGTCAGTCTAGCGTAGAAAATGACCAATGGGGGAGTGGCAGGCCGCAATGACAAGGGCTCGACCCGATAAAGCCGGCGAGGCCGTTCTGTTCAACGGAATGAGTGCGATAAGATTTTTGGACAGGGTATTAGTGGGTTGTTTTCCTTCAGAATTTATTGAAATTTCGACGTCGCGTGACTGATCGAAACTGGTGGAACGCCCCCATCTTGCGTACGCCCAAAAACGTTTGAGAAGGCCGATACATTTGTATACCTTTCAGGAGAACTCGGGCGCGAGACGATTCTACGAACGCCACGGATACAAAGCGATCAAGTTCAGTGACGGGAGTAAAAATGAGGAGAAATGTCCCGATGTGCTGTACGCATTTACCAGTCCGGGAACTAAGACCTAACCATTCGCTCAACCGGACCCATTGCAGCGTGCCGCCATTTGCCCCGCCATTTTACCCTGGGCCAAATGCGGCCACACCACAATGGGCCGGTTAGCTCAAACGTTAGGGGCCACGGCTCAAGTCACCGAGCTCGTTTATACTGCGCGTCTACAACGCTAGCTATTAGAGGATTCGTCATGCCGAGCACACTCGTTGAGGTTCGCCACTCCTACCCACCGGAGCAGGAAGCCGGAATTATTGAGGCAGTACATGCAGCGCTGGTCGAGGGTTTCAAAATCCCTTCCGAAGACCGCTGCGTTCGGCTCAGGACATACGAGTCCCACCTCTTTATCTGTTCCCCAAAATTAGATCAACCAGAACGCTACACGGTCGTCACCGTCACGGCTTTTTCCGGCCGTTCGCTAGACGCAAAGCGCAATCTGTATCGGGGCATTGTCGAACGCCTCGATGGCCTGGGAATCCCGCCAAGCCACGTCAAGATAATTCTCAATGAAGTGCCTCAGGAAAACTGGGGCCTGCGCGGCGGCAAGCCGGCTTCGGAGGTGGAGCTTGGGTTCAAGGTCGAGGTGTAGATGACGCCTGCCCATTCATGCAAGTGGACTGCCCTTCGGCCCCACATTCCAATCAAATGTTGTGAGATGAAAGTATGAAAACGCTAGCTATCGATGTGCCAGCAATAGAACTTAAAACATCGATTTGGTTAAACACCGATAAGGACATTCTTCTCAACGAACTGTTAGGACGAGTCGTCGTTTTACACACTTTTCAGATGTTATGTCCAGGTTGTGTATCGCACGGATTACCGCAAGCTTTAAGAATTAGAAATACGTTTGCAGAATCCGATGTCATCGTTTTGGGTCTACATACAGTATTTGAACACCATTCGGTTATGGGAGTAGATGCACTCAAAGTATTTTTACATGAATATAGAGTCCACTACCCTGTCGGAATTGACCAGGCAGACACAGATAGTAGTACTCCGTTGACAATGCAAGCCTATGGGTTTCGCGGCACTCCATCACTCATTATCATAGATCGTGACGGTAAAATTAGATTAAATCACTTTGGCGTACTTGATGACATGATTGTAGGAGCACAGATTGGTCAGTTATTAGCTTAATAGACGAATAGACGAATAGACGAATGAAAATATATTTAGATGCGCAACAAACTCATAATCAGGCCATGCAAAGGACTCGTATACATGCGAGCCTTCGTTAGCGGCGTTAGCCGTACCTCCGGCGAATTTTAAGGCTAAATAATTATGCATGAAATAATCTGTCCGCACTGCAAGAAGGCGTTCAAGATTGACGAAGCCGGGTACGCGGACATCCTCAAGCAGGTTCGCGACAATGAGTTCGAGCAGCAGCTGCACGCCCGCCTGGAGTTGGCCGAGCTTGACAAGCAGAGTGCCGTTGAGCTCGCGACTACCAAAGCCACCAGCGTATTGGAGATGGCAGCCGCAGCCAAGGATGCCCAGATCCTGGAGCTGAAGGTCAGGCTTGATGCCGGTGGGGTCGCACAGAAGCTCGCTGTGACCGAAGCCCTGCGCTCCTTGGAAAGAGAGCGCGATGCGCTCGCGAACGAAGTCAAGCAAGCACAGCATGACAAGCAGACCACCTTCGAGCTTGCCGAGGCGAAGCTTGCAAATACACTTCAGCAAGCCGCCACTGCGAAGGACGCAGAAATTCAGGGTCTGAATGCCCAGCTCAACGCCATCGAACTTGCGCAAAAGCTCGCGATTACCGAGGCGGTCAATGCCGTCGAAAAAGAGCGCGACGAATTGAAGAGCGGTCTTGAGCGAGTGCAGCTTGAGAAACAGCTCGCCGAAAAGTCGCTCAAGGACAAGTACGAGACGCAGATCAAGGATCGTGATGATGCGATCGAGCGCCTTCGGGACATGAAGGCCCGTCTGACGACCAAGATGGTTGGCGAAACCCTCGAGCAGCACTGTGAAACAGAATTTAACCGTATTCGGGCGACAGCGTTTCCGAGGTCGTATTTCGAAAAAGACAATGACGCGCGAGCTGGCAGCAAAGGCGACTATATTTTTCGCGACTCAGATGAGGCCGACACCGAGATCGTCTCGATAATGTTCGAGATGAAGAACGAGTGCGATGCAACAGCGTCGAAGAAAAAGAACGAAGACTTCCTCAAAGAGCTAGACAAAGATCGCAATGAAAAGAGCTGTGAATACGCGGTCCTCGTTTCACTGCTTGAGCCTGATAGTGAGCTTTACAACTCCGGTATTGTCGATGTCTCCCACCGTTATCGAAAAATGTATGTCGTGCGGCCGCAATTCTTCATCCCGATTATTACGCTGCTGCGAAACGCCGCCCAGAACTCACTGAAGTACAAAACAGAGCTCGCCCTGGTGAAAGCTCAAAACATTGATATTACGACCTTCGAGGACGAGCTCGAAGGGTTCAAGACTGGCTTTGCCCGGAACTACGAACTGGCATCCAAGAAGTTTAAGACAGCCATTGAGGAGATCGAAAAAACTATCGACCATCTTCAAAAGACTAAGGAGGCGCTGCTCAGTTCTGAGAATAATCTTCGTCTTGCCAACAATAAAGCCGATGATTTGACCGTTAAGAAACTAACGAAGGGAAACCCCACAATGGCGGCAAAGTTCTCTGAGATCAAGTGCGATGATACGTTCGCCGAGGAGAGTGACACCTAAAAAGCTATTGACGGATTTCTACAATATCTTACAGTAGCGGCATCAGTTACGCTGAGCCCGCAACGCAAGACTGTGCGTTGGTCACCTGCAAGGATCTGTCATGAAGCAGCTCAGTCCCACCGACTCCCTGTTCGTTTTCAATGAAACGCCTTCCACGCCGCTGCATATCAGTCCGTTGCTAATCTACGATCCCCCCGCCAAAGGGGAAGAGCCGATACGTTTCAAAGATATCCTGAAACGGTTTGAAGAGCGCTTGTACAAGTCGCCTGTGTTCCGCCGCAAGCTGTCCCGAGTGCCCCTGGATCTGGATCGCCCTTATTGGGTGGAAGATGAGTCGTTCGACCTTGAATTCCATGTTCGCCATATGGCGCTGCCCAAACCGGGAGACTGGCGTCAATTCTGTATCCTGCTGGCGCGTCTGCACAGCCGCCCACTGGATTTGAGCCGCCCGCCTTGGGAGGCCTACATCATAGAAGGCTTGGATAACATCAACGGTCTACCCGCTGGCAGTTTCGCCCTGTACATGAAGATTCATCACAGTGCGATAGATGGCGCCACGGGTAACCAGATGATTGAAGCGTTGCATGACTTGGCGCCGCGCTCGAAAGAGAAATCACCCGTCGATACCTGGCAGCCCGAGAGTGAACCGGCCAGCATCAAAAAATTGGGCTTGGCCTATATGAAGGTTTTCAAAAGCCCCAAACAGATTCAGGCCATCGTCAAGCACGCCATGAACTCCCGCTCCGTCGCCACAGGGGAAGGTGACCACGGCGGGATCGATGATCACGACATGGGCGAGCGCACCCGCTTCAATGTCAAGGTGTCTCCACACCGTGTGCTGGGCGGGTTGCGAATGGACCTCAACGATCTGAAAACTATCAAGAACAGGATTGGTAACTGCACCTTGAACGACGTGTTCCTGAGCATTGTCGGTGGATCGCTGCGGATGTATCTGGAGGATAAAGGTGAGTTACTTGCGACCACACTGGTGGTCGGTGTGCCGATGAGTACGCGCGACGCATCCAACAACAACACCGAAGGCGGCAATGAAGTGTCCGGTATGCGCCTGAATCTCAGGACCGACATTGAGGACCCGGTTGAGCGCTTGCAGGCCATTAACAAGGACGCCATAAGTTCCAAGGCGTACGCCAGCGCGATCGGCATTGAAAGACTGAGCACCATGATAAATTCGGTGCCCTCCAGTCTTATGTCCCTGGGGATGCGCGTGATGGCGGTCACCGGATTGTCCACCCGCGCTCCGCTCGCCCATACGATTGTGACCAATGTACCGGGACCGTCATTCCCCATGTATTTCTGTGGCGCCAAAGCGTCAGTGTGGATCGGCCTCGGCTGCCTGACCGATGGCGTTGGACTGTTTCACACGATCAATAGTTACAACGGCTTCGTGTTCCTGAGCTTTCTCTGTTGTCGGGAAATGATGCCGGATCCGGAGTTTTATCATCAGTGTCTCAATCGCTCGTTGGACGAACACTTGAGTGCCGCGAAAGCGCACTAACAGCGACTACTTCAATCTCGAAGGCAGGGCGAGATTGTATCGACCATCTAGTCAGTCACTGCCAGCTTGTAGTGTTTGGCATCGGTGATGAAATCGGCGTGGCCATAACTGTCCAGCAGGCGGGCAAGCTTGTTCACCAATTGTTTGTCCAACAGGGTGCGCACGCCCGGGATGCGCATGCCCACGCTATAGAAACCCGACGTGGCGAGGATCACCATTATTGTGACCGCCGTGGCCAGTTTGTCATCGAAGCGATAGTAGATGCCCATTTTTTCGGCGCGAGCGGGTTTGCCGTCGCAGAAGTGTCGGATGAGGAAAAATTTGGAAAAGCCCCGTTCCATCCAGCGATGCATTCTGCCGCGTAGGGACGCATGCTCAAACAGTTCGGCCTCCATCGTGCCGCGCACCAACTCGCCGCAGGTGGCGTCGTCAAACTCTTCCCGTAGCGACAGCGTCCGGGCCATGATCAGATCGACAATTTCCTGTGGCGTTTCACCCAGCAGGTCCTGCGGCAGGCCCAACAGGAAGCAGCGATAGCGTGCCATTTCCACGCGCTCACGCTCGGCTGGCGTAAAGTGTGTGCGCCCTTTCCCCAGCAGCTTGAATGACAGCAAAAAAATGCCGATCAGGCCCGCTGGCATCTGATCCACCTGCGGAATGGGAATGCCATAGGTGGCGACATCCCATTGGCCGCTCTGCATGATGTTGTAGCGGACCATGGAATGCATCAGGCGCACCTTGGCGGCGGCCTTGAACCCGGCGCCAAACCGGTGCATCGCGCCGGGCATGGCCGTTGCAGTGAAGAAGCTGGCAGTTTCAAACACACGCCTGGCGGATTTTGAATCCGACAGGGTGCCGGTCATCGTCATCGGCAGGGCCGTATACTTGTTCATGAAGGTTGCAATGAACGCACCCCGAATGGCAAAGGGCGAGATCGTGGCCAGCGGAATGCGCTCCTGCCGCGCCCCCCTTTCAACCATGGCCATGTCCACCCAATCGGGTGTGGCTTCCATCGCGCGAATAAATGTCACCAGTTCTTGCGGTGCATCAGCAACGGCCTCGATGCCGTGCTCGCAGGCCTGTTCCAGCATGGCAACCAGCGTACGGAATCCATGCTGCGGTATCAGGGCGGCGTAGGCATCGGCCACCCGATCGCCGGTCATGGTGTAGTTGCGAATGTTCTCGACCCGCTCGGGATCGGACAGGGCGCTTTGCGCGTAGCGTTGGTAGCGCGACGGGATACCTTTGCTGATATCCACATCATTGACATAGCGCTCTGGCAGGATCGAGAAATCCACACCACCGTAAATGGCGGGGATCGCTGCTTTCTGCTCCAGCACACTGTCGGCGTAGATCGCGTTTTCCTGCCGGGTCATAGTCCTGTGCTCTCGATTTATAATTATTTCAGCCAATGAAACTATAGTATTTGACTAATTTGTCAACGCGTCGAGCCAACCAGCGCAGGACCAATTGCAACAAAATCCTTCAGATCGGGTGCTCGCGTCTGTTGCCACCACTCCCAGTGCGTCCCCGGCCAGTTCTGCGAAACCCTGCCTGCGGCATTTTTGTACCAGCTATCCACCTGGGGAGAGCCCCAGGCTCGCAGTCGGTTGCGGGCGTCGATGTCCTTGTTGTAATCAAGACATGTATCCTCGCGCACTTCCAGGCTTGCAATGCCGTGTTCGAACTGTAGTTTCAGGCAGCCCATGATGTAGCGCATTTCGCACTCGCTACCAAACACAATACTGCTGCCGACCACGATGTTGGTGTTGGGCCCATACAGGCAGTAAAAATTCGGAAATCCCGGAATGGTTATTCCCAGGTAGGCCTGGGGATTGCCCTGCCAAGCCCGGTGCAACTCTTTGCCGCTGCGCCCGACGATGTGCATGGGAACGAGAAATTGGTCGGCCTTGAATCCGGTGCCATAGATTAGAACGTCGATCTCGTGTAACTGTCCATCCGCCGTGCGGATCCCCTGCGCTTCTATGCACTCGATACGCTTGGTCACCAGCGTGACATGGGGCTGCTTCAGCGCGCTGATCCACTGACCGTCATCCAGTACAGGCCGCTTGCCGCCCGGTGGGTAGCTCGGGATCAGTGCATCTGACAGATCCTTGTCATCGCCGGCCTGTTCGCGCATGGACGCCTCCAGCGCCGCGCGCAATTCGGCATTGGCGGCACTGACCGACCCGTCTTGTGCATCCCAGTTTTCCTCGGTGTAGAGAAAGGGCAGCAAGCCATCATTGGCCCGGGCACGAAACAGGAAAAAGCGATACCAGCGCGCGTAGAAGGGAATATGGCGGAAACACCACAACTCCTCCTCGCTCATCGCTAGATGGTACTGCTCGGTCGGTAGCAGCCAGGATGCGGAGCGCTGGAAGATATGCAGGCGGGCCGGCTGATCGACAATCGCCGGTACGAATTGCGCGGCGCTGCACCCGGTACCGATTACCGCCACGCGCTTGCCGTGCAGGTCGTGCTGATGTTCCCAGCGCGCCGAGTGGAAGGCGATACCCTCAAAGGCGCCAATGCCGGGGATGTCTGGCATGGAGGGCGAGTTGAGTTGTCCGCAGGCGCTAATGATACTGTCGAAGCGCTCACTGGCAATGCCGCCCGCAGCGTCCTTGAAGGTGACCGTCCAGCAATTCTCGCTCTCGTCGTAGACCGCCTGTTCCACTGCCGTATTCAGGCGCATCGACTGGCGCAGATTGAAATCCCTGACCACGCCGATGAAGTACGCAAACAGCTCCGCCTGCCCGGAATAGTGGCCGCTCCATTGGTTGCGCGGTGCGAAGATGTAGCTGTAGAGGTGATTCGCCGAGTCCACCTGGCAGCCTGGATACGTATTCTCATACCAGGTGCCGCCAATCTCAGGATTCTTGTCCACGACCAGGAAGGATATACCTGCCTCCTGCAAGCGGACCGCGGCGAGGATCCCGGACATGCCGGCTCCGATCACCAGTACACGATCAGGGTGAGGTATCGCGTCGCTGGCGATAGGGACGCGTCGCCGGTCCTCCCCATACACGTTCAGCTCCTCGCGCATCAGCGCCATGTGCTCTGGCGGAATTGGCGTACCCGTCACGTAATGCATGGTTTCCTCAACCAGCGAATCTGCCAGGGGCGGCAACGGGGGGCAGCCCGCGTCCCTGTAGGCAAGCAGCGCGGCCAGTGCCTTTGCCCTGGCCATTTCGCGCGCGGCTTCGGTGAGGCCGTCTTCCACTACCGCCAGCGGTTCCACATGGGGCCGTATGTCGCCCCGCAGGTGCTCGCCCGAGGATGTCAGGTGAACCAGCGCGGCCATCAGTGCCGGTACGTGGGTCTGTCCAAGTGCCTGCCTCAGTTGATCATCGCTAATTTCATGCAGTGAGGCGGTCCAGTTCATGGTTGGCAGTCCCCGTTCTGTGATTGGATACAGCGCGCGTCAAACAGTAATGTAGCACCGATCAGACGTATGGCCATGTTGGGGAATTGAAATCATTGGATGGCGGCCCGTATCAGACGTAGCGCGCAGGGGATCCGTGAACGCGAGCCCGGAGGGGAAAAAGACCTGAGTACACAATCCAGGTGGCGGCAAACGCCGGTCGACATGACCAAAACGTCTTGGTATTTATTCGATGCCCAGCAACGCCTGACGCAGTTCGGGGCGGCTGGTATTGGGCGACAACCAGATATTGAGGAACTGTTGGCCAAACTGAGGATCCTTAATCTGCCCCAGACTCTGCTCATTGATCAAAAATGTGCTGCGACCTTCAGTGTCAACCACCAGCGACAGCACGTCCTTTTCCCTGACATCGGGTAACAGCTGTGCGAGTGCTGCCAGCCATTGCTGCTGCCCCGCATCAGACAGCCCCTGCTGCTGCCATTCGCTTTGTGTGTGCCGCACAAGATCCTCTGCATAGACATCGCGCAAGTACTGAATGTCCAGCCGCACCGGCAGCTGACCTTGCTCATAGTTGCCGTCTATGGCGTACAGCCGCGAATCGTATATAGGCCAAATCAGGAAGGTAAGGCGCGCTTGGCCCACGATATCCAGCGTACCGCCGCTTGCTCCAGCCTTGGCGCACAGGAGCAGCAGAATGACCAAAATGTACCGCCCCATCTTTGCCTCCACTGTTAACAACCACTGTTAGCAACGGCCGCAGGAGAGCTAAGCCGTTGGCGCAGTTCATACTGAAATATACGCTGCGCGGGACGTTCTGGATTGGTTGTCGTGGGCCGCAGCCTGATTTCGCAAGTCGGGCTTTGCCCTGAGGAAAGGGTTACCGGCCAGAGCCGTCAGGATTCATCCGCTGGCGCAGAGCGCTGTATCAGCCTGCCGAAGTAAAGGCCTGCTTCAAACAGCATCCACATGGGTATGGCCAGCAGCGTTTGGGAGAACACGTCCGGTGGGGTCAGTAGCATGCCAACGACAAAGCAACCGACAATGACGTAGCGACGTTTGCTGGCCATGGCCTCAGGTGTGGCAATGCCGGTCCAGATCAGCAGGATCACGGCGATCGGAATTTCAAAGGCCAGCCCGAACGCAAAGAACAACTTGAGCACGAAGTCCAGATAGCTGTTGATGTCCGTCATGATGGTAATGTCTTGTGGCGCGACGCTGGTAAAAAAGGCGAAGATCAAGGGAAAGACAACATAGTAGGCAAAGGCGGCCCCGGCATAAAACAACAGTACGCTGGATGCCAGCAGCGGGATGGCCAAACGTTTTTCATGCCGGTACATACCCGGCGCGATAAAACTCCAGGCCTGGTAAAGGACATAGGGCATCGCCAGGAAGATCGCTGCCACCAGGGTGAGTTTGAACGGAGTGAAAAAAGGCGTGGTGACCTCGGTGGCGATCATGCTGGCCCCGGGGGGTAAAATGGAGCGCAGTGGCTCCGAGACAAACGTGTAGATATCGTTGGAAAAGGGAAACAGGCAAATAAAGATCAGCAGCACCGCTAGTAGCGCGCGCAGCAGCTTGTCGCGTAATTCGGTAAGGTGCGCGATCAGCGGCAGGGGTTGATCGATGGATTCAGGCTCGCTCATTCGGACGGCTTTTCCGCTGAACCTTTTTCTTGCCCGCTGGACTTGGTAGTTTCGGGCGGTGGGGTAGTCAGTGACCCCGAGGTGTCGTGCAAATCACGCCCGATGGCGGCAGCATTCTCCTTTACTTGTTCGCGGGTCTCGCGCAGCGTCTGCATCACGGAGTCATTGTGTAGCTCCTGCTGCACTTCCTGCTTGATCTCATTGAAGCCGCGCCTGATGCGATTCAGCCACATGCTTGCAGTCCGCACAGTTTCAGGCAGGCGCTCTGGTCCAATAACCAACAAGGCTACTATCCCGACGAGAACAAGTTCGGAAAATCCTATATCGAACATGCCGGGTTTACTTGTCCTTTACGGTGCTGTCTGCGCTCTTGTTGGGCTCGGTACCATCGCTTGGTTGTGGTGCGTCGGTGTCGTCGGACATGGTCTTGCGGAATCCTTTTATTGCACTGCCCAAGTCACTGCCAAGAGTACTCAGCCGTTTGGTACCAAACAGCATTATTACGATGACCAGAATGATCAACAAATGCCAGATATGTAATCCACCCATTCCCATAGCTATCTCCCGTTATCCTTGCGCTGTTAACAGCATATCATTTGCCCGATGTGTCTCGCGCTGCCTTTTCGTCGAGACCGGAGACTCCAACGCGGTCGCTCAAGCACCGCAATACATCTTCTACATTCAACTCCAGATGGGACAACATCACCATATTGTGAAACCACAAATCGGCTACTTCACCGATAACGGCATTGCGATCACCCCCCGCCGCAGCGTCTTTGGCCGCGAGAATGACCTCGGTGGCCTCTTCTCCCACTTTTTCCAGGATCTTGTTCAGGCCTTTGTGGTGCAAGCTCGCCACATAGGATTGCTCCGGGTCAGCCTGCCTGCGTGCCGCGAGGGTAATTGCCAATTGTTGCAACACATCGCTCATGGTTTGTTCCCGTAGATATCCTCGGGTTGCCTGATAACGTTGTCGGTGACGCGCCAGACGCCATCCTCCAGTCGCTGGTAAAAACAACTGCGCCTGCCAGTGTGACAGGCGATACCCCCAATTTGTTCAACTTTTATGAGTACCGTGTCGGCGTCACAGTCGATGCGCAGCTCTTTCAAGTGCTGCACGTGGCCGGATTCCTCGCCCTTGCGCCACAGGGCCTGCCTTGAGCGGGACCAGTAAATAGCGCGGCCCTCGCTGAGGGTCAGTTGCAGCGCGTCGGTGTTCATCCAGGCCAGCATCAGCACCTCTCCGGTCTGCCAGTCCTGGGCAATAACGGGGATCAATCCCTGCTCGTTCCACTTGATATTTGGCAGCGACGCGCTGGGCTCAGTCATGACATTCTTCCAGGTAGGGCCGCATTATGGCACAGGGTGCCGGTTGACACATACGTTCAGCGGTTCCGCGGCCACAGCAGGGCCGCGCCCACACCGGCCAGCAACCAGCTGATCAAGGGTGCCTGCGCCAGAATGTGCCAGACCCCGGGCAACGCAGTAGCCGCGGCGGCCACACAGGCGAGGCCCGCCAGTAAATGGCGCCGCCCGCGTGCCAGTTCCTCCCCTCGCTGCTGTTTTGCGCCAGGCTGCTGCTGCGGTGTGGGCGTGCGCCGATGGCTGTCACTCGATTGCAGCAGGCTGCCCAGCACCGCCTCAGGCAGTTGCGGCAGTTGCTCCAGCCACGAGGGTACATGGCGTTGCAGGCGTTTGAGTACTGCGGGAGGCGAATAGCGTTGCTGCACCCACTCCTCCAGAAACGGCTGTGCGGTATCCCACAGGTTGAGATCGGGATACAGCTGCCGCCCCAGGCCCTCGATGTTCAACAGCGTTTTTTGTAACAGCACCAGCGAGGGTTGTACCTCCATGTCGAAGCGGCTGGCGGTCTGGAACAGGTACACCAGAAGTTGGCCGAAGGATATTTCGCTGATGGGGCGTTCGAAGATCGGCTCACACACCGCGCGCATGGCAGATTCAAAGTCCTGTACTCGGGTATGCGGTGGCACCCAGCCACATTCAACATGCAGTTGTGCTACTTCACGGTAGTCGCGACGGAAAATACCCAGCAGATTGCGGCCGAGGTAATACTGGTCTGCGTCCGACAGGCTACCAACGATGGCGCAGTCCACGGCGATGTAGGTAGGGTCGGCCGGGTCTGTGGCATCGACAAAAATATTACCCGGGTGCATGTCGGCGTGGAAGAAGCTGTGGTGGAAGACTTGGGTGAAAAATATTTCCACGCCCCGCTCGCCCAGTAACTTGAGGTCGGTACCTCGCGCTCGCAGCGCCTCCAGATCGGTAACGGGGATTCCTGCAATGCGCTCCATGGTCAACACATTGCGGCAGGTGTACTCCCAATACACCTCGGGAACATAAAGCAGCTTGTTGTGTTCGAAGTTGCGGCGCAGCTGACAGGCGTTGGCGGCCTCCCGGGCCATGTCCAGTTCATCGAGAATGACCAGCTCATAGTCGGACACCACTTCCACCGGGCGCAGACGCCGACCATTGGGATGGTATTTTGCCGCCAGCCGCGCCAGGGTATAAAGCAGCGCAATATCCTGACGGATGACCGGTTCGATATCCGGGCGCACCACCTTGACCACCACCCGCTCGCCACTGTGCAGGGTGGCGCCATGCACCTGGGCCACTGAAGCCGAGGCCATGGGCGTGTTCTCGAAGGTGGCGAACAGTTCGGTTACCGGTTTGCCCAGTGCCTTCTCGATAATGGCGATGGACTGTTGCTGCGGGAACGGAGGAACATTGTCCTGCAGCCTGGCCAGTTCGTCCGCGATATCCTCGGGCAACAGGTCGCGCCGGGTGGACAGCATCTGCCCGAATTTTATGAATACCGGGCCCAGTTCCTCCAGCGCGCGGCGCAGGCGCACGCCGCGCGGAAGATCAGGTGCCCGTTGCAGGCGCCAGGGTGAGAGGCCCAGGGCAACTCGCGGTAACGTGGGAAGGCGTTCCTTGTCGACAAATTCATCCAGCCGATAGCGACCGATGATCCGCAGGATTTTGGCCAGACGCAGGGCGCGGGACACGGCTTAGCCCCGCAACTTTTGCAGGCGTTGTTGGAGACGTTGTTGGAGACGTTGCCGCAGTCGCTCAGTGCGTGATTGCAGACGGTCTACACGCAGTCCCAGCTCCTGGATGTCGCGGTAGAAATCCTCCACTTCCAGCCGCGGCGGACTGAGCCGCGCTTCCTCATGGATGAACTCGTCCAGTTGTCTGGCCAGGCCGGTGGACGCTTGTTTGCCCCAGGCAAAAGCACGGCGCAACAGTTGTGCCAGCTGGTGTCCGGCGACATCACCGAGGGCATTTACCAGGGGCGCTTCCCAATCCATATCGAGCGCCACCAGAATATGCCGCAGCTCAAGCAGCGGGGCGCTGTCGCCTTCGAGTTCCAGGCCGCCATTGATCAGGGTGGCCGTAGGGTCGCTGGAGGTGGCCAGCTCAGTGAAATCTGCTGCCTCCCCTTTTATGCTGGTGGTGACCGGGCCCAGGTGAATACCCGTCACGCGGATACCCTGTGCGCCCGGATGCAGGTAGATATCAACAGTGGGCGCAGTGCAGTGCAGGGCGAAGACACAGTCTTCGAGTCGCGCCAACTCTGCCTTGCTGTGGGATGACAGGGCCAGAGCGCGATTAAGCGCCGCCTCCAGTGCGGCCAGAGCCGCGGTGTGCAGTGTGGGGTCTACAGCGCTCGCCATTTCAGGCCTTGATACCCCGGTGCAAGGCGACAACACCCCCGGTCATGTTGTGGTATTCACACTGGCAAAAGCCCGCGTCTTCCATCATGTCCTTGAGCGTCTCCTGGTCCGGATGCTTGCGGATAGACTCAGCCAGGTACTGGTAGCTTTCGCTATCGTTGGCCACCAGACGGCCCATGACCGGCAGCACGCGAAAGGAATAGGTGTCGTAGGCTTTGCTGAGCAGGGCATTTTTAGGTTTGGAAAATTCCAGCACCAGCAGGCGGCCGCCGGGTTTGAGCACCCGCAGCATGGAGCGCAGGGCGAGGTTGATGTCGGTGACGTTGCGCAGGCCAAAGGCGATGGTAACGCAGTCGAAGCTGTCGTCGGGGAAGGGCAGATACTGGGCGTCAGCCTGCACAAATTCGATGTTGCCCTGGCGGCCCTGGTCCAGCAGCTTATCGCGCCCCACCTGCAACATGGAGTCATTGATGTCAGCCAGCACCACGCGCCCCTGAGGACCTACAAGTTGCGCAAAGCGAGCCGCCAGATCGCCCGTGCCGCCAGCAATATCTAGTACAGCGTTGCCTTTACGCACGCCGCTCAACTCGATGGTAAAGCGCTTCCAGATGCGGTGTATGCCGCCCGACATCAAGTCATTCATCAGGTCATAGCGCGCTGCCACCGAGTGGAATACATCGGCCACCATGCCGGCCTTGGCATCTTTCGCTACGTCCTTAAAGCCGAAGTGTGTGGTGTCTTTGTCGTTCATGGCGCCTCCGCCCGGGATTCAAGGAACGATGCAGTATAACCTGATGCATGCGCCTGGTCAGGTTGGCCTACACGGTTGCGTATTCCCACTGGGCTCTTTACAGAAAGTGTCGCCACTTTTATGTGGTGCGGATGATCTGAACGTGAACTGACGGGCTGGGGAGGTAGGAGTGCAATACGCCCGCTTCCCCGATACTTGCGGACCAATTGCACTCCTACCTCCCCAGCCCTCGCTCAGTGCTAACAAAGAACACTGTTTCCCGCAAATTCCGGAATCAAGGCTCAGGCTGGGACAGCGTTTTCGTTCGCGAGTATCGGGTGGCCCGCATCGGGGAAGCGGGCGAAAACGCTGTCCCGGCCTGAGCCGATAGCAGGAACGAGCTCGCGAAATCTATAAGCTCAAGATTTGAACGTCAGGATCTCGACCTGCCCCGGCCTTGGCCAGACGGTCCAGGTAGTTCTGCCACTTGGATTCCTGGCCTTGGCAGAGTTCATACAGGTAGCGCCAGGAGTACAGGCCGGTATCGTGGCCGTCGTCAAATACCAGTTGCAATGCATAGTTACCGACCGGTTTGATAGCCGTGATACCAACATTCAGTTTTCCCGTTTGCAGGACTTCCTGTCCCGGGCCGTGGCCCAGCACTTCAGCGGAGGGTGAATGCACGCGCAGATATTCACAGCTCAGAGAGTAGCTCTCGCCACCTCCATACCCCAGCTCCAGTTGCCGGGAGCGACTGTGCAGTTGAATCGCGACGGGTTTATGTTGTTCGGACTCAGCCGCCATCACAGAATGAACCTGGACAGGTCATCGTTGGTGCTGAGCGCTTGCAATTGTTGGTCAACATAAGCTGCGTCCACGGTGAGAGTCGCCTGCTGCAGGCCCGCATCGGCGGCGCCGAAGGAGGTATCCTCCAGCAGTCGCTCCATCACGGTGTGCAGCCGCCTTGCGCCGATATTCTCGGTTCTCTCATTTACTTGCCAGGCAGTCTCGGCAATGCGCCGCAGGCCATCCTGGGTGAACGTTAGCGTCACGCCCTCGGTGGCCAGCAATGCCTGGTACTGCTCGGTCAGGGAGGCGTTTGGCTCGGTCAGTATGCGCTCGAAATCATCGGGCGATAGTGCCGACAACTCCACGCGAATGGGTAGCCGCCCTTGCAGTTCTGGTATGAGGTCCGAGGGCCTGGCCAAATGGAATGCGCCGGAAGCGATAAACAGGATGTGGTCGGTCTTGATCATGCCGTGCTTGGTGCTGACGGTGGAGCCCTCGATCAGCGGCAGCAGGTCGCGCTGCACACCCTCGCGCGAGATGTCAGCCCCGGCACCCTCGGCCCGTTTGGCGACCTTATCCAGTTCATCGATAAAGACGATGCCGTTTTGTTCCGCCTCACTCACTGCCTTCTGCTTGAGTTCGTCCTCATTGATCATTTTCCCGGCTTCTTCATCGCACAGCGCCGCAAAGGCGGCTTTGACCGGCATCTTGCGGGTTTTGCGCTGCTGCCGTGACATATTGGAGAACATGCTCTGCAATTGATTGGTCATTTCCTCCATGCCCGGCGGGGCCATGATTTCCAGCCCGGGCAGACTGGCGCTCACTTCGATCTCGATCTCCTTGGTGTCGAGATCGCCTTCGCGCAGCTTTTTGCGCAGTAATTGCCGCGTGCTGGACGCGGGATCGATGGCGGTATCGCGAGCCGGGGGTAGCAGGATATCCAGGATGCGCTCCTCCGCCGCTTCCTCGGCACGGAAACGCACGCGCGTCATTTCCTGTTCGCGGTACATTTTGATCGCCACGTCCACCAGATCGCGCACGATAGACTCAACGTCGCGGCCCACATAACCCACTTCGGTAAACTTGGTCGCCTCGACCTTGACGAAGGGCGCGTTAGCCAGTTTTGCCAGACGTCGTGCGATCTCTGTTTTACCCACGCCGGTGGGCCCGATCATGAGGATATTCTTGGGGGTAATCTCGGCCCGCAGTTCCTCGGGCAACTGCATCCGCCGCCAGCGATTGCGCAGTGCAATGGCAACGGCGCGTTTGGCCGCATCCTGGCCGATGATATGTTTGTCCAGTTCGTGAACAATCTCGCGGGGCGTCATATTGGACATAAGGACCTAAAAATCCAGTTGTTCGATGGTGCGATTGTGGTTGGTGTAGATGCAGATATCGGCGGCGATGCCCAGGCCCTTCTCGACGATGCTGCGCGCGTCAAGTTCGGTATTATCCAGCAGGGCGCGGGCCGCAGACTGGGCGAAAGGACCGCCTGAGCCGATTGCAATCAGGTTGTCCTCGGGCTCTATCACATCTCCATTTCCAGTAATGATCAGCGATGTGTCCTTATCGGCGACGGCCAACAGCGCCTCCAGTCGTCGCAGCGCGCGCTCGGTGCGCCATGCTTTCGCGAGTTCTACCGCAGCGCGCACCAGATGCCCCTGGTGTTTTTCCAACTGTGCTTCAAACAGCTCGAACAGGGTAAACGCGTCAGCCGTGCCGCCAGCGAATCCGGCCAACACCTGATCTCGATAAAGGCGGCGCACCTTGCGCGCATTGCCTTTCATCACGGTATTGCCCATAGACACCTGGCCGTCCCCACCAATGACCACACTGCCGCCACGGCGCACCGAAAGAATGGTCGTGCCTCGGAACTGTTCCACGTCTTGTCTCCTGCGGGCTGAATAGTGGGCTACCAGAGGACCCGGTCTGGCAGTTATGGGGCGATGTGCCTGAAATTCAAGTCAGGGCGCTGAAATCAAGGTCCGCTGCGCTTCAGGAGTACTGTCTCGATATTCTGGTTGGCCAGCAGGCCGCGCGCTTTGGCCACAGAGTCGTGGGAGTCGAAGGGGCCGAGGTACACCCTAAACCAACGGCCACTGTCGTTGCTGGTTTCCTCCAGCTGTGGATCGAGACCCAGCAGTAGCATTTCGGCGCGTCGCCGTTCGGCATCGTCTTGTTGGCGGAATGATCCCGCCTGCAGAAAATAGGGCTGCGGTGCTGCGCTCGGTGTGGGAGCTTTGCTGACAACCGCCGCTGGCTCTACCGGTTCTGGCTCTTCCTTTACGTCGATAGTTTGCTGGGGCAGCAGCGTGTAGAAATCAAAGCGCGGTTTAGGAACTTCAGCTGCAGGAGTCGCTGGTGCTTCGGCAATTTCCTGCGCTGGGTTTGCCGGGTCGGGAAGTGCAGCGAGGTAGCCGAGAAGGCTCAGAAATATGCCTGTGAGCACGCCCGCAACGTACAGGCGAAAGCCTTTGCCGCGCGGCTGGTTTTCGCCGGAGTGTCGCCGAGCCTGCATTTTCTGAGCAGGGGCTTTCCTCGCACCTGAGTCCTGTTTGCGTTTGGCAAAATCCTGGGGCACGGTTACATTACCTCCGGGGCGGACACGCCCAGCAAGCCAAGTCCATTGGCGATAACCTGTCCCGCCGCCTGGCTGAGGGCAACACGCGCGTCGCGTAGGGCCCTATCCTCAACCAGCATCTTGTGGGCGTTGTACCAGGTGTGAAAGTCACCAGCCAATTCCCGCAGGTAGGTGGCCACGGTGTGAGGTTCGTTATTCAGGGCGGCGGTAGCCACCACCTCCGGATAGCGGTCGAGCCGGCGCAACAGATTTTTCTCGTGCTCCTCCTGCAATTGATCCAGGTGTTGCAGCGCGGTGTGGCCCTGCCATTCCCAGCCTTGCTCGACGAGTTTGCGCAGCACACTGCAGCTTCGGGCATGGGCATATTGGATGTAATACACGGGGTTATCATTGCTCTGGCACAGCGCCAGATCAATATCAAAGGTCAGTTGCGAGTTGGGCGCGCGAGCCACGAGGAAATAGCGGGTGGCATCCCGTCCAACCTCATCGATCAGGTCGCGCAGCGTGACATAGTTGCCCGCGCGCTTGGATATTTTGACTTCTTCGCCCTCGCGCATGACGGTGACCATCTGGTGCAGAACATAATCGGGCCAGCCGGCGGGGATATCCTGGTTCAGCGCCTGTAGGCCCGCGCGCACGCGGGTTACCGTGCTGTGGTGGTCGGCGCCCTGTTCATTGATGACGCGCACAAAGCCGCGCTGCCACTTATTGAAATGGTAGGCCACATCGGGCAGGAAGTAGGTGTATCCGCCATCGCCCTTGCGCATCACGCGGTCCTTGTCATCCCCGAAGTCAGTGGTGCGCAGCCACAGCGCGCCCTCCTGTTCATAGCAGTGGCCGCTTTCGATAAGGCGTGCCACAGTGCGTTCCACCGCGCCGTCTTCGTATAGGGATGACTCGAGAAAATACACGTCGAAGTGTACCGCAAAGGCCTTCAGGTCCAGATCCTGCTCACGCCGCAGGTAGGCCACCGCGAACTGGCGGATATCCTCAAGATCATCGGCATCGCCGGAGCCGATAACGTGGCGGTCCTGGGCGTCTACTGTGTCACCGCGCAGATAGGCCTGGGCCAGCTCTGCGATGTAGTCGCCCCGGTAGCCATCCGCTGGCCACCGGGGGTCGTCCGGCGCCACGCCCTTGCAGCGCGCCTGGACCGACAGGGCCAGGTTGTGGATCTGCGCACCTGCATCGTTGTAATAGAACTCGCTGGACACGTTCCAGCCGGTTGCTGCCAGCAGGCGACAGAGGCTGTCACCTACGGCAGCTCCTCGGCCGTGACCGACATGCAGCGGCCCGGTGGGGTTGGCGGAGACAAACTCTACCTGCACCCTGCGTCCCAGCCCCGCATTGCTGCTGCCGAAGGACGTCCCCTGCTCAAGAATGGTGCGGACAACGGCCTGATTGCTGTCATCCGACAAGAAGAAGTTGATAAATCCGGGGCCGGCGATTTCAGTGCGTGTGATCAATGGGCTGGTCGGCAAGGCGGCGCAGATCAGGGTGGCAAGTTCACGCGGTTGTCGCTGCGCCGGCTTGGCCAGCGCGAGTGCGATATTACTCGCCAGATCGCCGTGACTCTTGTCGCGGGTGTGGTCTATCTGCACCTGCGGCGCAAGATCAGCGGGTAACAGTCCTTGAACAACCAGTGCATCCAGGGCCTGGTGAATAAGCCGTGTGAGTTCTTCCTTCATTATTCGGGGTTATACCTGGGTCGCTTCAGTGGGTTGCGGGGCGCTCGCGAAGGGCGCGCGTGTTCACGGACAGGTCCGGCCCAGCATATTATCATCATAAGCGGCAGCGAGGGCCAGCGCAGTCGCGTCTAGTAAACGTCCTGGGGGTCGATATCGATCGACCATTTCAGTCCATGTCGGGCCGCTAGCGCCTCGGCGTTAGCGACCAGCAGACTGGCCGCAGCCTGAGCCGCTGCGCGGTGGGGTGCGGTGAGCAGCAATTGACAGCGGTATTTGCCAGCGCGGCGTTGCATGGGCGAAGGCAGTGGCCCGATCAGCCTGACCCCTTCGGGAAGATCCGCGGTGCTGCGTTCGCGCAGGTTGCGCAGGAATTGTTCGCCGTATTCGGCGTTTGGGCAGTCGGTGCGCAACACGACCAGTTGACCGGCGGGCGGCATGCCCGACTCGTGCCGACGCCTGAGTAACGCCCGCGCCTGATCGGCATAACTGCTGCCCAGCATGGCGAGCAGTGCCGGATGGTCGGGGTAGTGCGTTTGCAGCACAACGCTGCCGGGGAGTTCAGCGCGTCCGGCGCGTCCTGCCACCTGGGTCAGCAGCTGCGCCATGCGTTCCTCGCCGCGAAAATCGGCGCTGAACAACAGGGCATCGGCATCGATGACTGCGACCAGGCTAACGGCGGGAAAGTGGTGACCTTTGGTAAGCATCTGGGTGCCGAGCAGAATGCAGGGCGCCCCCTGATTGATTTCTTCGACCAGGGCCTGCATGGTGCCCTTGCCCTGCATGGAGTCACTGTCGACGCGATGGATAGGCCACTGTTTGAAGCGGGCACGCAGGAACTCCTCTGTTTGCTCGGTGCCCAGTCCTGCCGCCAACAGTCGCTCGCTGTGGCACTGTGGGCATTGTTCGGGGAGGGTGCTGGCGGCGCCGCAGTGATGGCAGCGCAGTCGCCGCCGTCGGCGATGAATGGTCAGTCGTGCATCACAGGCGTGGCATTCAGCCACCCAGCCGCAATCGTGGCACTGCAATGTCGGGGCGTAACCACGGCGGTTGAGGAATAGCAGGGCCTGCTGTCCCAGGCGCATCTTGTCTTCTATGGCGGAGATGAGGGTGTCGGACAGCCCCGCCCGCAGTTCCTGTCGGCGCACATCCAGGGCCTTGATGTCGGGCATACCCCCGCTGCTGGCCCGCCGGGTGAGCTGGTGGTGTTGATAGCGGCCCGCGAGTACGTTGTGGATACTTTCCAGTGACGGTGTCGCGCTACCCAGCAGAATTGGGCAGGCGTTTAGTTGAGCCCGCTTCACGGCGACGTCTCTGGCAGAGTAGCGAAAGCCGTCCTGCTGTTTGTAGGAACTGTCGTGCTCCTCGTCCACGATAATCAATCCCAAATTGGCCAGGGGTGTAAAAATCGCTGAACGGGTACCGATGACAATGTGTGCAGCGCCGCTGCGAGCGGCCTCCCAGGCGAGGTAGCGTTGGGCATCGCTCAGGCCAGAGTGTAAGACAGCGATATGCGCCGCAAACCGCTGCTGGAAGCGCGCCAGAGTCTGGGGTGTCAGGCCGATTTCCGGGACCAGAACCAGGGCCTGGCGTCCTCGTTGCAGGCAGTGGGCAATGAGTTGCAGATAGATTTCGGTTTTGCCGCTACCGGTAACCCCCTCCAGCAGGTGGCAATTGAAACCCTCCTCAGCTGCCATGAACGCTGCAAAGGTAGTTGCCTGCTCTGCATTGAGTATCAGGCTCTGGTTGCTGCTAACGGTTTGCAAGTGCTGACTTATGGTGCAGGTTTCGATCAGGTTCTTGTCCTGAAGGCCGCGCAAAACAGCGCCACTGATACCGGTATTTTTGAATGCGGCGTTTTCGACAACAGGCTGTTGCCTGAGCATGTCGATAGCCTGTGCCTGGCGTGGCGATTTTGGCAGAGCCTCCCGGGGGAGGCCTTTGCCGCGCGCGGTGAGTCGCCAGCCGGGGGTGCCGTGCGACTGGTGTGGCTTGCCCTCACGCAGACGCCTGGGGAATAAGGTGCCGTATACCTCTCCCACGGGATGGTGGTAGTAGGCAGCCGCCCAGTGGCAGAGGTGCAGGAGTTGCGGGTCGACCAATGGTGTTGTGTCGAGTAACTCCAGCGCGGGCTTGAGGGCACCGGCAGCAATTGCGCTCTCGGGACACACCGCCAATAGATAGCCGATGACCTCGCGCGGTCCAAAGGGCACCCGCAGGCGCACGCCGGGTTGCAGAGTGCCTATCTCTTGTTCACTCATGCCGCTCGGCGGCAGGTAGTCGAAAGAGCGACGCAGAGGTGATGGGATGGCCAGGCGAAGTATGGACATTACGCCCCTTGTCACACGCGAGAGATTGCTGGAAGCGGCTAGTGTAGCAAAACGTTGCGACCTATTGCTTATCGCTCTCTGTCTGGTAAGATGCCCGCCTATTTTTTGAGCTGTCCACGCCTGTGGCAGTTCAACTCCCCCAGTGAGGTGCGGTGCTCGGCAGCAATCGGGTGGCGGCACTAATGACCAGGAGCTACATCACTATGAAAGCCGATATCCATCCCAAGTACGAAGCCATTACCGCGACCTGCAGTTGTGGTAATACCATACAGACCCGCTCAACACGGGGCGAAGATTTTCATATCGACGTGTGTTCACAGTGTCACCCGTTCTACACGGGCAAGCAGAAAGTCGTGGACACCGGCGGCCGTGTCGACCGCTTCAACAAGCGTTTCGCTGGTCGCGGCACCAAGCGCTGAGTTAAAGAGCTAACGAAGACGTTGCCGCAGCTTTCTGCGGCAATCCGCAAGCGCCAGAGCCATTGTCGGTTGCGCTCGAAAGGCCACGAGATGATGATTTCTTGCCTTGTGACTGCTGTACCTTTTCTATATTCTCACTGACCCTTTTCCGCGGGGGGCCCAGTGAGTACAGGTAGTTCAATGTCCAGAGACTTGAAAACAGAAGCACTTGCCTATCACGCCGAGCCCGTCCCCGGGAAAATCAGCGTTGAACTTACCAAGCCTGCAGAATCTCTGTGGGACCTGTCCCTGGCCTACAGTCCAGGCGTGGCAGAGCCCTGTCGAGAGATAGCCAGCGACCCGGCCCTCGCTTACCGCTATACCGGCAAAGGTAACCTGGTGGCGGTCATAAGCAACGGCACTGCGGTACTGGGCCTGGGCAACCTCGGAAGTCTGGCCAGCAAACCGGTCATGGAGGGCAAGGCGCTACTGTTTAAGCGTTTTGCCGGGATCAATGCCATTGATATCGAAGTAGACACCGAGGATACCCAGGAATTTATCGCCACTGTGGCGCGTATCGCCGGTACCTTCGGCGGCATAAATCTGGAAGATATTGGGGCGCCCGAGTGTTTTGAAATTGAATCTGCCCTGATCGAGCAATGTGATATCCCGGTGTTTCACGATGATCAACATGGCACCGCCATTGTTACGGCAGCCGGTCTGATCAACGCCCTCGAAATTCAGGGCAAGCATCTGGAAACCGCGATCATCACCTGCCTGGGTGCTGGCTCGGCAGCCATTGCCTGCATGCGTCTGCTGGTGAACATGGGCGTCCCGCGCGAAAATATCTTGATGCTGGATCGTCGCGGCGTCATCTACGCCGGGCGGGAGGGCGTAAATGTCTACAAGCAGGAATTTGCCAATCACACGGACAAGCGCAGCTTGACTGACGCAATTAACGGCGCCGACGTATTCATAGGCCTTTCCGGAGCCGATTTGCTTACCCCGGCCATGCTACTGACAATGGCGGAGCGCCCTGTGGTGTTCGCGTGCTCGAATCCGGATCCTGAAATTAAGCCGGAGCTGGCTCTGGCCACCCGGGACGACCTGATTATCGCCACCGGTCGTTCGGATTATCCCAATCAGGTCAACAATGTGCTGGGCTTTCCCTTTATTTTCCGCGGTGCACTCGATGTTCGTGCGTCAATTATCAACGAGGAGATGAAGGTGGCGGCGGTGCGGGCCTTGAGCGAATTGGCGCGGGAGCCTGTGCCCGCCGAGGTGCTGGCAGCTTGCGAACTGGATGCGCTGTCATTCGGACGGGACTATATTATTCCCAAGCCTGTGGATGGACGCTTGCTGACGCGTATCGCGCCTGCCGTGGCGCGAGCGGCAGTCGCCAGCGGCGTGGCACGTCTTCCTTACCCCCCGAATTATCTGCCGACCCGTTAGGGCTAGAACATATCGTTGATCTGGTCACGAATGCCCGAATTGCCGGATTGCGAGTTGTCGCCTGACCCGTAGCGCTGCGGTACATTTTCTTTCTTGAAAATCTCGAAAATTGCATTGCGCTGACCGGCGCTTGCCAGTTGTCCTGTTTGTGGGTCTATCTTGACCGTGACAATGTCCGGCGGCATTGGACGCTCCAGTTGCGGGCTGTCCTTTAGGGCTGCGGTCATATACGCGATCCAAATAGGCAGTGCCGCAGTGCCGCCAAATTCTTTGCGGCCCAGTGGCGTGTAATTGTCAAAACCGACCCAGGTCGTAGTGACCACATCCCGGTTGTAGCCAGAGAACCAGACATCCATGGGGCCGTTGGTGGTACCGGTTTTTCCCGCAATATCACTACGCTTGAGCTCCAGGGCGCGACGGCCGGTGCCCCGGGTGATGACGTCCTTGAGAATACTGTCGATGATAAAGTGCACCCGCTCGTCCATCACGCGCGGCGCCGGGGGCAGGCCAGTGTCTGACGCGCTATCTCCGGCCAGGATCGCTTCCATACTCAGCTCTGCGCCTTGCTCCGGCGGGGCAGTCGACAGTAACTCACAGTCCCGGCATACCGTCAGTGGTTTGGCGTCAAACACTACCTCTCCCTCAAGACCCTCTACGCGCTGCACGATATAGGGTTCCACCCGGTAGCCGCCATTGGCCAGTACGGCGTAACCTTTGGCCAGTTCCAGCGGGGTAATGGTTTGGGTCCCAAGCGCCAGGGAATACTCGGGAGCGTACCCAGACGTATCGAAGCCCAGGTGCTTGGCGTAGTTGATCAATCGTTTTACGCCCAGTCGCTGCAACAGGCGAATAGAGACCAGGTTGCGTGACTTGGTCAGTGCCCAGCGCAAGCGCGTAGGACCATAAAACTTCCCATCGTCGTTCTCTGGTCGCCAAAAGTCATTCTGAGTGCTGCCTTCCAGAACTATCGGCGCGTCGTTAATAATAGTTGCCGCAGTGAATCCCGCATCCAGAGCCGCGGCGTAGAGAAATGGCTTGAAGTTTGAGCCTGGCTGGCGCTCAGCCTGGGTGGCGCGGTTGAACTTGCTCTGCTCAAACCCCATGCCGCCCACAACACTGACAATGGCCCCATTGTCGGGGTTCAGCGATACTAGTGCGGCCTGTACTGCCGGAACCTGGGCCAGGCGATATGCGCCGTCTTCATCCAGTGTGACCCTGATCAGATCACCCGCCGCCAGCAGCTTGGCCAGTGGCACTTGGGCCGGGCCGGTTGCGTTTTCGGAAAGGTAGGGCTTGGCCTGGCGAAGGCCGTTTTCCCATAACAGATCGGGCGTACTGCCATCAGCCAAGAGTAAAGTAGCCTTGTTGGTGGCCACTGAGGTGACAATGGCGGGTTGCAGACTGGCAATTGTGGCCGTCGCGGCAAGCGCTGAGCGCCACTGATCAATAGTGTCCGCGCTGGAACTCGTCGGTAGCAGGTGCTGCTCGGGGCCGCGATAACCATGTCTTTTGTCATAGGCGATGAGGCCGTCCGTAACCGCTTTGCTGGCGACGCGCTGCAACTCGCTGCTGATCGTGGTGAAAACACGATAACCGTTGGTGTAGGCCGCGTCGCCGTAGCGTTGCACCATATCTTGCCGCGCCATTTCTGCTGCATAGTGGGCAGGGAAGCTCAGGTTAGCGCCGTGCAGGCGAGCATTATCCGGTTCGAGCCGCGCGCTTTCATATTCCTCATCGCCTATATAGCCCAGCGTATGCATGCGCCCTAGAATCCAGTTGCGGCGTTGTAGGCCGGCCTCCGGTCCGCTGATGGGGTTGATGCGCGAGGGTGCCTTGGGAACACCGGCCAACATGGCGTGCTGGGCCAGACTCAAGTCACCGATAGTAACACCGTAGTAAACGTCGGAAGCGGCTTCAAAGCCGTAGGCCCGGTGGCCCAGGAAAATACGATTGAAGTAAAGCTCGAAAATTTCCTGCTTGCTCAAAGAGCGCTCGATCTCAATCGCCAGCAGTATTTCATTGAACTTACGCATAAAGGTGCGATCGCGGCTCAGGAAATAGTTGCGTGCCACCTGCATGGTCAAGGTGCTGCCCCCGGTGACCTTCTCCCCGGTGAGCACCAACTCGGAAACGGCTCGCATAAGTCCCATTACATCAATGCCGCTGTGGACAAAATAATTATCGTCCTCGGCTGCCAGCAGAGCATTGATGAACTGTTGGGGTATTGCATCGAATGGTAGAGGACTGCGTTTTTGCTCGCCAAACTGACCGATCAATTCCCCGTCGCGGGTATACACCAGCATGGGTGTCTGCAGCTTGACGTTACGCAGGGTGTCAACATCGGGCAGGTTGGGGCTGAGGTAAAGGTAAACCCCGGCGAGCAGCCAAAGTGCACCTAAAAGCCCGAACAAGGACAGTCGCAGAACAAGGCGTAGGAAGTACATTTATTCCCTTTATAAAACAGGTATTTATATGAGTCTGCAACGGAGGTGACGGCGTTGGATTGGTAATTATAAGCCTTTTTTGTGTTTTGATATATTTAGGTCTGTGGTATATCTAGTATTAATGTATTGGTGCATAAAAATATCCTAAGTTAGTGATACTGATAGGGAAATAAGTTGTTCGGACTATTTGCAAAAAGAAAAGCGACCCAGGTTCTGGGGCTGGATATTAGTTCAACGACAGTGAAGTTACTGGAGTTGAGCTATACCGGAGGCCGCTATCGCGTGGAGAGTTACGCTGTCAGTTCGCTGCCGCAGGATGCGGTTATCGAAAAGAGCGTCAACGATATCGAAGGGGTTGCCAATGCGATCCGCAGCGTCGTGGCGCAGTCGCGAACCAAGCTGAAGAACGTTGCGGCGGCAGTGGCCGGATCGTCTGTCATCACCAAATTGATAGACATGCCAGCGGGCCTTAGTGAGGACGATATGGAGAGCCAGCTCACTCTGGAGGCGGATCAGTATATCCCCTACCCCCTGGAGGAGGTTGCCATTGACTTTGAGGTCCAGGGCCCTTCACGGGAACGCGACAATCAGGTGGAGGTGCTGCTGGCAGCCTGTCGGCGGGAGACGATTGAATCCAGGGTTGAGGCCATTGAAAGCTCGGAGTTGACGCCCCGGATAATGGACGTTGAAGCTTACGCCATGGAGCGGGCCTTCTCCCTGTTGCAGAGTCAGCTAAACCTGGACGAAGACAGTACGGTTGCGATCGTCGACATCGGTGCAACCATGACCACCCTGAGCGTGCTCAACAACGGCCAGACCATCTATACACGCGAGCAATTGTTCGGCGGTAAGCAGCTCACCGACGAGATCATGCGTCGCTACGGTTTGCCTCTGGAGGAAGCGGGTCTGGCGAAGAAACAGGGCGGCCTGCCAGACGACTATGAGCCGGAAGTGCTGGAGCCCTTCAAGGAGGCCGTGGTCCAGCAAGTAGCTCGCTCCTTGCAGTTTTTTTTCTCCTCCAGCCAATATAACGACGTTGATCACATCATTCTTGCCGGGGGCGTCTCCTCCATGGAGGGCCTGGAGGAGTTGGTGCGGGAAAAGCTGGGTACACCTACGTCAGTGGCGAATCCCTTCGCGCAGATGTCGATATCCTCGCGCGTAAACGCGGTGGCGCTCAGCAGTGACGCACCGGCGATGATGATTGCATGCGGTCTGGCCTTGCGGAGTTTTGACTAATGGCGCAGATCAACCTACTACCCTGGCGTGAAGACCGTCGTCAGGATCTTAAAAAGGCTTTTCTGGCCACCATAGCCCTCGTACTGGCTGTTGCCGCGGGCTTGGTATTGCTCGCTGATCGAATCGTTAACAGCCAGATCGAATACCAGTCGGCACGCAATGAGTATCTGGCCGACAATATTAAGGAACTGGATAAGCAGGTCGCTGAGATTCGCGATCTGCAAAAGCGTCGTAACCAGTTGTTGGATCGTATGAAGGTCATCCAGGAATTACAGGGCAACCGGCCTATTATCGTGCGGGTTCTTGACCAGTTGGTGCGGACTGTGCCGGACGGTGTGTTTTACACCAACCTAACAACCCAGGGTGAAAAGATAAGTATTAGGGGTGTTGCAGAATCGAATAATCGGGTATCGAGTTTGATGAGGCGGCTGAATGCATCGGAATGGTTGGCGAATCCGGTTCTGCACAAGGTGCAGTCAGCCCCCGAATTCGGCAGCCAGGCAACAACATTCGCCTTGACCGTCAATGTGCAGGCCCCGGCTATCGAAGAAGAGTCGGGAGAAGGATGACAGATGGCACTTAAAGACACCATGCAATCGTTGCGTGAATTCGACCTGAGCGATCTTGATTTTGACAATGTCGGATCATGGCCTGTCGCGATCAAAGTAGTGATTTGGGCGGCCATGCTGATCGCCATTCTGGCCGGCGGATACTACTATCATATTAAGGATTTGCAGCTGCAGTTGACGGCAGCGGAAACGAAAGAGGTATCACTTAAAAAGGACTTCGAGAAGAAAGCGTTTCAGGCCGCGAATCTTGAAGCCTACCGCCAACAACTGGCGGAAATGGAGGAATCCTTTGGCGCCTTGGTGAGTCAGCTGCCCAGCGACACAGAAGTGCCCGGACTATTGGAAGATATCACCAATAAGGGTCTGCTAAATGGGTTGGAAATTGCCGCAATTGACCTGCAAAAAGAGCAGGCCAAGGAGTTCTATGTCGAATTGCCGATTGCCATTTCGGCGTCGGGCTCCTATCACGATCTAGGCGCATTTATCAGTGGTATGGCAGGCTTGCCGCGCATCGTCACACTGCACAATTTTCAGATAACAGCGAAAGATAAGAACCCCAACAGCCTGGATTTGAAAATCACCGCGAAAACGTACCGGTACAAGGACGGGGAGGCTGAGTCATGAACCGTCTCTTTCGTACCTTTTTGTTGTGTTCTGTATTGGGAGCAAGTCTCGTCGGCTGTTCAGGTGGGAATTTCTCTGATCTGGACAGTTATATGGCGGAGAAGCGTTCTCGCCCTGGCGGTATCATTGCCCCTATCCCCACGTTCAAAGCCTATGAGGCATTTGCCTATAGCGCCACTACTTTGCGCAGCCCGTTCGACCGACCCATAGAGGTCCGCGAAATTGCTCAACTGCAGGCGATTGCGGCAATAAAGCCTGATGAAAACCGCACGAAGGAATTTCTGGAGCAATACACTTTCGACTCCCTGCGTATGGTTGGCACACTGGAGCGGGATAATAGTAATTGGACGCTGATAAAAGATCCTGATGGCGGCGTTCATCGAGTTAAAACCGGAAATTATCTGGGTCGGGCTCACGGAAAAATTGTTGAGATGACGGACACATTTCTATCGGTGGTAGAAATTGTTAGCGATGGCACGCCCGATGGATGGGTAGAGCGCCCGCGCACAATCAAATTAAGCGGTGTATAAGCCGAAGTCATGGCTATTAGCTATGGCAAATAAAAAACAAAATGTGGGGACAAAGGCCGTGGGGAAAGGTAAAGAGAGCGTGAGGAATAGGTTGCGTAACGCCGTCGTTATGCTGGCGATGAGCATTGTGACCAATGCAGCGCTGGCCGCGCCGACTGTTAAGGATATTGAATTTAGCTCCAGGCCAGGTAGTAAATTTGAAGTGCGTGTGGAGTTCAGTGAAGCGCCGCCTGACTTCAAGACCTATGCCATTGAAAAGCCGGCACGTATTGCTATCGACTTTCCGGGGGCCACCAGTAGTCTGGAGCAAAAGCGTTTTTCACTGCCCTATGGCAATGCCACCAAGGCGGTGGTGCTCGAGTCCGGTGATCGCACGCGCTTGGTAGTCGAGTTGGTTAAGCTGGTTCCCTATGAAACACGGGTGGAAGGCAACAATTTGTTTTTGCTGGTCGGTCAAGAGGGAAATGATTACCTGAAGCCGGCTAGTGAACCGACGCAGGTCAAGACTGCCGTGGTTGAAGTGGCCGAGGTAGCGTCTGAGATCAGGGATCTGCAGTTCCAGCGCACCGGGGCTGGCGAGGGTAAGCTCACTCTGGATCTCTCTGATCCGTCGGTCGATGTAAACGTGTTTAGTGAAGGTGGCGAGGTGAACGTGGAGTTCATTGATACCACTGTCGCCCAGCGTCTGATGCGCCGTTATGACGTCACTGACTTCGCCACCCCGGTCAATAGCGTGGATGTGAATACCACTGAACGCGGTGCAACGCTGGTATTGAAAACCACCGGCGATTTTGATTACCTCGCTTATCAGACCGACAATGAATACGTGATAAGCGTCAAGCCGCTAAGCAAGAAAGAGGTAGAGAAACGCAAGAACGAGTTTAACTATGTGGGAGATCGAATATCGCTGAATTTCCAGGATATCGAAGTGCGAGCTGTATTGCAGCTTATCGCCGACTTTACCGAGTTAAACCTGGTGGCTAGCGATACGGTAGCGGGGCGCATAACTCTGCGCCTCCAAAATGTTCCCTGGGACCAGGCTCTGGAGTTGGTACTTAAGACCAAGGGTCTGGACAAGCGCCAGGTCGGCAACGTATTGATGGTGGCTCCGGCAGCGGAAATCGCCGAGCGTGAGCGTCAGCAAATTGAGGCCAACAAGCAACTTGCAGAACTGGCGCCTTTGGTATCGGAGTTCGTGCGTATTCGTTACGCCAACGCGGAAGATATTGTCGATTTGTTCGAGGCGGGGTCCGAGGACGGCGGCAGTCTGACGTCTCCCAGAGGCTCTGTGGTGGTTGATGCGCGTACCAACTCTTTGATTATCACCGACACGGCGACCAAGTTGGCAGAAATTCGTGATCTTCTGACGCTGGTAGACATTCCAGTCCGCCAGGTAATGATTGAGGCCCGCATCGTGATAGCACAGTCAGATGCGACCAAGAATCTTGGTATTGAGTGGGGTGGAGCGTATCTGAACAAGGGCGACAATGTGGTGTCGGTATCCGGTGATACGGAAAATGTGGTTAATCTCAATCAATCGGCCATTAATGGTACGCAACCGACGGTCGACTACCCCGGTGCCCTGCTGGTCGATCTGGGCGTCGCATCCAACAGCGGCTTTGCCCTTGGCTTTGCCAGCGGTGATTTGTTCCTGACAGCTGAACTGTCTGCCCTGGAAGCTGAAGGTGAAGGCGAGGTCGTGTCACAGCCCAAGGTGATTACCGGCGATAAGCAGGAGGCTTCAATCAAATCTGGTACCGAAATTCCCTATCAGCAGGAGTCCGCCAGCGGCGCCACCACTACCGCCTTCAAGGATGCGGTACTGGCGTTGTTTGTCACCCCCAATATCACTCCAGATGACCGTATTATGCTGGATCTCAAGGTCAACCAGGACTCGGTGGGTGAATTGGTACCCAGTGGTACCGGTGGCTTTATTCCCTCCATTGATACCACCCAGCTCATGACGCAAGTGTTAGTTGGCAATGGGGAGACCGTGGTGCTGGGTGGGGTGTTCAAAACCGAGGATATTGAATCGGTTAACAAAGTACCGTATTTCGGTGACATACCCTACATCGGCGCGTTCTTTAGAAGTGAGACCAGCGACCACAAGAAGACAGAGACCCTGATCTTCATCACCCCGCGTATTTTGGCTGATACGCTCCTTGACTAGGGTTGTTTAGAGCACCATGCCCGCTCTGCATAGAGTCTTTCTGGTCGGCCCCATGGGGGCCGGCAAAACCACCATTGGTAAGTATCTTGCCCAGCATCTGAAGCTGCGCTTCGCCGATACGGACACGGAAATCGAAGTGCGAACCGGGGCTGACATTCCCTGGATTTTTGATGTTGAGGGCGAAGAGGGCTTCCGTGACCGCGAACAGCAGGTGGTGGCGGAGATGACCGAGTGGGATGATGTGGTCCTGGCCACCGGCGGTGGTGTGGTATTGCGACCGGAGAACCGCAGCGCTTTGGCAGGTCGCGGCTTCGTTGTCTATCTTTATGCCACTGTGGAGGAACAGGTAAGACGCACCCGTCGCGACCGGAAGCGGCCACTGCTGCAAAAAGGAGACCCGGAGCAGATTCTCCGCGCGCTCATGGCGGAGCGCGACCCACTGTACCGTGAGATTGCCGACTATATCATCGAGACTGACGCCTGCAGTCCGCGTATTGTGGCCCAGCGCCTCGTGCAGGAACTCACCGCCGAATAAGGCCGCGGGACAGACAGCATCTCCTCCGAAGCGGTATGATAGATCCCCTTCAAGCTCAGCGCAGAGGAATTTAAGTGTCTTCGTTAATGCATACCCTGCATGTGGATCTGGGTGAGCGCGGCTACCCCGTTTATATCGGTCGGGGCCTGTTGGCAGATACTGGCCTGCTGGCACAGCATGTCGCGGGCTCCCAGGTGGTTATTGTCAGCAATGAAACGGTTGCGCCACTGTATGCACAGCGGGTCAGGTCCGCACTAGGCCCGCGCCAGTTGATCACGGAAGTGGTGCTGCCAGATGGCGAGCAGTATAAAACCCTCGACACTCTCGCGGGAATAATCGACAGGGTGATGGCGGACAAACACAGTCGCAGCACCACTTTTGTCGCCGTGGGCGGCGGTGTGGTGGGCGACATCACCGGGTTTGCTGCGGCCTGCTACCAACGGGGCGTTAATTTTATTCAGGTACCCACTACGTTGCTGGCCCAGGTGGATTCTTCTGTAGGGGGTAAAACGGGTGTCAACCACCCGTTGGGCAAGAACATGATCGGCGCGTTCTACCAACCCAGAGCGGTGTTGATCGATATCGATACCCTGCATACGCTGCCGGCCCGGGAGTTGAGTGCAGGTCTGGCGGAGGTGATCAAATACGGACTCATCAGCGACCAGCCGTTCTACCGCTGGTTACAGCAACACATGCCGCGATTACTGGCTCGCGAAGAGGCGGCTCTGGCTGAGGCGATTGAGCGCAGCTGTGCCATCAAGGCTGAAGTGGTTGCAGCGGACGAGCGCGAAGGTGGTATCCGGGCCATTCTCAATTTCGGCCACACTTTTGGCCATGCCATTGAAACGGGTCAAGGATACGGGCAGTGGTTGCATGGGGAGGCAGTGGCTACTGGCATGTTGCTCGCGCTTGAGCTGTCTGCCCGCCGCGGCTGGATTGCCGCCTCGGAGGTGGACGATTTTCGGGAACTGCTGCTGGGGATGCATCTGCCCGTGCACACGCCTGAAGATATGGACGCCGAGGCTTTTATGGGCCTGATGTCCCGCGACAAAAAGGTTGTTGATGGACGGCTGCGACTCATTCTGCTGAAAGATATTGGTGCGGCCTGCATTGTCGATGATGCTAGCGAGTGCGAACTTGGCGAACTGTTGCAGGGAGCGGCACGTGGCAGCCACTAAAGCGGCAGATTATCCGATGACTGAACTCAAGAACGACCGCTTCCTGCGCGCCCTGCTGCGCCAGAGTGTTGACCGCACCCCGGTATGGATGATGCGTCAGGCGGGCCGCTATCTGCCCGAGTACCGCGCTACCCGCGAGCATGCGGGATCGTTCCTGGATCTGTGCAAGAACGCCGAGCTGGCCTGCGAGGTGACCCTGCAGCCGCTGCGGCGCTATCCGATGGATGCGGCCATACTGTTCTCCGATATTTTAACGGTACCCGATGCCTTGGGTCTGGGCCTCTATTTTGAAGAAGGCGAGGGGCCGCGCTTTCGCAAGACCGTACGCACTGAGGCGGATTTGGCTGGCTTGAATGCTATCAAGGCCGACGATGATCTGGGTTACGTGATGAAGGCCGTGAGCACCATTCGCAGGGAACTGAATGGGACGGTGCCACTGATCGGGTTCTCCGGCAGCCCCTGGACGCTCGCGACCTACATGGTGGAAGGCGGTTCGTCCAAGGACTTCGCTCACGTCAAAACCATGGCTTACGACCAGCCGGAACTCATGCACCAGTTGTTGACGCTGTTGGCGGATGCGGTGGCGGATTATCTATCGGCTCAGGTGCGCGCCGGCGCCCAGGCGCTGCAAATTTTCGATACCTGGGGCGGCAGTCTCAGTGCTGCTGGCTATCGGGAGTTTTCGCTGAACTATATGCAGCGGATTATCTCCCGCCTGCCCACTGAGGCGGATGGGCGCCAGGTGCCGGTGATTGTCTTCACCAAAGGGGGCGGCCAATGGCTGCACGCCATTGCCGATTGCGGCGCGCAGGCCGTGGGCATCGACTGGACGACGGATATACAGGTGGCTCGCGCACAAGTCGGCAACCGGGTCGCGGTGCAGGGCAATATGGACCCGAGCATGTTATTCGCAAAACCTGCGCGTATTCGCAGTGAGGTTGAGGCGATACTGGCGGCGTACGGGCACGGCAGTGGTCACGTCTTCAACCTCGGACACGGCATCACCCCGGGCGTGAATCCGGAGCATGTCACGGCGTTTGTTGATGCGGTGCAGGAACTTTCACCCCAGTATCACCAGTCCGGTTGAGCCACTGGCTCTGGCCGGCAAAGCCTATTCGCCTCCTTCCCCGATACGCGCAGACGAATAGGCTTTACCGGCCAGACCCTCGATCCAATGGGGCGCTAGGAGGCTTCCTGTTGTGCCGCAGCTTCGTCGCAGCAGAAGTCGTGTTCCATTTCCAGGGCGGGTTGATCCGATGCGGGTCGGCCCACGATTTTAGCTGGGACTCCGGCTACGGTGGTGTGAGGCGGAACATCTTCCAGCACCACGCTACCCGCCCCCACCTTGGCACCTTCGCCGACACGGATATTGCCCAGAATCTTGGCCCCGGCGCTGATCAGCACGCCGTCACCGATTTTCGGGTGACGGTCGCCCTCGTCCTTGCCGGTGCCGCCAAGTGTCACCGATTGCAGGATGGAGACGTTGTTGCCAACGACCGCCGTCTCCCCGATGACCACGCCAGTGGCATGGTCCAGCATAATGCCTCGACCCAAACGGGCCGCCGGGTGAATATCGACGCCAAACTCGGCTGACATACGGTTCTGAAAAAACAGCGCCAGGGATTCCCTTCCCTGCGTCCATAGCCAGTGGGCCACGCGGTAGGTCTGCAGGGCGTGGAAGCCCTTGAAGTAGAGAAAGGGGATGTAGAGCTCGTGGCAGGCAGAGTCGCGGTCCTCCACCGCATGTAAATCCGCGCGCACGGCGTCGAGAATTGAGGCATCGCTTTTGAAGGCCTCCAGAATTACCTCGCGCAGTAGCAGTGAGGAGGCAGTGGAGCTATCCAGCTGGCTGGCGAGGTGAAAACTGAGGGCCAGTTCCAATTGCGCGTGATTCAGGATGGTAGCGTGCAGGAAGCTGGCCAGTATTGGCTCCTCGCTCGCATGCTTAACCGCTTCCTGGCGAATCCGTTCCCACATGGGATCGGTAGTGGTCGAGGACATGGGGTATACCTCCCGTTGCAGGGAGCACTGTAGCCTATTAGGCGTTTTCCGTCACGGCATGATCCTCGCGGTGTATGACCACAGGTCATGGCCGCTGCGCCGGTACTTCTGTTCAAACAGGCTGAGGTCCACCCCGTGCTCTGTCAGCTTGCGGACGCATCCGCGCTGGCCCGCAAGATGCATGGCGCAGCCAAATTCCTCGACATAGATTTGCCAGTTGGAACGCAGTTCAATCATGCCGCCCAAGTGCAACAGCAGCGGAAAGCTCGCGTGGCCATGAATGCGCCGCTGCAAGTGTGCGGCCTTGGGCCAGGGATTTGGGTAAAGCATATAGTGGTAGTCTGGTTGCAGCCCATCGCGCACCAACAGGCTCCAGATATCTTCACAGTCCGCCTGTAGCAGCAGGTAGTTGTCGCCGCTGTCGTGTGGATGTTTTGCCAGTCGCTGTGCGGATTTGTCGATGCCCACTACCAGATGTCCGGGATACCGTGCTGCGAATGCTGCGGTGCTGTGCCCGGTACCGCAAAAGGAATCCAGTACCAGCGGGCGCGCGCGCGCGCTCAGCGCTCTGGTCAGGGCCGCGTAGGCATCTCTATTGTGGGCAGCTATTGTAGCGCTGTGTGTCGTCTGCAGGTGGCGGCGAACGACCATTGCCAGTTTAGGGTGCAGGTGGCGCTGATTGCTGCTGACCGGACTTGAATTGGCTTGCAAAGTGGCTAAACGCCTCCAAAATGCGCATATCATGGACTGTGGGTTTGATGTTAATCACAGCTGCTGCGATCATAACCTCCGACCACTGGCATATCTACCGAGACAAAGGGCTCCACATGCGCGACGACCTGCGACCATACTGGATGAAGAAATACTATTTGAAGTTCAGGTATTGGTATGCGGAGTATTTCCTGCGTCCCGAGTGTGTATCTCTGGGCCCCTACCATACGATTATGAAGCCCTGGTATGTGCACCTCTCGGGCAACAATATCCACATCGGCAAGTGCTTTACCGCGATCGGTGAGCCCGGCAACCGAGTGGAGGTGGGAGTCTGGGGGCGCGGTGTCGGTCAGGGCCGCGTGGTGATTGGCGATTGTTGTCTGATGAGTCCGGGCTCTAGACTTAGCGCGAGTGACGAGATCGTATTGGGCGACGGAGTGATGCTGGCGAATGGCGCGTATGTCACTGATTCCGACTGGCACACTATTTATGACCGCATGGTGCGGGATGAGCGCCCCACCCCGGTGCGTATTGGCAACAACGTCTGGTTGGGGGACCATTCCACGGTGCTCAAGGGGGTGACGATAGGCGACAACAGTGTGGTAGCGGCGCGCGCCGTGGTGACGCGGGATGTGCCGGCCAATGTCGTGGTTGCCGGAAGCCCGGCGCAGGTGGTCAAGGAGTTGGACCCCACGCGGGGCTTCAAAACCCGCATGGATTATTTTGCCGACCCCGCGGGATTGGAGCATTTTTTTGATACTGTGGATCGGGACGTGCTTGCGGGTAACGGCTTCTGGCACTGGCTCTGGTCAATGATTTATCCGGCGTCGCGCGGGCGCTGAAGGAACGTATTCTGATTTACGGGTTCGGGTGTCGGGGTTGGAAATAGCGGGGGTCCCCGGTGGGGGGCCGCCGCAACGCAACCACCAACTGGCCACCCCCCACCCCAACACACGGTA
>JANNXP010000180.1:0-25326 GCA_031409615.1 Haliea sp. | reverse complement strand
CCGCCCACCGCTCAGAAGGCTAAGATATTCGCGGTGAGCGGCCTTACCAACCTGGCCTCTCATCGAGCTAGTCGAGCGTGTTGAGCACGACGGAAGGCTGGTCCGGTTGGTGCAGGCGTCTCGGCGAATATCTCAGCCTTCTGAGCAAGAGAGCCCTGCACCAATCGGACCTGCCAAATACACAGAAGTGCAATTAAAGATGTAAGAGGGCTCTGACCCCTTTTTGGTGCAATCAACAACTTGGTGGCAATGCACACAGGTTTCCGATGCCATCCCCATTGGCATCTGCTTGGTCAGGGTTGGATGTAGAAGGGCAATTGTCCAACGAATCGCCCACTCTATCCCCGTCGACATCAGCATGATAGGCGGCGTCGTAATTCGGATCGTGACCAGCCATGATCGACTGGGCAATGCCTTTCAAGTCCGTGGTGTAGTAGGGACCGTAGGAATACGTGGAAAGGTCCACGTCGTAAATAGCATTCAGCCACACCAGTTGGCCAAGGTCCTTCAGGATGTCTGCCGGATGTCCCTTGGTATCCACGAAGATAGCGTCAGCACTGGGACCGGTAAGGACATTGACATCCGGGAGGTTGCCCGCCGTGAACAGGTTACGCAACTCCGGTGCGCTCTGGCCGTAGGGTATACAGAAGATGTCCACACCCGGGTAGAGTGCACGCAGGGAGTCGATGAACGGGTGCCACACAGTCGAGTGCAAAAGAAGCCAACTGCTGGCATACGTCGCGGCGTCGTAGTTCTGGGGGAAATCCCGCCAAGGCAATGCCAGGAAAAAGCGGGTATTGGGGTTTCGGGCCAAGGCGTAATTGATCCAGTTTTCATAGCCCTGCGTCGTGGGATATGTGGGCTCGTAGGTCATACCGAACAGCTCCACATTACCGGTGTCGAGCACGACCTGAATCGCAGCACGCTTGGTGGCATTCTCCCAGAGCGCCTGCGGTGCCCCGCTCGCTCCACCGGAGAAGAACACTGTCTGGGAATGACCCGCAATGCCCGCCGCCGAACTGTAGTTGGGCGTACCGTAGGCAAAGGGTACGAAAAAGCTGTGCCCAATGAACAATGAGTTGAAGCCCGGGTTCGGTACGTCGGCTGCCACCCTGTGGGCGGATAGCACCACACACAGTAGAGTGGCTAATACAACGTGAATCGATTTCATGCTCGAGCCCTCATAACCTGTCTACATGCTATATGAGAACTTTGATAAACGAAAGATTACCCCGCTTTGATGTTATGGGTCTTCCAAATCGCCATACCAGGTCGCACACCGTCCATCACATCAGGTACGCGTATTTCAACGCATTATTCAACGATTTTATCGGTCCATCTCCCTGCAAATGCGCATCCATGATTCAACCGATTCAAGACGGAATCGTTTGCGCGGCAGGGCAAAGTAAAACGTACGACGCATATTGCGCCGGGGCAGGGTGAGAGGCACGAGATCGCCATTGGCAAAATTCTTGTGTAGCACGATCCGTGACAGGCAGCCAATGCCCAGACCCGACTCCACGGCGTTCTTGATAGCCTCGTTGTGCTTGAACTCCAGATACACATTGATATCGGGCAGTAGGCCGGCCAATGCCCGGTCAAAGGTTTGTCGTGCGCCGGAATCCGGTTCGCGCAGAATCCACAGCGCCTCCCGGATGTCCTTGTTGGAGAGCGCCTTTTTGCGCGCCAGTGGATGATCGGCGGCGCAGAATACGATCAGTTCGTCTTCACGCCAGGGAATCAGCTCGAGCTCGCGGTGATGCACCTCACCTTCAATCATGCCGATGTCCACATCGAAGTTGAGCACCCGCGCCACTACATCCGGCGTATTGGCGATGTCCAGTTGCACATCTGCTTCGGGATAGCTCGCCAGATAGCCCGCGAGGTAGCGCGTGGCGAGATGATTGCCGATGGTGAAACTTGCGCCTACTTTAAGGTGGCCCACGTCGGTGTGATCCAGCAGCTTCTCCTCAAAGCTGTGGCAGTGGGCTAGCAGGGTTTCTGCTTCCTTGCGCAGCGTGTGACCGATCGCATTGAGCGCCAGTTTGTTGCTGACCCGGTCGAACAGGGTGACCGCATAGGTGTGCTCCAGGTTCAGCAGCGCTTCGCTGGCGGCGGACTGCGACATGTGCAGGCTCTGGGCTGCTTTGGAGATGTTCTGGTGCTTTGCCACCGCGAGGAAAATTTGCAGTTGCCTGAGAGTGAATTTCATACGCTGCCCCGAACCCGGAATTGATTCATTTCTACTACCGGAAAAACCGGTATACACATCCATAATATCCTGTTTTACATGGAGATCCCATGGCCCTAATCTGGTAGGGCATCTGCATTGTCGACCTGCCCCCGCGCAGCAGTCGGCAGCAACGAAATATCGACATGCATTGAAGTGAACGAGTGGAGAGCTCACCCATGGCGGAACAAAAGGCAACGAACGTACACTGGCACGAGGGCGATATCACCCGCGAGCATCGCAGCAAGCTGTTGGGCCATAAGGGTGCCACGCTGTGGTTCACCGGTCTCTCCGGCAGCGGCAAAAGCACCGTGGCGGTAGAACTCGAAGGTACCTTGAATGAGTTGGGCGTACTGTCCTATCGCCTCGATGGCGATAATGTGCGTATGGGCATCAACAAGAATCTGGGGTTTTCGGCGGAAGACCGCACCGAGAACATCCGCCGCATCGGCGAGGTGGCCAAACTGTTTGTCGACAGCGGCGTGATTGCCCTGAGTAGTTTTATCAGCCCGTATAAGGCCGACCGCGACCAGGTGCGCGCCCTGCACGAGGCGGCGGGGATGGATTTTATTGAGATCTACGTTGACTGCTCGCTGGCCGCGGCCGAGGGTCGCGACCCGAAGGGCCTGTACAAAAAAGCCCGGGCTGGCGAGATCAAGAATTTTACCGGGATTGATGACCCCTACGAGGAACCTTCCAACCCGGAAATTCATCTGCACTCTGACCAACAAACGCTGCAAGAAGAAGTACAGGAAATTCTCAGCGCACTGCGTACCCGCGGCATCATTAGCAAGTAACCAGGAGAACAGGATGATCAAGCCACACGGCTCAGATGAGCTCAATCCCCTATACGTCTACGACACCGAGAAACGCAATGCGCTGCTGGCCGAGGCCGAGACGCTGCCCGCCCTGTTGCTCAACTCGGCGGCAGCCGCCAATGCGGTGATGCTCGGCGGGGGATACTTCAACCCCCTGACCGGCTATATGAATCTTACCGACGCCCTGAGCGTCTCGGAAAAAATGCGCACCGTAGACGGCCTGTTTTTCCCTGTGCCCATCGTCAACTTGACCGCGGAGACGGGTGTGAACGCCGGCACGCGCATCGCGCTGCGCGACCCGAATGTAGAAGGCCACCCGGTACTGGCAATCATGGAAGTGGACGCTGTAGAACACGTCAATGATGAGCAAATGGCCTTTATGGTGCAGAAGATCTTTCGCACCAGCGATGCAAAGCATCCCGGTGTAGCGACGTTCACCAGTCTCGGTCGCACCCTGTTGTCCGGCCCCATCCAGGTACTGAACTTCTCCTACTTCCAAACAGATTTCCCCGACACCTTCCGCACCGCCGTGGAAATTCGCCACGAGATCGCCGAGCACGGCTGGGAAAAAGTGGTCGCCTTCCAGACCCGCAATCCCATGCACCGCGCCCACGAAGAGTTGTGCCGCATGGCCATGGAGAAGCTACATGCTGACGGCGTGCTGATTCACATGCTGCTAGGCCAGCTCAAACCGGGCGACATTCCCGCCGATGTGCGCGATGCCTCGATTCGTAAAATGGTCGAGATCTACTTCCCGCCGAACACGGTGATGGTGACCGGCTATGGTTTTGACATGCTCTACGCCGGCCCGCGCGAGGCCGTTTTGCATGCGGTATTCCGCCAGAACTGCGGTTGTACCCACCTGATTGTAGGGCGGGATCACGCCGGTGTAGGTGACTACTATGGCGGCTTCGATGCGCAGACCATCTTCGACGAGGAAGTGCCCGAGGGCGCCCTTGAACTGCAGATATTCAAGGCCGATCACACCGCGTACAGCAAGAAACTGAACAAGGTGGTGATGATGTGCGATGTGCCGGATCACACCAGCGAGGATTTCGTCCTGCTCTCCGGCACTGCTGTACGTGAGATGCTCGGCAAGGGCATAGCGCCACCGCCCGAATTTTCCCGGCCGGAAGTTGCGAAAATTCTATCGGACTACTATCAGTTGCTGGATAAATAATCCCAACCGGGCGACTACGTGACTCTATTGGTGATGTTATGAATTACGATCTTTTTAACGGTGACGCGGATGGTATTTGCGCCCTGCTACAATTGCGCAAGGCTGAACCCCGTGAAGCCACGCTGATCACCGGCGTCAAGCGGGATATCAATCTGCTGGCCAAAGTGGACGCTGCAGCGGGTGACCAGATCACCGTCCTCGATGTGTCCATGGATACCAACCGCGCCGCCTTGGATAAGGCGCTGGCTGGTAACGCCAGCGTGTTCTATGTGGATCATCATTTCGCCGGGGACATCCCACAGCATGCCAACCTGACGGCCATCATCAACGAAGCGGCGGACGTGTGTACTGCTGTGCTGGTCAATGGACACCTCAAGGGCCGCCATCTTGACTGGGCGGTGACCGGGGCGTTCGGCGACAACCTGCACGACACGGCACATGCACTGGCCAAGGGGCTGGACATGTCAGCGCAGGACCTGGCTTCACTGGAAGATCTCGGTACCTATATCAATTACAACGGCTATGGTCCGGCACTCGCCGATCTGCACTTTGATCCCAAAGCGTTATACCTGCGCCTGTATGCGGCGGCAGGTCCCTTGGATTTTGTAAACCACTCGCCGGATTTCAAGAAACTTAGCAGCGGCTACAACGAGGATATGGCGCTGGCAGAAGGGCTGCAGCCCATGCATAGCCAACCAGGCAGCGCCGTGTTCCTGTTGCCCGACCAGGCATGGGCGCGTCGCGTCAGTGGTGTTTACAGCAACGACCTGGCCACCAACAACCCCGGCCGGGCGCACGCGGTCCTGACCGCAAAGGATAATGGCAACTACCTGATCAGTGTGCGCGCCCCGATGACCAACAAGCGCGGCGCCGCCGAGCTGTGCCTGCAGTTCCCCACGGGTGGTGGCAGGGCAGGGGCGGCGGGCATTAACGACCTGCCTGCGGACCAGCTGCAGGCATTTGTCGATGCCTTTGAGCAAACCTACGCGAGCTAACGCTCTGCTGTTGCCCAATGGACGCGCGCCGCTCCCCAATTGGAATCGCCGTTCCCTCGTTTTTGTCATAAGCTAGCGCTCGGGCAGAAGCCTGGGGGAACGTGATGTCCAGAATCAGAATGGGGATGGTCGGCGGCGGGGAGGGCGCCTTCATTGGTGCTGTGCATCGTATGGCGGCGGCACTGGACGGTGGCATCGAGCTGGTCTGCGGGGCCTTTAGTGGCGATGCCGAGCGCTCACGACGTTCAGGTGCAACACTGTACCTGCCACCCAACAGGGTCTACGGCGATTACCCTACGATGTTCGCTGCAGAGGCAGCACTCCCGGCCGCGCAGCGCATGCAGTTCGTGGCTATCGTCACCCCCAACGACTTACATTTCCCGGTTGCAGAAGCAGCACTGCGCAGCGGCTTTCATGTGTTGTCCGACAAACCCGCTACCCTGAATCTGGATGAGGCGCTGCGCCTGCGCGATACCCTGTTACAGACAAGGCTACTGTACGGCCTCACCCATACCTACACCGGCTATCCACTGGTAAAGGAGGCGAGAGCCCGGGTGGCTGCGGGCGAGCTCGGCCGTATCCGCAAAATCATGGTCGAGTATTCACAGGGTTGGCTGGCGGATCCACAGGAAGATCGCGACAACAAGCAGGCCGCGTGGCGACTCGACCCGGCCCGGGCCGGTGTCAGCAGCTGTATGGGTGATATCGGCGTACACGCGGCTAATCTGGCCGAATATGTCAGCGGCCTGCACATTACCGAGATCTGCTCGGACCTGAGCGCGTTCGTACCCGGCAGGGCCCTCGATGACGATGGCGCGGTCCTGCTGCGCTTTGACAACGGCGCGCGCGGCATGCTGCATGCCAGTCAGGTCAGTGTCGGGGAAGAGAATGCTCTCAGCATTCGCCTCTATGGCGACAAGGGCGCACTGGAGTGGTGCCAGCAGAATCCGAATACCTTGTGGCTGAAGTGGCCTGACCGTCCCACCGAGATGCTGCGCAGCGGCGGTGGCTATCTGAGCGAACTGGCCGCTGCAAATACGCGCACACCGATGGGACATCCCGAAGGCTACATCGAGGCCTTTGCCAATATCTACAGTGCCTTTGCCGGACAGATTCGCGCTCGCGAGTCGGGACACCCACCCACCGCGCGCGCCGCCGATTGCCCGGGTATCGCAGAGGCCATTCGCGGTATGACATTTATCGAACTGGCCGTCGCTGCCAGCGCCAGCGACATCAAGTGGCACGCGTTTGAACAGTACTGATACCCAGAGGTTAAACCCATGTCCAAGATGAAAGGCCCGGCGATTTTCCTCGCGCAGTTCGCGAGCCAGGAGGCGCCCTTTGACTCTCTGGCAAACATTACGCGCTGGGCCGGCGATTTCGGCTACACCGGTGTACAGATTCCCACCTGGGAGGGGGGACTGATCGACCTGGCCAAAGCGGCCGCGAGCAGGGATTACTGCGACGAGCTGCGCGGCGTCTGCGCGCAGAACGGCGTCGAGATCACTGAGCTGTCCACGCACCTGCAGGGTCAACTGGTAGCCGTCCATCCGGCCTATGACGAGCAGTTTGATAGCTTCGCACCCGCCGCAGTGCGCGGTAACCCGCAGGCGCGCCAGCAGTGGGCCGTGCAACAATTATTGCTGGCCGCACGCGCCAGTCACAACCTCGAGCTCAATGCCCACGCCACGTTTTCCGGGGCGCTGCTGTGGCACACGATGTACCCCTGGCCGCAGCGCCCAACAGGTCTGGTGGAAACCGGCTTCAAAGAACTCGCGTCACGGTGGCTGCCCATTCTCGACGCTTTCGATGCTGCCGGAGTGGACCTGTGCTATGAGATTCATCCTGGAGAGGACCTGCATGACGGCGTGACCTTCGAGCGCTTCCTGGCGGCCACCGGCAATCACCCGCGCTGTAATATCCTCTATGACCCCAGCCATTTCATGCTGCAACAAATGGACTACCTCCAATTCATTGACTTCTACCACGAGCGCATCAAGATGTTCCATGTGAAGGACGCGGAGTTCAACCCCAGTGGTCGCAGCGGGGTCTACGGCGGCTACCAGAGCTGGACTGATCGCGCCGGACGGTTTCGTTCGCTCGGCGATGGCCAGATTGATTTCAGCGGCATCTTCAGTCAGCTCGCGCGTTACGGCTTTGAGGGCTGGGCGGTACTGGAGTGGGAGTGCTGCCTCAAGCATCCAGAGGATGGCGCACGCGAAGGTGTGGACTTTATCAACCACCACATCATTCGCACCACGGACAGAGCCTTCGACAACTTCGCCGGAGGCAGCGCCGATGAGGCCAGTAATCGGCGTATTCTGGGGCTGGATTGACAAAACAATAAGAAGGAGACGGCACCATGACGGATAAACCACTGGATCGAAGACGCTTGCACCTCGTGGGCAACCTGTCGATTTTTATGATCGGCTTGGGCTTCGCCGTGCGTGCGAATATCGCGCCAAACCTGCAGGCGGAAATCTACGACAAGATTGACCTTGCCAATTCTGCTGCCATGGTGGGGGCGGCACTTGGCGCTACGTTTACCGGCTTTGCCCTGACCCTGCTGTTCGGCAGCGCCCTGGTAGACCTGATCGGCATGAAGCGGATGCTGCTACTGTCTGCGCTCGGTTATATTGGCGGGGCGGTCGGCCTGCTGGCAGCGACCACTATGCCGGTCAACGCCACGCTTGAAACGGTAATACTGGTCAGCCTGTTGTTGACCGGTCTCGGTTGGGGCGCGGTGGAAGCCGCCGCCAACCCCATGGTTGCAGCGTTGTATCCCGAGGAAAAAACTCACCGCCTCAATATCCTGCACGCCTGGTGGCCTGCAGGTATTGTGGTGGGCGGGCTGATGGGTGTGGCGATTACCGGCCTTGGGCTTCCCTGGGAGCTAAATATGCTGGTGCTGATGCTGCCCGCACTGGTGTTGGCGTGGATGGTGGCAACGTCGATATTCCCCGTCACCGAGCGCGTGGCCACCGGTGTGAGCTACGGTGAAATGTTGGCAGAACTGGTGAAGCGCCCGCTATTCTGGGTGTTCTGGGTCTGCATGTTCCTGACCGCCGCCGCAGAGCTCGCACCCGGCCAGTGGGTCAATATCTCACTGTCCAATATTGTCGGCATGCAGGGTATTCTGCTGCTGGTCTACGTCAGCGCGCTGATGTTTGTGATGCGGCACTTTGCGGGTCCGGTGGTGGCGCGCATCTCCTCAGTGGGCCTGATGTTTGTCAGTTGCCTTGCCGCAGGTGTCGGCCTGTATCTGCTCAGCCTTGCTGATACACCGGCATTGGCCTTCGCGGCTGCGACCGTGTGGGGCATCGGCGTGTGCTACCTATGGCCCACCATGCTGGCCATCGTGTCTGAGCGTTTCCCGCGCGGCGGGGCCTTGGCCATGGGCCTGATGGGGTTTGCGGGCGGTATGTCCATTCAATTCGTGCTGCCGCAGATGGGTGCCATCTTTGATGCCGCCAAGGCACAGGCCGCAGGAGGCGCTGACCAACTGGCGAGCCTGTCACCGCAGGCCATGGAGGCAGTCGTGCGCTACGCCTCGGTGGAATCCTTCCAATCGGTCGCCTTCATTCCGCTGCTGCTACTACCGGTGTTTGGGCTCATCTGGTTAGTGGATCGCAGGAAAGGCGGTTCCCAACCGGAAGCCATGGGTGCGCCCGGAACGCCAACACAGCGCTGATGGACGCCGCGTTATGAATGTGCAAATTGGTATGAATATGTTGCTGTGGGGTATTCACATAACCCCGGAGCATATCCCGGTCTTTGCGGGTCTTGCCGCCGCCGGCTACGACGGTGTTGAAATTCCCGTCATCGGGCAGTCGACAGCGGAACTCAAAACCATGGCCACTGCCTGCGATGATCTGGGTCTTGCGCGCACCGCCTCGGCCTTCGTGGGATTACAGGCCAATCCTATCTCCCCGGACCCGGCTCTACGTGCGGCAGCCGCGGACAATCTTAGAAAGAGCATCGATGATGCCAGGCTCATTGGCGCCGATATCCTGATCGGCGGCATCTACCAGGCGCACAAATACTTCACCGGCCGCGGCGCGACGCAGGAGGAGTGGAACTGGGCAGCCGACTACCTGCGCACCTGTGGGGAGTACGCACAGCAGGCCGGTGTGCGCCTGGGCCTGGAATTCCTGAATCGCTTCGAGGTGTTCCTGATCAACACCTCGGCCGAGTGCCGGCGCATGGTGGAACAGGTGGGGCTGGATAACGTAGGGGTGCACTACGATACGCACCACGCGAACATCGAAGATCCCGATCCCCGCTCAGCCCTGCTGGGTATTCAGGACGTCATCAATCATGTGCACCTGAGCGAGAGCCATCGCGGCACGCTGGGCACAGGCCAGGTGGACTGGGATGCCAATTTTGCCGCCCTGCACGCCATCGACTACAGCGGTTGGCTGGTAATCGAAGCGTTTGGCACTGCCGATCCGAATTTGGCTGCGGCGGCCAATATCTGGCGCAATGCGTTCGCCTCGCCGGAAGAGGTGTATCGCCAGGGCATTGAATTTATTCGCGAGCGCCTATAAGACTGTGGCATGGCTGTGTATGATGCTGACAAAGTAACGGTGGGAACAGTATGTAATGCACACATCGAAACGCTCATGGATTATCGCCCTCGCGGCTGCACTCTATCTGTACTTCCTCTTGCCCGCCACGGCAGACATGTTCTTTGCGCTTTACCATCTGACCCACATCGGCCTCATCTACTGGGGTTACAGCGGCTTCAAGGCGGCGGGCTATTACTTTGGTATCTATGAGTACCGCCTGCTCGTCTGTCTGCTACTGGCGATGGCCATCATCGTTACTCCTTCACTGTTCAAAAAACTCCGCAGAGCCTGAGAGGTTGTCATGAATCGACGCGAGTTCCTGCAATGCGCCGCCATCCTCGTATCCGGCGTCGGTGCCGCCCAGCTCGGTTTCAGTCTGACACAGGAACAACATGCGTTTCTCGCGAATGCCCCCGACTTTAATACACGCCAGGTCAATTATTTTAGCGCCGCCCAACGCGAGATTGTCGCCGCAATGGCAGAGGCGATTATCCCGCGCACAGAGACGCCCGGCGCGATCGACGCGCGCGTTCCCGCCTTTATCGAACTGATGGTCGCCAACTGGCTGAACGACGACGAGCGGGCCATCTTCACCGCAGGATTACAGGATGTCGAAACGCGCATTCCTGCGGAATTTGGCAAGCCGTTTAATCTATTGGGTGCGCAGGAGCAACTGCAGATACTGGAAGCGTTGGAAGATGCAGCGTCAGATTCGCCATGGTATGAATTTGGTAATGTACAAAGAGAGTACATCAGCGACGCGCCGTTCATCTGCCAGTTAAAGGAGCTCACGGTGTGGGGATTTTTTACCTCGCAGGAGGGCGGCTCACAAGTGCTGCGTTACGACCCCATGCCAATGCATTTCAATGGTGACCTGCCACTGGCGACCGACGACAGCTCGTGGACCACTCCCCTGTAAAGCGGTGAAACATAACGATGATTGAACATACACAGTATGATTTCGATGCCATAGTCGTAGGTTCCGGCATTTCCGGCGGTTGGGCGGCGAAGGAGCTGACGGAAAAAGGCCTTAAAGTCCTGGTGCTGGAACGCGGCAAACCGCTGGAGGCGGGCAGCGGATACCTCGGTGAACACGCACCGAACTGGAAACTCCCCTACCAGGGCAAACGTCCGCGTGAGCTCTATGCGCAGGAGTATCCGGTGCAGAGCCAGGTGAAGTGGTCGTTCGGTGAGGCGAACCGCCAATTCTGGAACAACGACAAGCAGAACCCCTATGCCATGGATGAGGGTAAACCGTTTCTGTGGGCCCGGGCCGATGTAGTGGGGGGCCGATCTCTTATCTGGGGACGCCAGACCTACCGCTGGAGTGAACAGGATTTCAAGGCGAATGCCACCGATGGCCACGGCGTACCGTGGCCGGTGGGCTACAAGGACATCGAACCCTGGTACAGCTATGTCGAAAAATTCGTCGGCATTACCGGCAAGAAAGAAGGGCTGCCACAGCTGCCAGACAGTGAATTTCAAAAGCCTATGCCCTGGTTTGCGCTGGAGGAGACCATCCATGCGCGCTTAAAGAAAAATGCCCCGGATGTCACCCTCACCAATGGCCGTGCGGCAATCCTCACCGAGGACCTGCCCGGTCGCAGCGCCTGCCACTACTGTGGACCCTGTCAACGCGGCTGCTCCACCGGCAGCTACTTCAGCTCGCAGAGTTCTACGCTGCCTGCCGCCACCGCCACCGGCAACCTGACGCTGAAGCCCAATGCCGTGGTCGAGCGGCTCGAATACGATAGCGCATCTGGCAAGATTTCCCGCGTGCATGTGATCGATACAGTCAGCGGCGCACGTTTGGCCTATAGCGCAAAAGTCTTTTTTCTCTGCGCCTCCACCGTGGGCAGCACCCAGATACTGCTGAATTCTGCCAGCGACTCTTTCCCCAACGGGCTGGCCAACCGCAGTGGCGTGCTCGGCCGCTACATGATGGATCACACCCTGGGTGTCAGTGGTATCGGTATCTTTCTGGATAACATGGACAGTTATTACCACGGTAACCGGCCCAATGGCCTGTACATCCCACGTTTCCGGAATCTCAATGGCCAGGACGAGGATGTGGATTTTGTGCGTGGCTATGGCTATCAAACGGCGACACTGCGCATGGACTGGGGTACGCGCTTTAACGCCAAGGGCTTCGGCGCAGATCTGAAAAACTCCCTGCGCAAACCCGGGCCGTGGATATTCGCACTGGCCGGGTTCTCCGAGTGTCTGCCGCGCGAGTCCAATCAAATGTACCTGAGCAAGGACAAGGTCGACCGCTTTGGCATCCCCCAGGTGGTGTTTGATTTCGAGTGGAGCAACAACGAGATTAACGCGCGTCGCGATGCGACGAAACAAGCCGATCGCCTGCTCAAGGCGGCAGGTGCAGTGCTGACGGTACCCGGCGATGAAAAAATGTCGCTGCCGGGCGAGGGCATCCACGAAATGGGTACGGCGCGCATGGGGGCTGATCCGGCCACTTCCGTCCTCAATGCTCACAATCAGGCGCACGATGTGCCTAACCTGTTTGTGACCGACGGCTCCTTCATGACTTCGGCGTCCTGCGTCAACCCGTCATTGACCTATATGGCGTTTACCGCCAGGGCCTGCGACTACGCCGTGAAACAAATTGCAGAGGGCGTGCTGTGACCGTTGCACCCTCTGTGCAAGAGCGTGTAACCCATCTTTTCCAGGATATGAGGCGGCAACACTCCTGTTCATCCCTGCAATCGGCTCTGGGCGGGAATGCCACTTCACCTGCTTCCCCGATACTCGCAGACGAAGCGGCATTCCCGCCCGGATCCTAAGTCCGTTTTGCCTTCACTAACATTGGTTTGGCTAACAGAGAGGAACGAGGGTTCGGTTGTCGGGTAGCAATTCGTTCGCGAGTATCGGGGAAGCGGGCGAATTGCTACCCGACGGCCGAATCCGCCAGGCTGCCACTGGTTCAATGACGTAGACCCCCCTACACCGAAGTACCGTTCATGGTTCAGCATCGGGTGCTGCGCTTGCTTCAGGGCTATGGCTTTGGTATCACTTGCCCCCAAGAAAACCGTGCAGCCACGAAAGAGAAATCATATGTCTATAACAGATGCGCAAAAGAGAGTGCTCGATGGGACGACCTGGGATCAGTTCTGCGATGCGCTGAAGGAGGCGGGCAAAATTGTGCGCAGCGACAAGGCACCCCAGGATGTTTTCAACCAGGCCGAAGGCTATCGCTACCTGTCGCGCTTGTTGCGTGGCGGACTGGAAAGTTTTCTGGAGTTTCGCGATCCGCTGTTCCCGCAGCTAAGGTGTGGTGCCCATGAAACGATCAAGCTGGGTGCAGACAATCCCGACAACCGCTACGAGAGCGCGCCCGTCAGCCCCAAACATGAATACCGGATTACCGGCAATCGCGGCAGCGTAAACTATCTGGGCATCAGTACCATCATCAACAAGTATGCCTCCGGCGGTACCATGGAGGTCACCGGTCATATTGATTCACGGCAGATGGAGGTGGGCCCCAACGGCGAGCTGGAAATCATCATCAGTCGCAACAAGCAGCCCGGTAACTGGCTGCCCATGGGAGACGAGACCAACTCCATCACCGTGCGCCAGACTTTCCAGGATCGCGTAAACGAAAAAGCCGCTGACATGAAGATCGAACGTATTGGCGCGAAAAATGACCGTCCCGATCCGCTGACAGCGGAAAAGCTCGAACGCGGCTTGCAGGGCGCTGTCGGCTTTGTGAAAGGCTCTGCCACGCTGTTCGAGAACTGGTCCGAGAGTTTTTTGCCAACGATGAACCAGCTGCCACCGGCAGATCAAGCCTACTGCCAGCTGATTGGCGGCGATCCCAATATTTTTTACTTTCACAGCGCGTGGCAGCTGGCGGACGATGAAGTCTTTATTATTGATGCGCCGGAAATACCCGAATGCCAGACCTGGAATTTCCAACTCGACAACTGGTGGATGGAATCGCTCGACTATCGCCATCACACGATTCACGTCAATAAACATACCGCCCACTACAACAGCGACGGCAGCGTGCGCCTGGTCGTATCCCACACGGATCCCGGCGTGCCCAACTGGATCGAAACCGCAGGCCATCACATGGGCACCATGTGCTGGCGCTGGATCGGAGCCAAACAACACCCACTGCTAACTACGCGTGTGGCAAAACTGGCGGAGCTCAAATGACCGACACGATTGCTAGCAATAGCGTGAGCAATACGGTGAGCTTTGTCGCCGACGAACTGATCGCCGAAGCGCGAGTTCATGCCGGCTTCGACGATTTCGGCGAACCCCCTTATCGCGAGGGTCTCGACGTACTCCTGCAGACATACGATGCCAATGTTGCCGATCCGGAAGGCCGCCAGCGCTGCCGCGACAAGGTTGTCATGCAACTGGCCACCCGGCTCAAGTGTGAGAATGCCTTCAAGACCATTCCGGAGATTGCCGATCAGGAGATCAACGCACCGATCTTCGTTACCGGCTTGCCGCGCTCCGGCACGTCGGCTCTGCTTAACCTACTGGTGGCCGCGCCGGAAAATCGCGGCATTCTGCAGTGGGAAGTACAGTTCCCCGACATCTGGCCCGGCAGCCAGCCGGGACAGGAAGATCCGCGCTATCCCTACCTGGTGAAAGCCCTTGAAAAAAATCGTGGTTCTGAGTTCGCCAAGATCCACTTTATCGATGCCGACACACCCGAGGAGTGCGTGCTGTTGCACGCGTTCGGCTTCCACGGTGTCCAGCTGGGCTTCGAAATCATGCTGGAGCCGTATCGCAGCTGGCTGCTGCAACAGGATCTCACCCCCGTATACGCGTACCAGAAGCGTCAGATGCAGATGCTGAACTGGCGCAACCCCGGCCAACAATGGATGCTAAAAGCGCCGGCCCATATGTTGGGTATCAATGCCATTCTTAATGTCTTCCCGGATGCCCGCTTTATCTGGTGCCACCGCGATCCTTTGCTGGTGGTACCTAGCATTAACAGTATGAACAAGCTGGTGATGGGCATGTATGCCGGTGACTACAGCCACCTGGATGCGGGCGTTATCGGCCGCGCTGTGATGGAGTGGTACGCCCTGTCACTGGAGCGAGGTCTGGCCGCGCGCGCCCAGCTACCGCAGGATTTATTCGTGGATTGTTCGCAGCGCGAGTTTGTCGATCAGCCCGTGGCAGTGGTGGAAAAAATCTACCGCGCCTTCAATCTGCCACTGAGTGCGACATCCAGCGCTGCCCTGCAAGCGCATGTGGACGCCAATCCCCAGGGCAAGCATGGCAAGCACGAATACAATCTGGCGGAGTACGGGCTCACCCGTGAATTGATAGCGCAGCGTTTCGCGTTCTATACCAGTGACCAACGCTGGCCGATTTCAGATTAGTGTCATCACAGCCAGCGTATTTTCTTGAACAGGACGATCATACCGGTTGCAATGGCCACGATAGCGCCAATGGCGAAATAGTAACCGTATTGATGGTGTAGCTCTGGCATGTTGTCAAAATTCATACCGTAGATACCGGCAATGAACGTGATGGGAACGAATATCGCCGTGATGATGGTCAACGCCTTCATCGTATTGTTGAGCTGGTGCGAGCTCAGTGAGATATGGCCGTCAATGAGATCACCACATAATTCATAGTACAGCGTGCACAGGCTTGAGAGACGTTCACAGCGATCATACAGATCGCGTCTTACATGGTAGGAATCGTCGTTGCCGATGCCAATAAATTTGCTGCCATCGTGCAGTATGGTTTCCGCCACGCGTTGATGATAATTGAAAATACGTCGCAGTTTGCGCAGTCGACTGCGGTAGGTCACCAGTTGCTTCAATACTTCCTCAGAATTTTCGTCCAGCAGTTTGTCCTCAAGATCGGCAATTATTTCCTCCGCTGCTATCAGCTTTTCAAGGTAACGGCCACAAGCGAAATGGAGCAGACGCAGCGCAAGAGTACTGGGCGAACCTAGCAAATCTTCTGCCGCAGCACTACCAAATAACTGGTCGATACTGACAGACATGCCCTGATGGACTGTTATCAAATAGTTCTCACCAACCCATAGCCCCAACTGTTGGGGAACCAGGTTTAATGCATCGTCCAGTTGTGCGATGCCCCTGAACAAAATAAAACAATTCGCCTCGAAACTTTCCAACTTGGGGGGGTGACGTGTTCTGGAGCAATCGGTGATGGCCAGCTCATTACAACCGAAACTCAACAGTAAAGTACGAATCGCAGGGGTAATCTCGCTCTGGATATCAAGCCATAGAACACCGCCGGGTGATTCGCGCCATTGCTGCACAAGCTGCTCATTGCCCATCATGTGCCGACCATCCGCAAATAATAATTGCGCTCTGATCATGTGTTATATTCCCCGAAGTTGTTAAGGTGTACCTACCCGTTTGAGCTGCCATGCGCATTGCCTCCCTAGCCTAGTTACATGGCAGGTGACACGCAAGGATTTCATCCAAGTCCACCGTGCACCTTGATCAGCGTGCGTAGCACGAGTGGCCATGGAGCATGAGGTTTAGAAATGTCTGTCATACTGGAGTTGACCCGCATCGTGCAGGCCGCTGCTGAAGCCGATACGCCGTCGGCCCAGGTCGCGGTCATTGTCGATTCCATACAGCACTACATGGGTCTGGATGTGTGCAGCCTCTATTTGGTCGACGAGAGCGGCGATATGGCATTGCTAGCCAGTCGCGGCCTTGATTCCGGGGCCGTGGGAAGTGTAAGAATACCGGCTGGAAAAGGTCTGGTCGGACTCGTCGCACAATCCCGACATCCCATCAACATTGCCAATGCCGCCCAACATCCCGCCTTCTATCGGGTCGCAGAAACACAGGAAGAACAGTTCAGCAGTTTTTTTGGTGTCCCGATCGTGCGTACTGGTGTGGTGATCGGGGTGCTGGTGGCGCAGAGCAGGGAGGCTCGCGTGCTTTCCGCCGAAGAGGCTGCGGTTCTGGTCACACTCGGCAGTCAGCTGGCGCTGGTGGTTGCTACCGAGTCGATCTGGCAGGATATCAAAAAGAGCAGCACTCGCACCCTGTCGGGCATAAGAGGCGCACCAGGAGTGGGCATCGGCCAGGTCAAGCTGTGTGACGATGTGGACCTGTTTACGGTTACCGATGGGCCGTGTGCAGATGTGAATGCCACACTGACTGAATGGCATGAGCTGGTGAACACGGTGCTTGAGGATGTTAAGCACGAACAGGCTGGCCTGAGTGTCTTGCTATCGCAGGATGTTGCCACTGTGTTTGATGCGTATCGCCTGCTGTTGTCTGACCCCGCGCTAGTGCATGGCGTTGCCCAGATGATTCAGGATGGCCATCATCTGCCCGGCGCGCTGAAACGGGTCATTCAACACCATGCCGACGTATTTCTCGCCATGGACGATCCCTACCTGAGGGCCAGGCATGAGGACATCAGGCATCTGGGTAATAAACTGTATAGCAGCTGGCGCGGTATGCGCACCGCTGCTGAAGACGCTACACCCAGTACGAAGATGGTGCTGGTAGGTGAGCAGGTCAGTGTCTCCGATATCGCCAAAACGCCGATTGAATTTTTAGCCGGCATCGTCTGCTTTCAGGGTTCCAACCTCTCCCATACGGCGGTGCTGGCCAATGCGCTGGGTATCCCTGCGGTAATGGGCGTCGGTGAAATCAAGGGGATCATAAATAATGATGTGTTGGTGGTGGATGGCAACGCCGCCCAGGTTATCGTGCGGCCCAATGCCTCGGTGCTCGAAGAGTACCAGCGCTTTCTAAAGGCTGAAGAACAGCTCAAAAGTGACCTGCAGGCGCTGCGCGACCTGCCGGCGATTACCCTGGACGGAATCAGGATACAGCTGTACGCCAATAGCGGCCTCTTGGCCGATATTTCGCCTGGATTGCAGGCTGGCGCGGAAGGGCTGGGGCTCTATCGGACAGAGATTCCCTTCATGGTGAGTGATACGTTTCCCTCGGAAGAGGAGCAACTCGCGGTTTACCGCCAGATACTGCAGGCTTACCGGGAGAAGCCGGTCTACATGCGGGTACTGGATATCGGTGGCGACAAGCCGCTGCCATACTTCCCGATCGAGGAGGACAATCCCGCTCTCGGCTGGCGTGGCATTCGCTTTTGCCTGGACAACAGCTCGCTCTTCATGAGCCAGATACGCGCCATGTTGCGCGCCGCTGAGGGCCTTACGAATTTGCGCATCATGCTGCCTATGGTGGGCAGCACCGCGGAAATCGTCGCCTTTCATAAACTGCTGAATGACGCACTGCAGCAGCTGGAGGAGGAGGGGGTTCAAGTGAGCAGGCCGCCCGTCGGCATCATGGTGGAAGTACCGGCGGCCATATCGCAGCTCGCCTCCTGGCGCGACCAACTGGACTTTATTTCCATTGGCTCCAATGACCTGAGTCAGTATTTGCTGGCCCTTGATCGGAATAATCCCAGAGTGGCCGCATCCTATGACCATGTTCATCCCGCCGTCCTGCAAGAGATAGCAAGGGTGATTGCTATCGCGCAAAAAACGGATCTTCCCATGAGTCTATGCGGCGAGATGTCGTCTGATCCGATCGCCGTTGTGCTGTTGGTCGGGATGGGCATCCGCACGCTAAGCATGAGCGCGGCACAGCTGCCAAAGATCAAGTGGCTGCTGCGCAATATCAGCATTCAGGATGCACGTGAGATCGCTGACGCGACATTGGCACTCAATGACGCCAAGCTGATTCGAAAACTGGTGGCAGACAGACTGTATGTATTGGGTGCAGGGGAGATCATTTGGTGATTGAAGAGCGCTACGCTGTGGGGCCTGGACTGCTATGACAGAGAAAAAACCCCTCGGTTGGCGCGAGTGGATCGGCTTCCCGGGGCTCAACATTGAGAAAATCAAGGCCAAGATCGATACCGGCGCTCGCACCAGTGCCCTGCATGCCTTTATGGTCGAACCGTTCTCCCGTGACGGTCAATCCTGGGTACGTTTTGCCATTCACCCGATTCAGGGCGACACAGACACAGTGGTGGAGTGTGAAGCTCCGGTTAGAGACCAACGCATCGTTCGTGACTCCGGGGGGCATGACGAGCTGCGCTACGTCATTGAAGCCAAGATCGCCATCGGCGATGAGCAGATTCGCGCGGAGGTCACACTAACGGATCGCGATACCATGGTGTTCAGGGTCCTGCTGGGGCGCACCGCACTGCGCAAAAAATATGTCGTCCATCCTGGTAAGTCGTATCTCCAGGGCAAACCGAATTACAACGGAAACGGCGGTATTGGTGTGTGAAATAGTTGCAGATGTTCTGTCACTATTGCGTGATAGTGTCAATATCAGCCGCTATAATGCGCCCGCTCCGCGCGCCACCGCAAATACGTTCACGAGGAATTCGAAATGAAGCTTGCCATACTTTCATGCGCGCCACACTCGTACAGCACGCGCCGCCTGAAAGAAGCAGCCTTGCAGCGCAACCAACAGGTCGATGTCCTTAATACCCTGAAATTCGCCATTGATCTCGATCGGGGATCGCCCGATCTCTACTATCGACAGAAGCAACTGGGCCACTATGACGCGGTGCTGCCGCGTATCGGCCCTTCGATTACCTATTATGGTACGGCCGTGGTACGCCAGTTTCAGGAGATGGACGTATTCTGTGCGAATACCGCGCACGGTATTATGAATTCGCGGGACAAATTGCGCAGCTTACAGATTCTCAGTCGACACCATGTTGGCATTCCGCGCACCACCTTTGTGCGCGACAGAAAAGATGTATTGCCGGCCATAGACCGCGTTGGTGGCGCTCCGGTCGTGATTAAACTGATTGAAGGTACCCAGGGCATAGGCGTATTGCTGGCGGAATCCGTGCAGACTGCCGAAGGCATCGTTGAGTTGTTGCAGAGCCAGAAGCAAAACGTACTGATCCAAAAGTTCGTGGCTGAAAGTAAGGGCCGCGACATTCGCGCTTTCGTGGTGGGTGACCGGGTAGTGGCTGCCATGCGTCGAGTTGCGCAAGGGCAGGAGTTTCGTAGCAATGTGCACCGTGGTGGCGTCGGAGAACCCGTAGAACTGAGCGAAGAATATCGCGAGACCGCTGTACGTTGCACGCAGATACTGGGGTTGCAAGTTGCCGGAGTCGACATGTTGGAGGGTAAGGATGGTCCGCAGGTCATGGAGGTCAATTCCTCGCCCGGACTGGAGGGCATCGAAACCTGCACCGGACTGGATGTAGCGGGCGCGGTCATCGAATACATCGCGGCCCAGGTAGACTTTCCGGAAATCGACGTCCGGCAGCGTCTCACCGTCAGCAAGGGCTATGGCGTGAGCGAAATCATCGTTCCGGAAGGGTCAAAATTTGTCGGCCAGCGAATCAATGAAACCGGGCTGGCAGAGAGCGATGTCAATGTGCTCACACTGTACCGGGGCGCCAAGGTCATTCCCAATCCCCGTGCGGACCGACTACTGGAGGCGGGCGACAAATTACTCTGCTTCGGCAAGCTCGAGGCTATGCGCGGCATGATACCCGCCAGGACCAGGAGCAGAAGGCGGCCTGAGGTCCAGGAACTCGATTTGTCATTGCACCACGGCTGATTGTCTTCTAACTACCGGGGGCGGGTAGTGCGGTATCCTGGTGACCCACTTGGCGGTGCGCATGCGGCTCCACGTTGGCATAAAAATCCACAGAATTTCCACTGGATCTGAATTGCAAATATCGATGAACAGGAATAGGGTGGGGTTTTCAAACTGTTAGAGTCGTTTAAAGTAGCGTCCATGCGAACCAGGAACTACAAACAACTGTTCGTAGCTTTGCTCCTACTGGCATATGTCGGGCAGGGTTTTGCTGCGGCGCATATGACTTGTCAGACTATGGCCACCAAGTCACCGCTTATGGACCAGCCAGTGCAGCCTGACGCCTGTCCAGACCATTCCAAGAACGGTTCAACTGACCCGGTTGAAAATGCGAACTCGTCCGACTGTTGTCCACATTGTGATTGCATTTTGGGCGGCTGTCCCACTGCAGTATTACCTGTTTCTCCGCCGTCCAGCTTCGACTTACGATCATCTCTATCACTGGACGGTTTTACCGAGTCCACGTTAAATCAATTCGCCCTCTCCTTATTCCGCCCACCCATCGCCTGCTAGCACAGGATAGCTGCGCCCAAAATTTGGCGCTTGTCACTATCCAGATAGCCTAGCGGGAGTCCCAAAGCTCCCTATCGAGTGGTTTCGCGCCACTAACATTCGCGCAGGGAGTGATCATCATGTACGCAATTCGCAACTGGCGACTCTTTGAGCGATGGCTACGGTAAACCTTTGTTTCCAATTCAATGTACTCGGTGGAGAAACGTTATGAAAAATGCAATTTCAGTGTTCTTGGTGTCAGCTTTGATGGTGCTACCTGTATATGCAGGAAGTGCGCAGGCAAATGATGATGGCGGTGACCCTGATCAACCGTCACATCACGACCATGCAGCCATGGAGGGTGGACACCATCCCGAAGTAACTGACGGGCCAGTCGGTATGCCAGCGCAGCCTACAGCTGCCAGCCAGACCATCAAAGTGAGTTTGACGGATGAAATGAAAATCAAGTTTGACCCCGAGCTTACTACCATCAAGTCCGGAACCATCATCCAATTCATGGTGACCAACGAAGGCAAAATTCCCCATGAATTTTCCATCGGCAACCAGAAAGAGCAGCAAGAACATGGCGCAATGATGCGGCAGATGCCCGGAATGACACACAGCGATGGCAACACTCGGACCGTCAAGCCGGGTACAACCATGAACTTAACGTGGCTTTTTGAGGGTGACGATGTGGTGGTGTTTGCCTGCAATATCCCGGGGCATTATGAGGCCGGCATGTTTCAAAAAGTTCCATTGAGCCACTAGCAACAGGGAGTTTGGTCGTTGACGCGGGCCCACTGTAACCGCCTCAACTACCGAATTCCTCTCACAGTAGGGTATTTCATATGAAGAATTTTTTGATACTTGCACTGCTCGTACTTGGCGGCTGTGCAGGGTTACCTGCCGATAGCGGACGTGGCGACGTGGACCAACTACTGGCAGAGCGCGGCAGATCCGTCGATGATGCGACAGCCGATTTGCTGGCGTCACTTATCGCCGCACCGCTAACGCCAGACAGTGCGATCCGAATTGCGCTGATCAATAATCCGGCTTTGCAGTCCACGTATGCGAGCCTAGGCTTTGGCGCTGCCGATGTGTATGAAGCTGGTCGTATCCGCAATCCTGTCCTGGGCGCATCAGTTGTAAGCTCAAGCAGGTCAGATGAACGTGACCAGGTGACCTTCGGCCTAGTGACCTCGTTCACGGACCTGATCACGCTGCCTGCCCGCACACGGCTGGCCGAGGGCTCATTTGCCGCCCTGCAGCAATCGATAGGGGCCGAGGTCCTTAACGTCGCGGCGCAGACAGAACAGGCCTACTACGGCTATGTCGGTGCACAGCAGGTGGCAGCCCTGCGTGCACAGATTGCCAAAGCTGGTGCATTGTCTGCAGCATTGGCCACCCGCTATCGGGAGGCCGGCAATCTGACACCGCGTGCGCTGTCACTGGAGCGCGCCGCAGCATCGCAAGCTCAGCTGGCAGCACTGGAAGCGCAGGACGCAGCGTATGCCGCGCGGACGCTATTGGCGCAGATGTTGGGTTTATCCGTCGCTGAGAATTGGTCTGTTCCCGCGCAGCTGCCTTTACCCGTGACACAGGAAGATGAACTCGACACACTGCTGTCGTTGGCCAAGGATGCCAGGCTGGATCTGGCCTCCGCGCGGGCACAAGCCGAGGTGCGGGCCGATCAACTGGGTGTCGTCAACTGGACACGGTGGCTGGGCGAGCTGGATATCGGCTTCGAGCGCGAACGGCAGACCGGTGGCGGTCGCCTTACCGGCCCTTCACTGTCCTGGGAGGTGCCCATCTTTAATCAACACCAGGACGCGCTGCTGCGCGCGGATACCGAACTGCAACTTGCAGTCAATGAGGTACGTCGCGTTGCCACGGATGTCGAGAATGACGTGCACCTGGCCTATGCAAAAGTGGGCAATGCGCAGGCACGGATAGCAGAATACCAGGATGTGATGATTCCACAGCGTGTTGCAACGGTGGCCTCTGCACAGCAAGAGGTCAACTATATGTTGATCGGCATCTTCGAACTGATCGCCCTCAAGCAGGACGAATACGACGCTTACCAGGGCTATCTAGAAGCGATCCGCGATTATTGGCTGGCGCGCGCGGAGCTGGGTCTTGCTACGGGCACAGCACTGCCCAGCAATGTTCAAATCGGTGAGCAACGTGTCGATTTGGACCAGTTCACCCGACCGGCCTCTGGCGGTATGGACCACTCAGCGCACGGCGCGATGAGTAACGGAGCAACAATGATGGACATGAAACGTATGGACTCAACGCCTATGGATCACTCGGGCCACATGATGATGGATAGCACCACCAACGCGCCTGGACACACTATGTCTCACGAAATGAAGAATGGAGGTTCAAAGTGACATCACGAAGAGAGTTTTTGGCGTACACCGGTGTCGGCGCACTGGCTGCCGCAGTCGTTTCCGTCTCGGACAAGGTCAGCGCCAGTGAAGCGCCCAGAGCCCGCGCAATGGCTACACAGCACCCGTATGTGCCCGTGCGTTCCCTGAATGGATGGACACTTCCTTATGCAATGAAGGACGGTGTGAAGGAATTTCATCTGGTAGCCGAGGAAATCGACCACGAGTTCGCGCCCGGTACTCGCGCCAAATGCTGGGGCTACAACGGCAGCACACCTGGCCCCACGATTGAGGCAGTGGAGGGCGATCGTGTCCGCATCCTGGTGACGAATCGACTACCGGAGCACACCACCGTGCACTGGCACGGCATTCTGCTGCCCAGCGGCATGGATGGCGTCGGCGGTCTCAATCAACCGCCTATCCAGCCGGGCGAAACGTTTGCCTATGAGTTCACCCTGCAACAACACGGCACCCACATGTACCACCCGCATGCCGACGAGATGGTGCAGATAGCTGTAGGCATGATGGGTATGTTCATCATTCATCCGAAAGACGGGACGGAGGTGTCTGTTGATCGGGACTACTGCTTTTTGCTACACAACTGGGCCTTGCATCCGGGTACCTATCGACCGGATCCATCGATCATGCAGGACTTCGACTTGTGGACGTTCAATAGTAAAGTATTTCCTGCGATAGACCCGGTGGTAGCGCGCACTGGCGAACGCGTACGTGTACGCATGGGCAATTTGTCCATGTGGAATCATCCAATTCATATGCACGGCGTGCAGTACCAGGTGACCGGCTCTGACGGTGGGCGCTGGCCGCAGAGTCAATGGCGTTCGGAAGTCACTGAAATCGTCGGCGTAGGCCAGACACGGGATATCGAATTTGTTGCAGTGCCCGGCGACTGGGCCTTCCATTGCCACATGTCTCACCACACCATGAATGCCATGGGTCACGGTATTCCCAATACGCTGGGCGTGGACCAAAGCGGTATCGACACTGGCATTCAACAGATGCTACCGGGCTTTATGGCCATGGGTCGCAACGGTATGGCCGAACACCAGAAGCATACCGACATGGGGATGCACGCGGGGCCCCCGAATACCTTGGCAATGATGATGGGGAAGGGGCCGTACGGCAATCTCGAGATGGGCGGCATGTTCACCACAGTCAAGGTGCGGGATGATATGCCACGGGACAGCTATGCGGATCCGGGCTGGTATCAGGCGCCCAAGGGCACCATCGCCAGCCGCGTCAGTAGTGACCCGGATTTTGGTAATCCGCCGCGTCGTAATCCGACGTAAGTGGAAGCAATTGTCAAAGACCTGCCGCGTAACCGCAGCATCAACATGCTTGACCTTGCTATAACAGGAAGGTGCAGCGTAGATCGTGTTTGCGGCTGGAGCGATCACAATGCGCACCGAGGGAGATGAGATGAACGTACCGACAAATCATGACCATCAACACCGCCACACTGCAACAGTGGCAAGCAATCATGCCGTGGCTACGACAGCGAATGGTCAGCAAGAACTGGTCATTGAAGGAGCCGGCTGTGCCAGTTGCGTGACCAAGATCGAAGCTGCGCTTAAGCAGGTACCTGGCGTTACCAACGCCGAAATGAACTTTGCCCAGCGCACGGTTACTGTGACGGGAGATGCCGCCAGGCAAGCGTTAATCAAGGCCGTCGAAAAAGCCGGATACAACGCGCAAAACATCGCGGCTGCCTCCGATGCTGATGCTCTGGAGGAGAAAGAAAAGGTTGAATGGGCTTATTACAAGCGCCTGTTGCTGGAAATGAGCATTGCATTGGCGCTGGGTGTGCCACTCATGCTCTACGGCATTGCCGGCGGAGCGATGACAGTTGCCACCACTTACGACCGCATGGTTTGGTTATTCGTGGGGCTATTGACACTGGGTGTCATGGTGTTTTCGGGCAAACACTTTTATGTCGGTGCGTGGCAGTCATTCAGGAACCACTCCGCCAATATGGATACCCTGATAGCGCTGGGCACGGGTACAGCCTGGTTGTATTCCATGGTCGTCGTTTTAGTACCGGATATGGTGCCG
>JANNXP010000179.1:0-7189 GCA_031409615.1 Haliea sp. | reverse complement strand
TTTGAGACAGGCCCCTTGTCGATATGGTTCTACCATGCACTCAGTGCTGAGGGGTTACCGGCGATTTGCATCGACGCACGGCATGCCAAGGCGGCGCTGGACATGGCACCCAACAAGACTGACGCGAACGACGCCGATGGTTGTCAACTGCGGGGTAAAATTGTGCCGTTCTGCGGTGTAAAAGTGTACCAGTCTTGTTGAACAAAAAGCCTCGGATGGAGGCGGGTGGTATCGGCGGCGGAGAAGCGGCTGGAGCGGAGCGGAAGCCGATTTTCCGCCGCCGATAGCGCCTAAAAATCAGGTCATGACACACTCCTGCTCGTCAATGATGATATCGATCCCTGATTGCCGTTTCTGGCGTTTACGGCTGGCGGCGAGCCGGTAGCTGTCGCCATTCATCTCGAGAATGTGAACATGGTGCGTCAGCCGATCCAGCAGTGCACCGGTCAGGCGTTCCGAGCCGAACACCGAGGGCCATTCGTCAAACGGGAGGTTGGAGGTGATGAGCGTGCTGCCACGCTCGTAGCGTTGGCTCAGTACCTCAAACAGCAGTTCGCTACCAACGGCGGTGAACGGGACATAGCCCAGTTCATCGATGATCAGCAGTTTGACCTGTGCAAGGTGCTGCTGGAGCTTGCGTAACCGCCGCTCGTCCCTTGCCTCCATCAGTTCGTGCACTAGCGCAGCGGCGGTGACGAACGCCACACTTTGCCCTTTCTGGCACGCAGAAAGGCCCAGGGCCAAGGCAAGGTGCGTTTTACCCGTGCCGCTCGGCCCTAACGCCACGACATTGCTGCGCTTGGTGATCCAGTCACACCGCGCCAGTTCAAGCACCAGCGCCTTGTTCAGCGATGGCTGAGCGGCGAAGTCGAAGGTGTCGAAGCTCTTGGTCTGCGGGAACCGTGCCATACGGATGCGGCGCTCGACCATGCGCCGTTCACGGTCGATGCGCTCCAGCTCGCACAGGCGGAGCAGGTAACGCGGGTAATCCGCCCTATCCTGTGCGGACTCCATCGCCACCTTATCATACTCGCGCATGAACGTTGGCAGCTTGAGCGCTTTGAGATGGTCACTGAGCAATACAGCAGGCGTGACGCTGGTGGGCACCTGTGTTATCTCGCTCATGCCCCCGCTCCGATCTGCATTGCCGCTGGGGCGGGTGGAACCCCCAGGAGTTGCATATAATCCCTGCTGTCGGTTGTCGCCACCGTCGCACGCGGCAGATAGGGGTAGAGCGTCAGATCAAGCCGCGCTGGTTTGCGTTCCAGCCGCGCCAGCAGCAACAGCTTGATCGCGTCAAAGCTGATCACGCGCAACTTGAGCGCATCGCTGACTGCCGCTTCGACCATATGCTGCTCAAAATGCTCGCACAGCCGCAGCACCTGGATGAACTCGCGCCGCCCTTCCTTCGTCTGTCGCGTCTCCATCAACCGCCGCATCCGGTGGACATCTTCACTCAGCAGCCATTTATCGAGGGGAGCCGCCTGATCGAGCGCGCGCGGCTTGCGTTCGATCAGCGCCAGATAATGCAAAGGATCAGCGATGAAGTCTTCGCGTTCGTAACTGCGCGCATGCACGGCAACCCGCGCGCCGCCACAGATGATCTCGACCCGGTCGACATAGCCTTTGATCAGGACATCCTGATAGGCGTGCACCGTCGGCACCGAGTAATCATTGGTGCGGTAGCGCACCAATGACATCGACGACACCCGCCCCGGCACCTTGTGGCAGGGGTCATAGGGCACGGCAGGCAAAGGCATAAACACCGCCTGATCAGCCTTGAGCCGCTCACCGATGCTCAGAGTCTGGCCGCGCAGCACCGCCTGCTGGCGCTTGGTGCATTTATCCATAAGCTTCGCATTGAGAGCATCAATATCATCCGCCACCGGCATCGGTACCATGAAGTTGCGGCGCGCAAAGCCCACCAGCCCTTCCACCTTGCCCTTGTCGTTCCCTTTGGCGGGACGTCCAAATTTATCCTTAAACAAATAGTGGCTTTGTAGCTCGGAAAACAGCGTCGCCCGCACACGTCGGCCATCACCCAAGATCTGCGCCACAAGCCGCTTGCTGTTGTCATACAAGATGCTCAGCGGCACACCGCCAAAGAACGTAAATGCATCGACATGACCATCACACCACGCCTCCGCCACTTCACCAAGATACGCCTTCACAAAGCACGCATCGGAATGCGGAATGTCGATGCACAGATAATAAACCCGCACACGCTTGCCGCCAAGCAAGGCATCAGCCTCGCCAAAATCAGCCTGCGCATGGCCGGGACGATGGCTCAGCGGCACAAACACCTCCTGCATCCGCCGCCGCTTGCTGCGCACATACTCGTGCACGATGGTAAGGCCGCCCGTATAGTGATGCTCTTCGCGCAGCCGATCAAAGACCCGCTTGCACGTATGGCGCTGCTTGCCAATCATCGAGCGATCACTCTCGAGCATCGCGTCAATATGCTCTGTAAACCCCTCAAGCTTAACCGACACCCGTGGCGTCTTGCGCCGATATCCAGGCGGCACCGGATACGCCAGCATCTTCGCGATCGTGTTGCGGTGAACACCAAACAGACGAGACGCCGCGCGACGCGTCATCCCATCAACCAGAACTGCCCGGCGGATCTTTGCATAGACTTCCACTGAAAACATCCTTCCGGTCACCTTCCGCAAACGAAAGGCAACCTATCAGGACTGGTACACTTTTAGGCCGCACTTCCGGCCCCAAAACCAACGCCCAACTGGTACACTTTTACTCCGCTGTTTATACCATGGCAAGTTCCTCTTGGTTGAAGGAACTCCACAATCGGACGGCGACTCAGCACCGCCCAAAGTTCAAATCTACCGCCAGACATCACAACACGCGACCCTCCCGCGAAGCGGGTCGTCTAATCGCTTGCCCGTCAATAGCTTTTTCTGTGTTGGAAGAAGGCTCGTATGCTGGGAACATGGTCGTCTACGCGGTCGATACTGGCTGATCGCCGCAGGATAGAAATTCGTGGGTGAGAACTTCCTATGTTCGTGCCGCAATTCGCCAACAAAGGCGTTGCTTCCCGCTACCCGGAATGATCTCATCCTCGTCCCAGCAGGGACGGACCGGAGCATCCAGTTGGATGCAAACTTGTATTTCTTCCTCTCAGTGTTCGCTGCAATACCCGGTATGATTTATGCTGCTGCCTCGCTTAGCCTGCGATCAAACAGCTCCCCTGTTTTCATCATCGTGTGCATGATGACCGCGAGCTTGCGAGCCAGGGCAACCGCTGCGCGCTTGAAGCCAAGGCGCTCCCGCAACTGGAGACCCCATCGGCGCAGAGCGCTATCTGCGATGGACCGCGTTAGGATAACCGCCGCTGCCTCGTAAAGCAGGGTGCGCAGATGGCTGTCTCCACGACGGGATATGTGGCCGTCAAAATCAACCTCGCCGGACTGGTACCGTTTGGTGGTCAAGCCAACCCATGCGCCCACGGACCGCGAATTTCGGAAATTGGCTGGATCTTCAATGGCCGCCGTGAAAGCCGTCGCGGTCACGATCCCGACACCCGGAATCGACATGAGCAGGCGGCAATGCTGGCTCTCGCGTCCCATGGCGACCATCTGCCTGTTCAACTCCGCTACCTGCCGCCGCATATCACTCCAGGCCTGCAACAAGGGCAGGATGATCCGCGACAAGGCGGCATCGCCTTCAAGCAAAGCCCGAACGTTGCGCTCAAACACACCGCCGACTCCCTTGGGTGCGATCAGGCCGAAAGTCTTGAGCAAGCCACGGATCTGATTGGACATCTGGATCTGCATTTTCAGCAACAGCCTGCGACCCGTGATGAGTGTCCTGGTCAACATGCTGTCGAAACCCTTGACACGTACCTCGCGGTAAAATCCGACTTCTGCCAGATGGGCGAGGCCGTCGGCATCGTTCGCGTCTGTCTTGTTAGGCGCCATGTCGAGATGGGCCTTGGCATGGCGCGCATCAATGCAGATCGCGGGCAGTCCCTCCTCGATCAGAGCATGGTAAAACCAAACCGACAGCGGACCGGTCTCGAACACAACCCGCTTTGCATGCGGCGCACGTTTGCAGATCACTTCTGCCAAAAGCTTTGGGTCAGAAGGGCACTTCCCGCGCCAAATTCGCTTGCCGTTCTGACGAACCGAAATCGAAGTGTCTTTCAACGAAACATCAAGACCGATATACTGTTCCATGGTTGTCCTCCATCAGATGCCTGGGCCCGGTCCATTCCGTGAGCCCGTTCTTCATCATATCGGGGGGCAACCAACCTGAAAGCAATCTCGATAGACAAACCGACCTCCGTAGCCGGTGCTCCCGCGATTACTCTATGTTCGTGCATGTCCGCATCGAAGCTGTCAAAAGGGAACTGCAAAAAGGTCTTATTTGGTGTCGTCACCCGGGTTGATGAACGAATGGCAGCTGATGGCCTTTGCCGCCTAATAGGAGACTGTCGGGACTCCCCAACATCCCAGCCGTTTGATAAGCATTCACTTGGTTGACACGTTCGGATATTATTCTCACCTGTCGTCGTTTAGGGTACTTTCCACGCTCTGCCCTTAACCAATGACATTCCCTGAATAATGCGTAGGTCAACTTAGTGGCCGGGTAACCGCTTCGCCTAAACGGTCAACCAAACGAACGCGTGCCGGGGACGGTTTTGTCCATAGCCAGAGCACAAGATTGAACCCAGATTGGTGTTGAAGCGATCGGTAAACGAATCCGTCGACCCCACTTTCGATTAGTCGTTTCGCCGCCAATTGGGTCGGTGCGTCACTTCGTCCAGCCCAGCGTGCCACCAAATCGTTAGGCCGAAGTTCTGCAGCCTCCAGCCCATCGTTGGTGGAGATGTCAATGACGCGCGCGCTGCTCACGTCAAAGGCGCAGAGCAGCCCTGGCCGGTCGAACAGGCTTTGGGTATATTCTGCGTACGCCGTGTGGGGATCAAGTGCGCTGTAGAATGCAGCGACGCCGGGAGGGTTGTAACGACCGCCATGAACACGCGCGCCTTCGCCCGAAAGTGGATCGTGCGCCCATTTTGGCGGCACGACTCTGAACGTGCGTGCTGAGTAGGCCGCGGTTATCGGCACAGTCAGGCGTACGCACCGTCTTCGAGCGCATCAAGCCAAGCCAGAACGACTCTCGCCTCGCCGCTCTGCACAAGGTCAACAGGCCGCTTTTGTCCGAATGCGGCAACGGGTTGATGCCGGAACCACAGAATACCACGCGCAAGCCCGCCGCTCATGTCACTGGCGCGTGAGAGGATTGTTGCTATTGGTCCAAGACGCGACTGCACTTCGGGCGACTCAGGATTGCGCGACAGTGTCGTTCGGTGCACACCCGAAAGCTCGGCGACTTCTCCCAATGTCATTTGTAGCATATCGGCAAGTCGCCTGGGGTCGAGACCAGCGCTTTGTGTACTGCCAAGCGCATCAATGACCGGGTTACGAAATGCTGTTGCCATAAGTCACCTTTAAACATCAGATGTTGATGTTGTTAGATAGCACTCAAGTAGCAATCTGGCAATCGCGTCGCCATAGGCGATACCATAGAGCCTCCCTGTAACTGAAATCAACACTGGTCACTGCCGCACCCGCGCCAACAGCTCAGCGGCTGCATTCTCATGCCCGGGCAGATTGCGCGCATAGCGTAGTGCGGTCTTGGGATCGCGCCAGCGTAGCGCAATCGTGGTGCCGAGCGTATCAGCGCCGTTGCTGACCAGATCCTGTGTCAGACCAACGCGCAGCGAATGCGACGATAGTGATTTGACTGCCGCATCAAGCGCGTCGCCGACCAAGTCGATCAAGCCGAGGTCAGCGGCGCGCAGCGCCGCACGCCGCAGGATCAAATTGATCCCGCCGACCGAGAGCGCCCCCTGCCCTACTTGATGCCACACCTGTGTGGCGCGCGGTGGAATCGCTCTCAGCCGCTGCGCCGAATAGCCGGCATTGGGGGCGAGCTCAAAATAGCCGATAGCACGCCGACCTTTGGAACCCTTGCGCACAATCGCCTGGATCCGACGAAACAGTGGTTGATCAGATTGGTCTCCAAGCCCCGCCTGATCAATCCAAGCGCTCAGCCGCCGCATTGTTGCAGCCGATAGCGGGACCCAGACGCCCTCACGCGCCTGATCAGTCTTTGAGTGGCTCAGAAACACCTGGCCCCCTGCCCCGCCGCTCGCTGACGCGAGTGGTCTTATGTCACCGACCAGGAGGTTGGTCAGTTCAGACGCGCGAAAGCCGCCGTCATAGGCGGCTGAGAGCAAGGCTGCATCGCGCAGTCCGCTAAGGCTGGTGTCACAACCCTCGAGCAGGACTTCGAGCGTGAAGCAGGGTGCCTCACCTGCGTCGGTGCCAAGCCCCCTGCCCTGTCCGCGTGCGGCTTCGAGCCGGATCGGCACGGCCTGACGCTGGCGGGTTCCGCAGTTGCGCCGCGCAACGATCATGGAATTACGGACGTTGGCGGTCCGGCACGGGTTTTCGAGGGCAAGCAAATTGTGCAGCATCCCGATCGAGGCGAGCCGCCGCGCGATTGACGCAGGCTTGACTGGTTTGGATACGCGTGCCCGCTCGTCCAGTCGATTTACAGACACAGTGGGCCCGACCTGCCAGAGTTGCTCTACATAGCGCGCGACGCTTTCATGCGCGGCGGGCAGCCCAACCAACTTGTTGAGCAGACAATAGCTGGCAAAGCAGCTCAGGTCGCTCGTCAGCGCGGCCAGCGTCGCATCAGCGCGGGCGGCAAGTGCGCGGGCAAGTTCGTCGCGCGTCAATGCGACAGCAACGCCTTCGCGCCCTACCAACTGGACGAAGCGCAGGATCTGGTAGAGCGCCTTTTCGGCCGAGGCCCTTTGAGGAGCAGCGCGGGGTAACGTCGACGAGCCGTGCTTGTCGCGCCCGGCATCGTGCGGTGTTTCTATAAGTGCGCGGACGTTGGTCACGACCACTGTTTGGCGCAAATTTGGCGGGTCTGCAACCTCCTAATATTAATAATGCTCTATTAGTGTTACTAGGATAATTGTAGCTCGGCTGACGTTGTTGTATAACAGCTATGTTTATGCAACACTTGGTTATGCCCCCTCCCCTGCTCGATCGACTTACTGTGAACTGACAAAAAAGCCTGCATTCCGCTGCAAAATGGATTTGTTCGTCGCGCCAAATTAAAATGCAGCGGCTTGGCGATTTAGGCGCAT
>JANNXP010000178.1:0-26951 GCA_031409615.1 Haliea sp. | reverse complement strand
CACGCAGCCCATACGGGTTTAATACGCGCCACTTGCGGTTCCGCAAGCTTGCCCAGATAGCTCAGTCGGTAGAGCAGGGGATTGAAAATCCCCGTGTCGGCGGTTCGATTCCGTCTCTGGGCACCATTCTTTCATCGGGTTGTTGTGTACAAAACCCCATTAAATTTACTCCACACTTATAGATGTCCGGCTCCGCGTATCTTAAGACAAAATAAAGTCCACATATGGCGGGCTTGAATGCAAAGTTCGGTTAAGACCGTTTGAGCCTTGACCATCCAAGGCCAGCCAGTCCAATGCCGGACAGTACGAGGGTGGCGGGTGCGGGGACCTCCGAGATAAATGCATAGTTGGTGTACTGCGATCCAATTGCATTGTCGTCAACGTAAGCCGACGCGGCCTCGCTGAACTCACCCGAATTAAAGTTGCCACCCGAGTAGTAATAGCTGGGGGCCTGATTTGATCCTGAAGCAACATAGTGCTCTGCAAACTTGTGGCCACCAACCAAACCGAGCACGCTGTACCAAGACATGTTATCAATAGCCAGCGCATCCATCCCGAGAGTGGATATCGAGTAGTCCGACGCCATGCCGCCGAAGAGTAACGCGGCGGCCTCCTGACCAGTATTAGCTAGCGGATTGCTACTCCAGGAAGGTCCATCATCTACTTCCCATTGCCCAACAAAAATCAAACCAGCATTCGCTTGGCTGGTAATGAAAAATAAGATTAACAAGCAAACTTTTTTCATTATCCTTTTCCTCTGCTTGAAATGGTGTCAGTACGCCAAGTAGTGGTGGCTTTATGCGCCGCCCTTAACCGTCAATTCGAGCGCAATACTTGCGCCAAAAAATGGCAAGGCGACCCTGATCGATAGAATTTTCAGGGTTTCCATGCTTTGCTGCCCTGCACTTTTTTTTAGATATTCGCTCGGAGAATAGTTGAGTATTCGGAATTGAGAAATAAACGTAAGTTTAGCGGTGGTGGCAATACTGTGGCTGGCTACTGCCGAAGAGAGGTGCATGCGGACGTTGCTTGCTCGATGATTTTCGCCCTGTTGCATTGAGGAGCGAAATTCCAGGCGCCCTGCCTGGCCCCGTTCGTCCGTCTCTGGTCACTATTACATCGAACGAGACAAAGCCGTCCGCGCTGTTCCTGCCTCACCGCTACGCTCCATTGCGGGCACGAGCGACAATGTTTTCTGCCCCAGGGGCTCTGCAACAATAACCTGGTTGCGGCCCCGCCCTTTGGCCCGATATAGCGCGGCATCGGCTCGGACCAGCCACCCTTCTCTGTCCTCTCCGCGCTGAAGTTCGGCAACGCCAATGGATACCGTCAGTTGAATACCGGTGCTAAAACGTTCCTTTGCAATCTGACTGCGCAACTTTTCCGCCAGGTTAACCGCGGTGTCCAGCGGGGTCTGTTCGGCGACCAATAAAAACTCCTCGCCACCGTAGCGGTAGAGGCTCTCCGTGGCGCGCGTGGAACGGCGCACCAATTCGCACAGGTCCACCAATACCTGATCACCCGCGATGTGGCCGTGGGTATCGTTGATTTTTTTGAAATGATCGATGTCGAGGATCAGTACGCAAGCGGGGCTATTGCTGCGACGAAAAATCGCATTGACTGTGTCAAGTTTCAGATTTTGAGCGCGCCGATTCCCGGCACCGGTCAGTGGATCGACGTTCGCAATACGGCGCAGGCTTTCCATCTGACGTCGATTCGTCAGGGAAAATGCATTGGCAAGCAACACGGTAACGACCAGAGTCAGACAGATCTTGGCGAGACTAATGGCAGGCAACTCATCCCACACTATTGCCAGGAAGCAACCGACAAATCCTCCCGCGAGTATTGTCGCCTGCCGGGTATCGAGCATGAAATATGCCACCATCAGGGCAGGAAAGGCCCAATATACCTCGCCGCTACCCAACAGTAAGGTGGGCATTAATGCGGTGCAGATAAAGCCGAGTGCCATCAGTATGCCAACCGTCCGGGTTCTGCGGCTCACGTAAACAAATACAAACAACAGCAGCATGACACAGACCATACCCGAGCCAACGGATGCTAGCGTCGAGTGCTCTTCACGCAGTCGAAAATAGGCCAGGGGGATAACGGCAACAGCCAGGATGCCGCTGAAAAGGAGCAGCAATGACTCCTTACTGGAGCGACTGCGCGCGCTATAACTTTCGTCTTCAAACATTCCGTTCACCTCCTTGGTCGTTCGATCCCCGCGAGTCGGGTGATCAAAGGTCGAGCCGCTGCTATGCACAGCGCTCGACCGGGGTGTCAGAATGGTTTGTGGCGAAAAACCGTGCAGGAGGCCTACAATGTGGCCCGTTCAGTAACGACCTGAGCCTGCAAGGCTCGCCGACCTCCTCGTTACCGCTGGGAGGCCTGAATACTGTGATCTTAGTCACAGTTTTGTGCTTAGTCCAACAGTTCTCAGGGAATATGTGTTGGATTTTCGAGATTTTAAACTAGCGATGACTAATCACTAGCAGCGCTTTTGGACGCCGCAAAAGAGTTCGTCGACCGCCTGGATAGGGTCCATGACAGTCACGATGGGCGGTGTCATCACGCTTTCAGGGGTTGGTGTACAGTCGTTCGGCAGGGGAGAACAAACCAATGTGCGATCAAGAAACGATTCAAGATGACCTGCAAACGTATTTGCACCGCGGCGTGGTAACCCGTCGCCAGTTAGGCATGCTCACAGCTGGCGTAGGCCTCATGATGATGCTACCACGGGCCGCCGACGCGCTGGACGTAGGGGAAAGCGACGTCGAGATCGCAACGCCGGACGGAACCGCGGACGCTTATTTCGTTTATCCCTCGACGGGTGCGCACGCAGCTGTGCTGGTGTGGCCGGATATCCTCGGGCTGCGCCCGGCGTTTCGCCAAATGGCCAAGCGTCTGGCCGAGTCGGGTTATGCGGTGCTCGTCGTGAATCCGTATTATCGCCAACGGCGCTCGCCGGTAGTTCCCAATGGCGCAGTCTTCGCTGACGAGGCGACACGCAATACCGTACTGCCGCTCATGCAAGCATTGGATGCGACGACGCACGTCACTGACGCGCGCGCGTTCATCGCGTGGCTCGACAGCCAGCCGCAGGTAGACAAGAACCGCAAGATCGGCACCACCGGCTACTGCATGGGCGGCCCGATCGTGATGCGCACCGCAGCCGCAGTTCCCGAGCGCGTTGGCGCGGGCGCCTCATTCCACGGCGGCGGACTCGTCACCACCGACGCGGACAGCCCACATCTGCTGGTGCCACAGATGAAGGCCAACTTCCTATTCGCGATCGCTGAAAATGACGACCAGCGCGAGCCCGAAGCCAAGAACGTGCTCCGCGAGGCTTATCAAACAGCTGGCTTGCCGGCCGAGATCGAAGTCTACGCAGGTGCAGCCCACGGCTGGTGCCCGCCGGACTCGGCGTTCTACAACGAGCCGCAGGCCGAGCGCGCCTGGAGCCGCCTGCTCGTATTGCTCAACAACACGCTAGGTAGTCGTCCGGTGTAACAGCGAGCTGAGTACTAGCTCACGCAGCAACACCTCAGCAAAGGCTGCCGCCACACGGGACACGCAACTGTGTACGTATGGTTCGAAGCATGGCGCATGTGTTTCAATGGGCTGATTAGCAACCCGTTTTCGCGCACCGCCAGGAAACAACGTGAACGAGCACGATGCTCTGCAAGTGATGCTGGTGAAATCCTTCGAGACCGGGGCGGCTGACGACGCGCTGCTAGCAGACGCCGAACGGCATGAGGCCACTCGCTCGGCCCTCGAGACCGTTGGTCCCCGGGGCGCTCCCGATGCCTTCATCGCTGCGCGCGCGAGTGCCGCGAGTCGTGGTTTGGCGCAGCTGCTGCCTGTGGTACAGCGGATGCTTGAGCGGCAAGGGTGGCACACCTCATGGCTGGCGCTGGCTATCGGGATTGGCCTGTTGGTTGGCATCACCGCGGACCTATTCGGTGGCGGCAGGCAACTCAACCTGCTGGCACCACCGGCCTGGCTGGTTATCCTGTGGAATCTTGGCGTCTACACTGTCTTGTGTACCAGACTTTTCGGGGGTGGGTCACGCAAGACGTCGCCGCGAGCCGGATGGCGCCAAAGTGCGGCCAGCATACTCAGTGACTTTCGCTTCAGGCGTTGGCAAAAACTCACCGCTTCTTCACCACCCCACTCCCGCGCGCTCGCAGATTTTGGTACGGCATGGACCCGCGCCAGCCTGCCATTGGCGACAGCCCGCCTGGTGACGCTATTACATACCGCCAGCGCCGCAGTGGCTATCGCGTTGATTGGCGGCATGTACCTGCGCGGGTTGGTATTCGAATATCGCGTGGAGTGGGGCAGCACCTTTCTCACTACACAGAGTGTGCACGCTCTACTGTCTTTTTTACTTGCCCCTGCACTGTGGCTGTCCGGTATCCAGCTGCCAGATGTGGCCCAGATGGAAGCGCTACGAAACGCTGCAGGTCTGGACCGCGCACAGGCAACCGCTGCGCCGTGGATTCATCTCTACGCGATAATGCTCGCCATCACGGTGGTGTTGCCGCGCATGCTGTTGGCATGCTGCAGCGCGTGGCAGGTACGCCGTTTGAGTGCCCATTTTCCGCTGTCTCTTGATGAACAATACTACCGCAGTCTCCTGCGCGCCCAGCGCGGTGACTCGACGCAACTGCAGGTGTTGCCCTATGCGCTGGCCCTCGCCACTGACACGCAGCAGAACCTGGCCAAAATTCTTGAGCTGGCGTTCGATAACGCGCCGCAGATCGCGTTTTCACAGACAACGCCACTGGGTGGCGAAGACGACTTGACTGATGTGTTAGAGAGCCTGGCACACGCAACACATATTGTGGCCGTGTTTGATATGACAGCCACACCTGAAGCCGAGTACCACGGGGCATTCCTGAGGGCTCTGACAGCAGCAGCGCAAGTACCTGTGCTTATTGTGGTGAATGAAAGCGGCTTTGCCAGCCGGTTCAAGGCATATCCACAGCGCCTGGCCGAGAGGCGTGAGACGTGGACCGTGTTTACCCGCTCGATGCATAAAAGCGTGCTCTTTTTTGATCTGGCGACGCCGCAGCTGGCCGACTGCATTCGCGAACTCAAGTCTTCGATAGATACATTGACGGCGCCGTAACATGGACCAACCTCTACCAAAGCGAAGTATTGAACTGGTCCTTGCCTCCCACACCAATATCGGCAAGACGTCCCTGGCCCGCACACTGCTGGGTCGCGACGTAGGCGAGGTGCGCGACGAGGCGCATGTCACGCAGTTTTCTGACCGTTATACCTGGCAGGAGGCGGCGCAGGGTGAGTCGCTGAAATTGTGGGACACGCCCGGCTTCGGTGACAGCCAGCGCTTGCTCAAGCGGCTGCAGAAGTCGGGCACGCTGCGCGGTTGGTTACTGACCGAGGTGTGGGACCGCTGGGTGTACCCCGGCTTCCACTTCAGCCAAAAAGTGCTGCGCACGGTGCAGGATGAAGCTGACGTTGTGCTCTATCTGGTGAGCGCAGCGGAACCGCCCGAGGCCGCAGGTTATCTCAATAGCGAAATGCAACTGCTCGAGCACATCCAGAAGCCGGTCATTGTGCTCATCAACCAGCTGGCGAGTGACCAGAATGTGGAGCAGGAAGCGGCGGATGTGCGGCAATGGCAGGATTACTGCACACGCTACCCGCATATTGTCGGCGTGCTGCCACTGGATGCGTTCGCGCGCTGCTGGGTACAGGAATTCGTGCTGCTGGAAACGATCCACGCGGCGCTGCAGGATCACGATAGCCGCGCGCTCATGGAGCGCCTGATCGACGCGTGGAAGACTGACGGGCTGCAGGTGTTTGAGCAATCCATGCAGGTGCTCGCGACTTGTGTCGCGCGCTGCGCGGTGGCCCGCCAACCGGTCGCTGATGCTGCTGGCTTGCAGGTAGCCACTGGCGGTCTGCGCCAGAAAAGAATTGGGCCCAGGCACAGGAAAGAAGCACAAGGGGCGCTGAGTGCGCAAATGATACAGGATACCGAGCAAGCCCTTGCCGCGGTGGCCAAGCTGTATCATTTGGATGCCACCGTTGAAAATGACATCGCGGCGAATCTGGGCCAGTTCTATCACCCCAGGAAAGGCGTCTCAGAAACCAGAATCAGCTTGCTGAGCGCAGTCTTGACCGGCATGTTAAGTGGCCTGGCGGCTGACATCGCCACAGGCGGACTGAGTCTTGGCGGCGGTATGATCCTCGGTGGTATCGCTGGCGCTTTTAGCGGAAAAGCGGCGGCCCTGGGATACAACCGCGTGGTCGGCACAGCAAATTCCTGGGTTGAGTGGGATGCTGACGCGCTGTATGCGCTGGTGGTGCGCATCGTGATGTGCTACCTGATCATCGCGCACGCCGGACGAGGTCGCGGAAAAACCGTGCTCAAACGAGAGCACCCACGCTGGCAGGAGGCGGTGCCACACGCCGTGGAGGCGCGCCGTCATGCGTTACTTGAGATCTGGGGCATGCGCGGGACCGGCCCGCTGGAGCCGGACACTGAACGGCGCATCCGGGAGAAATTGCTACCGTTGCTGACCGAGATGACGTGGGACGTTCTGGAAACGCTGTATCCGCAAGTCTCCAACTTGCGCGAACCCATTGGGACGGTGCAATCCAGGCCAACAGCTTCGACTGAACTATCTGCGTGATGACCCCGTCATCATGGCGCTTCGATTGCGCCCCAATGCAACATCACCCGTATGAACCTCGGCCGATAGCTGTCCGCCGTTACCAACGGGCTTAATGGATCACTCACGGGCGCCAGGCTGTTCACATCATAGGATACCAGTAGGCCGTCTGCGTTAGTAAATGACGGGTGTATCTTCGCGTTGTAGGTGAACAACTGCCCCGGCTGCCTGTACTCAGGTGTTTTGTACACAAACACAGGGCCCGCCCATGGGCCTTGCGGTTGCGCGGCATACCAGGCGACGATGTCTTCGGATGCGCCGCCGGTGAACTGGTGCGCGATCATCACATAACATGCAGGCAGCGCGCCGCACGGGGCGACTCGGGTTGCGCCCAGCTGGTCCTGTGTTTTGGGTGCTGCTGTCTGGCCTGTGTCGCCGGCCATTGGCGCGGAGTCCTCCGCCTTATCTGTCCAGCCATAGTGCGCCGGATCGCCGCGTGTTGCTCCCCAGTACTGCCACTCATCGGGCGTCGCCAGTTTATCGTTGGGCACACGGGCAATATGTACGCAATGGCCGACGCAAATGGTGTTGCTGGCAGATTCTTCGCGCATACCGTAAACGTAGGTGTACTGGTCAACATCAGTGATAACAGCCCCGCCATAGCTCACGCCATTATTGGGCACATTGATGTAGGCCGGTTCGGCGCTGCCTATTTGATCCACCGGCAACGTGGCAATGGCGCTGTTGTGCCAGGCGAAATCAAAGACACCAGAACCTTTTTCCTCTATCAACTGCAGGAAGGTAATCAGCTGCTGTTCGTCGACCACCATCGCACCACCCCAATAGTAGCAATGATTGGCGGACGGGCATTGCGGTGGCCGGAACATAGCCCGTGCATCGTGTGTTTGAACAAAGTTGTCGCCCGGGAAGTGGCTGGCATCATAGGGCGACTCGGCGAACGTAGGCAGGCTTTGAGTCTCCTCCCCGCTGCCCGCGGTTTTACGCAAATAGGTAGTCAGTGCGCCGCTGGTTTTATCCTGCAGTACCAGGGTATTGCCCTGCACAAACAGTTCGGTAGCCAGATTGCGTTTGCCATCGGGTGTAACGCGGCCAACAAAGGTATCGGAAAATAGCCACAGCACCCGGGTATCAGATAGCGGTGTGGAATAGGTCGAGTCACCACCGGTCCAGCCTGGGCCACAGCGATTGAAAAATTCGTTGAAACCGGCATCTTCACGAACCGTGACAGAAAGCGGTGCCATTGCACTGTCCGGCTCAAGCACGCTACACGACACTATTGCCATTGCCAGTAACGCAATCGGCAAAATTCCGGCGAGCCGGTGTAAGCCTGATGTGTTTGCAGGGTGATGGCCTGTTGGGGTTTGAACTGCGTACTTCTTTCTAGCCACGCATATGTTCGCCCGTAAAAAGCTCATTTTTGAGTATCGAAAAAATCCCTCAGGGCGACATACACATCAGGATGGTTAACGATATGAATATGGCTCATGCCCAGAAATACGCGGCCACTGGAAAAGGGGATCCGCCGGGCTTTATTTTTCGTCTTTCCCGCCGCACTGGGCAGGCGCACCAACAGGTCTCCCAACAATCTGCCAACCGGGTGTTTGGTATCGTTTGAAATGGTGGCGGCGAAAAAATAATAGCCCACCCCGTCGAGCAACGGGATATCGAGTCTGGCGTTGGCAAATACTGCGTCAGGGTCCTTGCCCAGCCATTCCTCGTCCATCGTATAACCGTAGCGCAAGTCTTTTACGCCAGCGCTGCGACTGTTGAGAATTCGAGCCGGTACCTGTGCTCCGGCGGCGTCGACATTGCGCAAAACGCTAGTGAGCAGATTCACCACTTTTTCCAGTGGCGCGCCGAGGTTGGGCGCGCCCACACAGGCCACATGACGAAGATACGCAACCCAGGGGAGCTTATGTTCTGAGGCATAGCTGGCAGCGCTGCGCGCCACCAGTCCACCCATGCTGTGGCCAATCAATGCAATCTCTTCTATGGGTACCGGATAGGCCTCCAGCAGCTCACTAATCAGCTCTGCCAACTGCCGGCCGTTGTCTGAGATGTGCAGGCCTGTGTTGTAGCGTATATAGACCGGTGTAAAACCCAGGTCGTCGTGCAGCCGCGAGCCAAAGCTTGTGGTCGTATCGCCGTTATAGTGAGCAGCCGAGGCAAAGGTCCACAGCCATTCTGTAGCCGCCAGGCTGTGGACAAACACACAAATCTTATTGGTTGCATTAGGAAACGCCGCAGCGACGGTTGCTGCGCTAACCGGCAGCGCACGTCCGTTGGAACGCAGCGTCATTGGCTCGGCCAGGGCATTGTTGCGCTGGCTCAGGTAATCACCCCAAAATCCATTCAATGACGACTGCAGATAATCGATACACCAATTGAGATTTCCCGCTGCGGAAGATTGCATAGGTGTGACGAGCTCAAATTTGTCTGATTCGAGCGACGGCCCCAGCCCCGTCTCCACCACATCCGCCAGAGCAGTGACGGATTTGCGTGCCGCGCCATTGATCCCTCGAATGGACTTGAACACCGTCCCCGCGATCGCGCCCTGGATACCGGTGACCACTCTTGCCACTGTTTGCACTGGCTCTACAGGTGCAAAACGGCGCACCGAGCGCGCTACCACTTCATCGTGTGTCAGCTCCACGAGGTTATTGGTCTCATCAACCACGTCAAACACCAGATCAATAAAACCGCGGATGCGTCGCATTCATTACTCCGATAAAAACATAAAGTCACCCGACAAAAGTCTACCGTATCCAATGGATAGCTGCTTGACCGAATTCCAGTCAAGCTAGTCCTTTGGTTTAGTATGGTTTGGCCGCATCGCTAGTGCACAATGCCGATAGCCATGGCTAGGATGCCAAAAGACTATGACCGCTGCAGTGAAACCCGCCGACATGCTCAGCCCACTGACCAGATCAGACGGCGTGTTGGCCGTTTTGGTTGGCCTGGCAGGTCTGGCCCTGTACGCTCGAACTTTGGCAACCTTCGTGCTACCCCACGACAGTGGTGAGCTTCAGGTACTCGTCCACCAACTGGGCACCACACACACCACGGGCTATTCCACTTACCTGATCCTCGGCAACATCTTCACGCGCCTCGTGCCGATTGGAGAAATGGCGTATCGGGTCAATCTGTTTTCTGCGGTGATGGGCGCCCTTACACTAGCCCTGGTCTACCTCGCCGGGCGACAGGTGTCGGGCAGTCGCAGTGCTGGCGTATTTGCAGCATTGGCGCTGGGCATCGGCTATACCTTTTGGTCGCAGGCGATCATTGCCGAGGTCTACACGACCGGCGCGGCCTTTCTCGCTGTCGTTCTGGTGCTGACAATTGTCTGGTATGTGAGTGGCCGACGCTGGCCAATTTTTACCGCAGCATTGCTGGGTGGCGTAGGCCTGGGGGCACATGGCAGCCTGGCAATTTTTGGTATCGCTGTGGGGATTTTTTTGCTGCTTAACTGGCGGCGGTGGCGTGAGTGGCTCGCGCCGAGCATTATCGGCACCGCGCTTGGCTTGGCGCTGTACGTCGGGGGCACATTCCTGATCGATGCCAATAACGCACCCGCCAATATTTTTCGTGTGTCCCATGCGCCCAACCGATCACACCTTGGACTGACACAGGCGGATGTGACCAACCCCTTTAGCCGCGTCTGGTTTGTGATCAGCGCTGGCAATTGGCGCGCTGCAATGTTTGCCAATCCCTTGCATGACACCCCTCGATGGCTGCTGGAGTATCTACGGAATCTTCCGAGGGACATTTTTTTCCCGACTCTTGCCTTGGCGATCTTTGGCCTCGTACGCTTGATCCGCCGGGATCAGCGGTTGGCCGCACTGTTGTTCGTCGCCTTATGTTTGCAGTTGATGTTTTATCTCAATTACGACGTGGGGCGAGCTCGCTTTGTGTTTTATATTCCATCCTATCTGCTGTGGGTACTATTGGCGACGATAGGGTTCGCCGATCTGGTCAGTATCATCGCCAGCCAGCCATGGGGCGGTAGGTCAGTAAGAGTCATGGCCGTTGTTGTTATTTCGGCAGTCTGTCTGGCGCCCCTAGTGTGGCCGCAGCGCGATGCCATCCTCGAGGGCCAGGTCGCCTTCATGCGGGTGGAAGACTCCCTCGTGCACAGCACTACCGCGGACCTTGGCAAAGCGGCATACTTGGCCACTGCGGCATTGCCTGACAACGCCATTGTGTTTGCAGATTGGTACCGGATCTGGCCATACTGCTATGCTGCACACATCGAGCAGGGCAGAACGGGTATCCGGTTTGTTAATATCTATCCGTATTCCGATCAGCTCGGTATTGCCTTGTCTATGGTCGATTTCGTGCGTCAGAACATCACGCGACGCCCGATCTATTTCGCTGACCGCTATGGCGAATTCGCACATAGCGACTTTAGTCTGCGACCGGTGCAGATGGGAGCGACACAGATGTGGCAGGTGCAACCAAGAGTGCCGTAGACCCAATGCCTAACGTTATCAGCAATGCCATTATCGATGATGCCGTTGCTGCGGCCCTGCAGTTGAGCCTGTGTTTTCTGGATGGCCCCGGCAAAACCCGCCATGCACCATTCAGTTTTACCCCCTGCCCGATCTCCACTACCGTACTGGCGCAACTCGAGCGCACCGCGCCGCTGTTGGGCCGCCTCACCCAGGCCCTGGCGGAGGATGGCCAGCTGCTACAGGACGTGCACGCGACGCTGGCCTGCGGAGATCCGTTTTTTGCGGAAATATTGTCCACGCACCGCGCATTGCATCGCCAGCCCGGCGAGGTTTTACGCGTGCCCCTGCTGTTACAGCGCAGTGACTTCATGGTCGACGCCCGCATCGGCCCGCAGCTGGTTGAATGCAATAGCATCGCCGCTGGCATGGCGCCCTTCGGTGAGCGCATGGGATCTTTGCATCAGTATTTGCAGCAGCGTTGGCCCTATGAGTACGCGCGCCTGCACAGTGTCGCGCCCGGGGCACTGCATCCCAACCCGGCGACTGCCAACATGGCACGCGGGATTGCCAATGCTGCCGCGAGTATCGCCCGGGAGCTCGGTGACACGGGGCCGCTCAACTTTCTTATGGTGATACAGGACAACGAAGACAACGTGTTTGATCAGCGCCTGTTGGAAAACCAGCTGCGCAGCCTCGGCCTGCAAACCCACCGTCGTACCTTTCGCCAGCTGCACCAGCAACTGTCCAGCGGCCCCAACCAAAGTCTGCAACTTGAAGGCTGCGGGACACTGCATGTGGTCTATCTGCGGGCCGGTTATCAGTTCCAGGATTACCTCGCGACGGACCTGGATACCCGGCGCTGTTGCGATGCGCTGCTGGCCAGCCGCATGTTCATTGAACGCCACCGGGTGGCAGTGAACGCAACAATTGCACAGCAGTTGGCCACCAGCAAACGCATGCAATTGCAGCTGGCGGGCGATGACGGTGACCTGTTGCAGCGTCTGGGGTTTGACCGCGAGGAGAGCGCCGCACTGCAGGCCGTTCTTGCGCCCATGCGCAGCGTCAACGCCGATACGGCGACCCGCCTGCGCGATGAGGGCGACCACGCCGCGTGGGTGTTGAAGAATCAGGGGGAAGGGGGTGGGCACTGCCTGTTTGACCAGAACATTCTCCACCGCCTGGATGCCCTGGGCGAGTCGGACTACGGCGCCTGGACGCTGATGCAGCGCCTGTATCCAAAGGGCCGGGACAAGGACACTTTGCTGGTTCGAGACGGTCGCGCACAGACGGTGCAACGGCTGGTCAGCGAGATCGGTCTGTTCACCGCGCACCTGGGCAGCGCCGCCCTGGCCACGGACGATCATCGCCCCGGCCATATCGGCCATCTAGTGCGGTCAAAGCCGCCGCAGGTCACCGCAGGTGGCGTACACAGTGGTTTTGGTGTGCTCGATTCGCTGTTCGTGGAAGAGTGACGGAAGATCTCTGGGTTTTTTACCCAAGCGTCAAAAAGGGATAAAGTGGTCCCGCCACCATTCGGCGGGAGTCAGATACAAGTGCTTACTGTTTTCGCTGTCAATTTGTCCATCATCGGCCTGGTGGTGATGATGCACTACGAGTTTTTGCATCGGATAACCTTGCTGATGCCCAATCTGAAAATGCGCCACCGCTTCCGCATCGTGCTGGGCGTCTGCGTCGCCCTCATAGCCCATGCCGCCGAAGTTTGGGTTTTTGCGCTCGCCTTTTATTTTATGAACCACACTCCGGGCTGGGGACACCTTGAAGGTAACTTCAATGGGTCCCTGATGGACTGCGCGTATTTTTCCTTCACCACATTTGCCACGCTGGGTACTGGCGACATCGCGCCTCAGGGAGACTTGCGGTTTCTGGTCGGGCTCGAAGCGCTGACCGGGTTTGTGCTGATCACCTGGACCGCATCCTTCCTGTATATTGAAATGACCCGTTACTGGGATGAGGGCTGAGCGTATGTCCTGGAGAAGCTGTCATTTACTTGTCGGGGGCCTGGGGCTGGTGCTGTTTGCGCTCCAGGGACAATACATGGCCCGATTCCTGGGTGTCGCAGATTTGCCGGATGCGGCGCGCATGCTGTACCGCTCCGCCCACATCTATCTGTTATTGGCCAGTGTCGCGAATGTCAGCGCCGGGTATTTTATGACACCCACGGCGGTGGTGACTTACCCGCAGCGCTTGATAGGTGTTGTACTGCTGCTGGCGCCGGGACTGTTCATCCTAAGTTTTTTCACAGAATCGACCATCGCGACTCTCGAGCGGCCGATTGCCAAGGCCGGACTTTACCTGCTGTTCGCCACAGCGGCACTTTTGCTGTTAGACGAGGGTTATCGCAGGCTTCGGAGCAGGGCGTCCCGCTAGGCAACGGACACTGAGCCAGTACGTGCAGCGGCCAACGCCGTAACCTCGCCCACGACACACGCCTGGACATAGCCCGCTTGATGCAATGCGTCACACAGGCCCGGTGCCCGCTCGGCAGGCAGCGCGATCAGCAATCCGCCACTGGTCTGCGGATCGAACAGCATCTGCACACGCGCCTCGTCAGCCGAGGGCAGTGCCTGCAGAAAACGCCCGGCGCTGCGCACATTGGCGGCATGCCCGGTGCTGACAATACCCGCGCGAATCTGCTCGACAGCACCCTCCAGTAGCGGCAGTTGAGCCAACTCCAGACGGGCATCGCGTACGCCCGCCAGCATTTCCAGCAAATGCCCGAGCAGGCCGAAGCCGGTGATATCGGTGCAGGCACTCGCGTGGTGAGCGAGCGCCAACTCCGCTGCTGCGCCATTGGCCTGCAGCATCGACGAGATTGCGGCACTGACATCACGGCCATCCATCGCCAGCTGCATATGGGCCGCAAACACAGTGCCGGTGCCCAGCGGCTTGGTCAGCACCAGCTGGTCACCCGGCATCGCTCCAGTCTTGGTCAACCGTTTTCCATCGCCGGCCATGGCTACGCCGTTCACCACAAAACCCATATTCAGCTCCGGGCCCTGCATACTGTGTCCACCACGCAACTGACAATCCACCGCAGCGAACTCGTGCAGGGCACCGGCCAGCAGTTGTTCCAACTCGCGCTGTAGCAGCGCGCTACTGGCATAGGGCAGGGTGACGGCGGCCAGCGCCGACACCGGCCTGGCACCGCAGGCGTAGAGATCGCTGAGCGCATGATTGGCGGCGATGCGCCCCATCTGCCACGGGTCGGATACCATCTGGCGCAACACATCAAGGCTCTGCACCACCGGGACGCCGACCGGCGCGGGTATGGCTGCCGCGTCATCGCCATCGCTCAAACAGTGTTGCGGGTAATCGAGGTTTAACTGTGCCAACGCCCCGGTCAGGGCATCGGCCCCCACCTTGGCGCCACAACCACCGCAGACTGCCTGCTGCGCAACACTGTCGATTTGGGGCAGTGTATCTGTGGCGATGGGTGGCATGCGGGCGGGCAAATCCGCAAAGCGCGCCATGAATGCGCGATCGATCCTATCCTTCCAGCGCCAGACCCAGCGCCCGCTAACGCTGAATGGCCCCCTGTCCGCTGTCGCCCGTTTGTCGCCAAGCGAAATCAACGAGAGAAAGCGCTGTTGCGGTCGGTGCTGTCGCAACGGCTTTTCCAATAGCGCGGCGCGCAGGTTGTGCGCCAGCACCGGGCCCTGGCGCACGGCATACACGCCAGCCTTGGGCCGCGGGTGATTGACCTGCGTGGCGATGTCGCCGGCGCCGAATACGCGATCATCGTGCAGTGTCTGCAGCGTATCGCGCACCGCGAGAAAACCCTGCTGATCCGTGGCCAAGCCGCTGGCGGCAATCCACGGAGCGGCCGCCGCGCCAGTACACCAGAACAGTTCGTCATACGCTGCGCGCGTGCCATCGGCCAGCACCAGACAAGTCTCCTCTACTGCCGCGACCCGGGCGTTGTGATGCACTCCAATATGCTGGCGCTGGAGTGCCGCCAGTACCGTGCGACGGGCGCGAGCGTTATAGCTCTGCAAAATCTCGGGGGCAGCGCACCACAAATCGATCTCCACCTGTTTACCCTGCAGGCGGTGTGACATAGCCAGAGCCAACTCCACACTCCCGGCACCGCCGCCTACCACCGCGATGCGACAAGGCTCTGTGGTGTGGCGCGCAATGACGCGCGCGTGTAATTCCTGCCAGCGCTGCCACAATCCGGCCACCGGTTTTACCGGCGTTGCAAAGTGTCTGGCTCCTGGCACTGAATCCAGCTCCGGCTGCGAACCGATGTCGATACTGACCAGGTCATAGCCCAGCGCGGGGCGGCCCAGCAGTGACAGGCGCCGGTTGGGCGGATCAAGCGCGGTGACCTCAGCGGCAATGAACCGCACCCCCGCCCACTGGCACAGCCGCGCCAGGTCGATATGCGCCTGCTCGACACTGTAGTGCCCGGCGATCAGGCCGGGCAGCATGCCGGAGTAGGGCGTGTGGCTGGCTGGCGAGACCAGCGTCATCCGCAAGCCCGCGATGGGCTGCATCGCCAACATGTGCAGCGCCAGCACATGGGTATGGCCACCGCCCACCAGTACCAGGTCGCGGCGCAATTCAGTGGCGGTCTGCATCTAGAGACCTTGCTGCGCCCGGGCCACGACGGCCTGGCGGTCACCACAAAATAACTGCTCTCCAGCGCGCTTCGAGAGCTGGAATTCATACATGGGGTCGTAATAGTTTTCCAGTAACAGTGCGATCCATTCGCGATGCCCGCACAGATCCCCATCCTGCCACTGACGCACAAAGGCCGCTGCCATGGATTCACTGACCTGCTGGTGTTGCAGTCCGCCAAGGCGTTTGCGAATCCGCGTCAGATCACCCTGCAGTTTTTCGCTGTGTAGGCGCGCGCCATCATCTCCATACATCTCCAGGTAGCGACGGCCCAGATCCAGTACGTAGTCTTCGATGACGATATCAATGCGCTCATCGAGGCTCTGCTCCACCACCAGCAGGGGCGCGACTATCATTTTCTCGCGCAGAGCTTCAGGCAGGGCGAGACAGCCGATGAGCCGTCCCTCGTCCTCCAGAAAAATTGGCCCCGGGCTCTGCGCCAACAGGCGCAGCAAGGCAATGCTGAGTCCGTTCTCAAAATCGATCTGACTGGGTTGTGGCGTGGGCATCTGGCCGAAGCTGGAACCCCGGTGATTGGCCAGTCCCTCCAGATCGACAGCGCGCACCAGATGGGAAAGTACCCGCGTCTTGCCGGTACCGGTCTTGCCGCTGATCAGGACAAAGGAAGCGGCGGCCACCGAGCGTTCGAGTTCTTCCAGCAAGAAATGCCGCATGGCCTTGTAGCCACCGGTTACCAGAGGATAGTCGATACCGTCTTCATGCAACCAGCGCTGCACCGTTTTCGAGCGCAGGCCACCGCGAAAACAATACAGATAGCCCTGCGGATGCTGTCGGGCGAAGGCCGCCCATTGCGCCAGGCGTTGCGCCTTCAATTCGCCGTTGACCAGCTGGTGTCCCAACGCGATGGCTGCATCCTGGCCCTGCTGTTTGTAGCAGATACCCACTTGAGCGCGCTCGGCATCACTCATCAACGGCAGGCTCAGCGCAGCGGGAAACGCGCCGTGCATAAACTCTGCCGGGGCGCGCATGTCCATCATCGGGGTGGGACGAAGAAACAGCGCGCGATAGTCGTTGGTGTCGGGGCGCGCAGACATAGGCAGCGGCTATTCCACCTCGCCGCCGAACAGGGCCAGGATACGCGCCTGCAAACCGGTTATCGCATCGGCCATAAGGGCGAAGTCGGCGTCCAGCCGCGCTGCCTGATCCGCTTCGGGAATATCTTCGTTTTCTTTCATCAGCTCGTCCGCGAACTTGAGGCGCCGCAAGCACAGGTCCTCCGCCAACAACAGTGAGACCCTCTCGTCCCAGCCCAGTGCCAGTCGCGCGACCTGCTTGCCCGCGTGCAAGTGAGTTTCCACCTCTTCACTTAACAAATCAACGCCGCGACACCGCACCACGCCACCCTCTTCGCCGGTGTCGCGCAATTCGCACTCCTGTCCCAGCTCGAAATCATCTGGCAGGCTGCGGTGCAGCAGCCAGGCCGTCATCACGGCTGTCGGCGCATTGTTGACCTGCGGCAGCAGTACTGGAAAACTACCGATGCCTTCACGCAACAGGTTGAGGAATTCCTCGGCGCGACCGGCACTCGCCGCGTCAACGAAAATCCAGTTCGCTTTGACATCGATATAGGCATACACATGAGTCGAGCGGCTGAATGCCCGGGGCAGGCAATCCTGCACGATCTCATCTTTCAGGTTGAGCCGTTCCTTGCGGTAGACCTTGCGCCCCTGTGCAGATTCGATCGCTGCGACTTTCTCCTCCAGTTGCTCGCGCACCACCGTGGACGGCAACAGTTTCTCCTCCCGCTTCATTTTGAGCAGCAACCGTCCAGCGGCGCCGTGCACCAGTTCTGCGGACTCACCGCCCAGCGGCGCCACCCAGCCCAGCGAGACCGCCTGGGATTTGGCGCACGGCACAAAGTGGCGCCCGGCGAGTTTTTTCCCGAGTTGTTCCGGGGAGAGGTCGAACGGTTTGGTCAGGCGATACGCCCGGATGTTCTTGAACCACATGAAAATTACCGCCTCTGGCAAAAGCCGGCGATTGTACCCCAGCGGCCCTCCAATACCAGCGCAAGGACCGCTGGCGTCGCTGAAAGTACGGCCGCAGACAGCGCAGAGAAGAAAGGGGCGGTACGTACAAATTGTTAACCCGAGTACCCCTGCGCATCATTGTAAGCCCGGCGTGAACCCGCTTTAATCCCTATCCTGAACAGAAGTACCCGGGCGCATCTCACCGCGTCCCGTTACCGAGGCCCATAGACATGTCCGACAAGGCGAAAACCAACCCCTCCCAAACGCGCAAGGCGCGCGACGTGGTGCACTGGGACCGCGAAACCGATGTGGCAATTGTCGGCTTCGGCGGCGCCGGTGGTTGTGCGGCTATTGAGGCGGCAGACGCGGGTGCCCAGGTCATTATTTTCGAATTGGCCAGCGCCAGCGGCGGTTCCACTGCGATGTCCAGCGCCGAAATTTACATGGGTGGCAGTGGCGGCACCCGTGTACAGCGGGCCTGCGGATTTGAAGACAGCACCGAGGCCATGTTCACCTACATGATGATTAGCGCCGGGCCCCAGGCGGATGAGGCCAAGATCCGCAACTACTGCGAAAACAGCAAGGCACACTTTGAGTGGCTGGTCGATATCGGCGTGCCCTTCAAAGACAGCTTTCATAAGGAGCGGGCCATCATGTGCCTGACCGATGACGGCCTGCTCTACACCGGCAGCGAAAAAGCCTACCCGTTTGCGCAAGAGGCCACACCCTGCCCCAGGGGCCACAACCTGTATGTCGAGGGTGACAATGGCGGCCCGTTGTTTATGAAGATCGTGACGGACAACGTGAACCAGCGCGAGGCGATCACGGTCGAGTACGAGACACGCGCCCTGACCCTGATCGTGGATGACAACGATGACGTGGTGGGCCTGGTAGTGCGCCAGAACCAGCAGGAACTCAATGTACGTGCGCGCCAGGGCGTTATCCTGTGCGCCGGCGGCTTTGTCATGAACGAGGAGATGATCCGCAAGTACGCGCCGATGCTCACCGCCGGGACCACGCCGATTGGCAACCCCGGCGACACTGGCACCGGCATCCTGATGGGCATGGCGGTGGGCGCCGCCGCGATCAATATGCATGAAGGATTTATCAGCCTGCCCTATTATCCACCGGCCAGCATGACCAAGGGTATTTTGATCAACGACCAGGGCCAACGCTTCATCAATGAGGATGTCTACCACGGTCGTCTCGGCGCCTTTGCGCTGCGCCAGCAATCGGAACGTCTCTATTTCATCCTCACGGTAGAGCAGTACGGTGATTATGAGCGGGTGAGCTATCTCGGTGCCAAAGTCGCCGGCACCGGCGAAACGGTGCAGGAACTGGAGGAGGAATTGGGACTGCGCGCTGGCACCCTGCAACACACCATCGCGCTGTACAACGAGGACTGCAGCAACGGCGAAGACACCCAGTGCCACAAGGCCGCCGAGTGGCTGGAACCGCTGGAAGCGCCGCTGGTTGCACTAGACATCACCCCGGGGCGCGGTGCTTTCGTGCCTTTTTTCACCTTGGGAGGATTGGACACACTGCCTACCGGCGAGGTGGTTGACCCGCAGCGCCAGATCATTCCCGGGCTGTATGCAGCAGGGCGTACCGCCTGCGGTGTGGTGCGCCGGGCCGAGGGCTACAGCAGCGGCATGTCGGTGGGAGATGCTTCCTTTTCTGGCCGTATGGCGGGTAGGCAGGCAGCGGGCAGGGCGCGCTCATGAAATATTTGCACACCATGGTGCGCGCCCGCGACCTGGATGAAACACTCGATTTTTACTGTGACAAACTGGGTCTGGTTGAAGTCCGTCGCCACGCCAGTGAGGCTGGGCGCTTTACCCTGGTATTTTTGGCTGCTCCCGGTGATGTCGACAGTGCCGAGCAGGGTCACAGCCCGCTGCTGGAAATCACCTGGAACTGGGATACGCAGGACTACGACGGCGGTCGCAACTTCGGACACCTCGCCTACCGCGTGGACAACATCTATGCGTTATGCCAGCGGCTGATGGACAAGGGCGTGGTGATCAATCGCCCGCCGCGCGATGGCCATATGGCGTTTGTGCGCTCTCCCGATGGCATCTCGATCGAGTTGCTTCAAGCCGGAGAGTCACTGCCCCCGCAGGAACCCTGGTTGTCTATGGCCAATACCGGCATCTGGTAGGTTTGTAAGTTTGGGGTTAAGTTTGGGGTCAGAGTAAAAACCTCTCAACGCAATTCCCTCGCGAAGAGAGACAACCTGAGGTTTTTACTCTGACCCCAAACTTACCAAACTTAACGCGGGGTAAAGTCACTGTGCAGCATGGGCGACCCCATCGCCGTAGAGTGTATCTGTCGCTGCGCGCCGAACTGCACAACCCACGACCACTGGCCGTGCTGTGGCCGCTGTAGCCTGAGGTTCGCGCAATCTCCTGCCTGCACGTGTAGCGGCATTCTGAACGGAAAAAACATCTGGCTCCAGTGCGTCGCCGGTGCCAGCGGGGAAGTGGACAACCACTCCTGACCCAGACGCATATCAAACCAGCCCAGAAAGCCATGACAGGTGCCCTCGGTACTGAAATTGAGATCCACCGTGACCTTGCACTGCGCGCTGGTGGCCGTGGTGAAGTCGAGCTCCGCCACGCACACCGCTGCACCCATAACATGCGCTGCGAATTTTTTCGCCGTGTCACAATAAGCGGTATTTACGGCGTATTCCCGGCCTGCGCTGTAGTCGATACCATCACCGATACCATCACCGATACCATCATCGATACACCCGCGGTCCGGTCCCCAGCACTCAATGTGGCTGGCGTAATATGCCGGTAGGGACACCGGAGCCAGATACATCCTGGCACGATCGGGAATTAACACGCCATCCGGCGCCAAAAAGCGATCGCGCGCCTGGAACAACAAGGGCAGCAGGTCTTCTTCGAGCAGAAAATTGCCCGTGAACACAGACAGAATCACATCGACCTTTTCATCGAGGGTAATGCTCTGAACACAGGACTGCAGTACTTCGACACGATCCTGGAGCCCATTGTCCTTGGCAATCGCGGCGGCGGCGCGAACGGCCGCAGAGGGGTCAACAAGATACACTTTCTGTGCGCCGAGGCGCGCGGCTTCCAGGCCGAGTACGCCCACGCCGGCCCCCAGGTCGAGCACGCGACTAGTAGCATCCACTGCGGATGCAAGGGCCTTGAAATAGACCTGATTGCGAACTCGGTCGAACACCATTGGGCGATGTTCCGTGAGAAAGGGCGAGTAGGTCACGGACGTTGTGAGCTATGTCTGGCGGGCAGTGTGCTCGGCGCGCTCTGACTGGACGCCCGTAAACCCCAGCTGAATGAAGACAGCGTGGTGTAGGTGTCACCCGGTAGCGCACCGTTGACAATCGTAGTCCCACACTGCAACCAGGCGTGGGCATCAAGCGCGTCTTCATCGCCCGCCTTGCGCACGCCGAGGCTGAAATAGCCGGGTATCTGCCGCTGCTCGAGTAGCTGCTGCAACACCAGCACTTGAGTCAGGCAACGGCTCTGCCAGGGCGCATAACGCGCGGCGATAGACACGAGGCGACCAAGCTCCATGGCCTGCTCCAACTGCTCCCCGGGAACAGCGGCAGTAACCGGAACGGTGCGGTGCAACGTGAGACCGCCGGTAAAGTGCGAAAAACCCTTGCGCCACAGGCACAGCCGGGCCCATGCCAGCAGCAGCCCCACGCGCAGCAGCAGCAGTTGCCTACCGGGACCCAGCAAAGCGAATTTTTTCAAGCGTGAAACCATATCGGACTACCAAGTGCTATGGATCGTTGCCACGTTAAGAATACACTGGTGGATCAGTGGCGGCCAACTTGGGTACGCTGCACCCTGACAGATTGGCGTGGAATTGAAGGCAACATGGAGCAGCGCAGGTGGCAGCAAGCAGGATTTCGCGAAGTGGTGGTCTACATAACGCCGCACCGCAATACTCTGTTGGCTATTGTGGTGCTACTACTGTTGGGCAGCCTGTTGTCACTGGCCGGGCCCGCTCTGGCAGGTAAGCTGACTGCGAACCTGCTGGCGGGCAGCGCCGCCACCACCCCTCCGCTGTACATCCTTGCTCTGTGGTTCGCACTCAGGTGCGTGCACGCCGTATTGGATTTTTTCACCGAGTACCACATTGGCTATACCGGCGAGCGCATGGCCACGGACCTGCGCAACCGCCTGTACCAGCACCTGCAGGCGCTGCCGCTGGGCTACCACCACCTGAACCGGCGCGGTGACACCCTGTCCGTCCTTTATAGCGATGCCAACGCGATCAGTTCCTTTGTGACAGATACCCTGGTGCACCTGTTGCCCGCCTTGCTCACGTTTCTGGGTGCCGGGTTTGCCCTGGCATGGCTGCATCCATCCATGGCGGCGCTGGCCCTGGTATTTCTGCCGCTGTATTTTTTCGGCATGAAAATTGTCGGTCGCTACCTGCGCCCGCTATCGCGTGCCTGGGTGGACGCCAATGCAAAAATGTACTGCGTAATGGAAGAAAATCTGCGCCTGCTGCCAGTGATCAAGGCCTTTACCCGCGAAGCCCAGGAGCAACGCCATTTCGAACAGGTTAACCGCCATCTGCTACACACCTCGCAGCGCCAGCTGACGATTCAGTCAGCGCTGTCACCCGCCAGCTCACTATTAGGCAGTGCAGCATTGGTCGTGGTGATCGCCATGGGCGCATCATTGATCAACAGTGAGCAGCTGGCCGCGGCGGATCTGGTCACTGTCTTGCTGTATGCCACGCTGATGATGTCGCCATTGGGTACGCTGGCCAATACCTATGGCAGGATTCAGACCGTGCGGGGCGCCTCGGAACGCATTATCGACTTTCTCAACCATGCACCGGAGCCAGCCGACAGCGGCCAACAGACCCTCGTTGGCATCAAGGGCGATGTTCGCCTGGAAGGCGTGGCCTTCGCCTATCCAGGGCGCGCGCCGCTGTTTGCCAACCTGGACCTGTGTATTGCCGCAGGAGAAACCATCGCGCTTACTGGCCGCAACGGCGCGGGCAACCTGCGCCCATGACTTTATCGCAGCGCTACCTCAGGGCTATAACACGGTGATTGGCGACGAAGGTATTCGCCTGTCCGGAGGCCAGCGGCAGCGCCTGTCACTGGCCAGAACCTTGTTGCGCGACCCTCCCATCCTGATTCTGGATGAAGCAACCGCGATGTTTGATCCCGCCGGTGAACTGGCGTTCATCGCTGATTGCTCTGAACTACTGGCCTGCAAAACGGTGATCCTGATTACACACCGCCCGGCCAGCTTGGCACTGGCGGACCGGGTGCTGTCGATAGAGGATGGCCGTATCGTGGAACACATCAGGCCAACGCCGTGCTGACCTTGCGCAAGTATGAACGCAGTTAACTTGGCAGCTCTCCCTATGTTACATTTAACGCTTACTACAACTATTGAATTGGTACCGCACAGTGACTGATTACGTCTATAAAGATAATGAAACTACAATGCCCACCCTTTCGGCGATGTTGACCAGCCGCATGGGAGATGGAATGGGCAATCACGAGGCCGCTCATCTGGACACCATCAACCTGCTCGTTTCTGTTTTGAGTTCAGGTTCAATGCTGGATATCGGATGTGGCATGGGGCGGATCACCGGAGCTGCAGCGGGGAAAATCAAGGAGTTAGTTGCGCTGGAACCTGATGTCGACCGATGCAATTGGACGCGTGCCGTGGTTGCAGACTTTGAAGGCGTTACGGTGCTAAATGTATTGAGCCAGGAGTATATATCTCAAAACCCCGGCAAGCAGTTCGACCTGGTGGTTCTTAGCATGATTCTCCAGCACCAATCGACCCACAATTGTCTGCGACTGATGGATGACCTCGCCACGTTGACCAAGAGCGGAGGAATCGCAATTGTCTCCTCTACGCACGCGCTGGAGCGCGCGAAATGCTTTACCTACCAGGATGTTTCTCAAGCGCGGATTAGTGAGGAGGAATTCAATCATTACGCCGACAACTCACACATCCAGGATAAGGGTCTTCCTGTACGACGTTTCAGTCGCGCTGAATTTGAAGCGCTTGTCCCGGAAAGTTTCGATATCATACAGTGGACACAGTTTTCTTATTACCGCCCGGAATTTCTGGATCGATTTGCAGAAATACATCGCGTCGATGCGCAAGAGCTTACAAAGATCGGCAACAGCCAGTTCATGGTTTTGAAAAAGAAAAACACGTAAAAAAGTAGCGTAAAAGTTCAGTTGCCCGGTTTGTGGTATGCCCCAGTACCACCCTACACATTTGTTACATGCCTAAGTCGAATAGTCGGAAGGAAAACAACTATGTTTGCGCGTCAACTACGAACAACACTGGCTCGATTGCTGAGTGGTGAAGAAGTGCCGTCAACTACGTCAACTACATCACCTACGTCAACTGCCACATCTATATTTAAGAACGGCACCAGAAACCTTCATAACGATAGCCCGGATCAGGTTAGTCAGCTACTTCTGAAACTGCACTATCAGCAACTTGTGCAACAAGGGCTGCCATTGCCGGGATTTGACGAGGTGCAGTTTCGCGCCTACTCCCAGTCAGGGGAAGATGGCCTGCTGCTGTATGTATTCGCTGTAATAGGCACAACGAATAAGCGTTGCGTAGAAATATGTGCGGGCGAAGGTATTGAGTGCAACACGGCTAATCTAATTGTCAATCACGGCTGGACCGGACTTTTGATCGATGGCGACGACGTCAAACTGCAGCGAGGACGTGATTTTTACGGGCAGTGCCAAGGTACCAGGATTTGGCCGCCGTATTTAGAGCACCGTTGGATTACCCGAGAAAACATCAACGATATTCTGGCCGAGAAAAACTTTAGTGGCCAGATTGATCTCCTATCCTTGGATCTGGACGGTAACGACTACTGGATCTGGCAAGCTATTGATACTATTGATCCAAGGGTAGTTATTCTTGAATACCAGAGCGCATGGGGGCCGGAGAAACGCATTACCCAGCGCTATCAGGAAGACTTCAGTTTTTCTGCCATTCAGGTCGAACTTGGTTTACCGCGCTGCGGTGCATCGCTTGCGGCATTTGTCAGTCTGGCGCGTAAAAAAGGTTACCGCCTGGTCGGTTGCAACCGCCTCTGTTTTAACGCGATCTTTGTCAAGCAGGGTATCGGTGAAGACCACTTCCCCGAGGTACCGGCCAGCGCGTGTTTTGACCACGAGATGCCGATCTACAGAAAGGCCATTCTTGAGGGGAGGGAACACCTGTTACCTGATATGTGGGAAACGGTATAGCTGGTTTGACGTGTCCAGACTCTACAGTATGCCTGCTAACCGTAAGCCGATTAGAATGTACTTAACTCATGAATAAGTCGGTCTTTGTAGATCCTGTGGCCACCGGCAGCGAGGTGTAGGCCATCAGGCATAATAAGCGGGTCGTACACATTTTCCTTGGTGAACCAACCTGCTGTTTCCACCTGATGACACAAGCCTGTCTCCGCGACCTTTCTCACGACATCTCGCAATCCTTCGTAGGTCATGCCATTGGCATTCTGACTGCCATCGTAGTCCCACTTTGCTGCAACAGGGACAACGCAAAATACGGACACCATATTATCGGTATCATCAATAGACTCCAAAAACCGAACATAGCTGTTATAGAAGTCGTCTGCCGATGTTGAGAAGGACCAGTCGTTGTGTGCCAACTCGACGATTACTGCTGTACCAGGCGGCGGACCCCAGACCCTTTTCCCGTGTTTCGTAAGGTAATTGATCGCTCCGCTCACGCCGTCCTTTTCGGCGCCACCCTCACCCTCTATGCCCGCCATTGTTTGCCCTGCTAAAGAAATATTGGCTACGGACTTATTCTCTTCAAGCAAAATTAGCGATGCCGTAGTGGTAGCCTCGCCTGCTCCCAGACTCCAATCCATCAGACTATCGCCGACAATGATGTATTGGGCAAAGGCTGTCTCGGTTGCGTACCGCGGTTCCTGTGACTGATAGAAAGGTGCTCCCATAGACGAACAAGCACCGAGTATCACTACGAATGATATGAGAAGTATTTCTTTCATGGAAACGGTTGCTCAGAGCTGCGCCAGATGGTGAAAAGGGCTACCCGTTGGCGCACAGAAACTTAATTATCCATCGCCCCACACGCTCACCCTCGTGCACGCCGCGCAGTGATGCCATGCCTGTCGCGTAGACCTCCTCGCCAATGCACTCCCGCCTGAACGACATGAGTTCACGCGCGTAGCCAGGCACAAATTCGGGGTGGCCTTGGAACGTCAGTATATGATCGCCGATCTGGCACACGGCGTTCGCGCAAAACTCACTGCCCGCCAGTACTTGTGCTCCTTCGGCCACGGCCACGACCTGATCCTGGTGACTGACCAGGATATCCAGCTCCATAGTGTCCTGATCATGCCAGAATGGCGCAGTGCTAAAACGGTGTGTGTGCAGACCGACGCCCCAACCTTTGGGCGACTTTTGGGTTTTGCCGCCCAGAGCGTGAGCAACCAGCTGGTGACCAAAACACACTCCCACCAGTTTCTTGCGCCGGTGGTGCAGCTGCCGAATATACGCCATCAGCGCGGCTATCCAGGGCTTGTCCTCGTACACACCGGCCTTGCTGCCGGTGATTAAATAGGCGTCGACCTCATCGATGTCGGCCGGATACTGCCCCCCCTCGACGTCATACACGACGTACTCCAGATCAGGGTCGGCCTGTCCCAGCAGGGCGATGAACATATCCGGATATTCACCGAAATCCGGTACCCACTGGGGTCGTACTGTATCCGTTTTCAGTATGCCCAGCTTCATCGCCTGTTTGCCTTCATTCTCTGGGTGCCCTCACGTGCGTGCTCGCCATTAACGCCTCCATGATAGGTAGCGTATGGAGTACTGTCCATACAACGACAGGGCTGATAATGTGTGACTTCTTACAGAAAACCGGTTGCTGCAACGTGCTTTTTCCAAAACTTTTCCTCGCTGTGATGTTACTGTGCTGCAGCGCCGCCAACGCTTCCAGTGCATTCACTGGCTCCGCTACCTGCCAGGACTGCCACGCACAAGAACACGCACAATGGCGTGGCTCACACCACGATCTGGCCATGCAACTGCCAGGCCCAGACACCGTACTGGGGAACTTCGACAACGCCAGCTTCGACTATAACGGCACGACCACGCGCTTCTTCCGCAAGGGAGACAAGTACATGGTCAACACGGATGGCGAGGACGG
>JANNXP010000177.1:0-14243 GCA_031409615.1 Haliea sp. | reverse complement strand
TTTACTGGCCATCGCGCGCGGCCACCCCTATGAGCGAGAGGCATTTGCCGCCCTGCTCAGCGGGCTGGAAGAGTTCGATGTGTGCCATGTGGAGCAACCGGTGGCACAGCGCTGCCTGGGGCCGCAGGCCGCACGCGATTTCGATGCTATCGTTTGCTATGACATGCCCGGCATCGACTTTACCGCCACCGACGCCCCGCGCCTGGTAACACCGGACCCTGACTTTGTTCGCGATTACCTCGCCATGCTGGAAGCAGGGGTGGGTGTGGTCTTCATGCACCACGCCATCGCCGCATGGCCGGCCTGGTCGGACTACGCCGAGATTGTCGGTGGTCGTTTTCACTATCGCCCGGCGCTCTTGCGCGGCCAGCACTGGCCTGATTCGGGTTACCGTCACCAAGTGGACCATAGCGTGAGTAAAGTCGTCTCACATCCGGTGACCGAGGGTATTCCCGAGCACTTTGAGATGACCGATGAACTCTATCTGTGTCCTGTCTTCGAAGAGGATGTGGTGCCGCTGCTGCGCAGTGACTACAGCTTCCGCGACAATCATTTTTATTCCGCCGCCAGAGCAGTCGCTGGCGACATGCATACGCGCGGCGACTGGCGCCACCCCGCAGGGTCCAACCTGGTGGGGTGGGCTAAACACTGGGGCAACAGCCCTATCGTTTATCTGCAGGGCGGTGACGACGCCGCCGCTATGGCCAACGAGCACTTTCGTCGTCTGCTGCATAACGCGGTACGCTGGGTCAGCAGCGACGACGCCCATGATTGGGCCAGGAAAAATACCAAAGACTAACGCTGCAAGAAGGCAGCGTATCCCGCTAGGAGCGCAGGGCCTGCCACCAGGCCGCGCTCGCTATCGGGAAGCGTTGTGCCTGCTCCTGCACCGCCTGTGATTCTCCCGGCGGTAACCGACCTTCGAGAGTGGGCGGCAGTGGTGAGGCCTGTTGCACCGGGTCGATGACCTCCAGGTCGAGCGTCGCAATACACACCACAAACCGCTGCATCTCGCCTTCGTGATGGTCGCTGGCCTGATGCCGCCAGAATGTCACCGCATCGCGAAACGCCAGCAGGCAGTAGTAGAACCCAGGCTCCTGTCCACGCCAGTATTCGTAACGCAGCACCCCCTCCTCCGATTCATGGGTTTGTCGATACATAGACGCCATCACGTCCTCAAATTCGGCTTCCTTGCCCGGGTGTATCTGAATTTTCGCCAGCAAACTACTCATACACGCTAGACCTCTGCTATTCATTGGTGTGTGACGCTAACAGGGACGCTAACCGAGGTCCAGACCGCCCAGCGCAGCACTCGTGGAGCATGCGCGCACACGGCAACTTGCCTGCGCCCCGATGGTGGCATACCGTGACCCACTATGAGCTGTTAGCCGAGGACGAAAAAATATGGAGCAAGCTGCTTACGACAAACTCAGTCTCACTGGAGAATGGCTCTGCGATGTTGAGCTGGTGCCGTCAGCGGACAGCCCGGGCACCATTGATTCACCGTGGGGCGCGACCAGTATCGGCTATATCGCCAGCGGCGAATTTCGCGGCCGGTCCTGAACGGACGTGTCCTGCCCGGCGGTGGTGATTGGCCTGCCCTGTCCAACGACGACGAAAATTCCTACCAGGTGAACGTGCGGGCCGTGTGGGAAACGCACGACGGCGCGCGCATCTATGTCCAGTACTATGGCTTTATTGCTGTGCCGCCGCAGCTTGCCAGCGACCGAGAATCCCTGGCGGCTCTCGATCCATCCGCGTACTACTTTCGCACCGCGCCCACCTTTCGCACCGGTGATGCGCGCTATCTGTGGCTCAATAAAATTCTTGCCGTGGGGGTCGGGCGCTTTACCGAGACCGGCTTGGGCTACCGCATCTACCAGATCAAGTAGACTACTGGATCATGATTTGAGGCTCCGTTGCGGCGAATGTCAGCGGACATGCCCCGCTTGCTCAGACTGCTGAGATATTCGCCGCGGAGCATGTCCGCTGCCACTCGCCTTATATCGCACGTACATCACCACCGTCGAGTTCACTCCGCCAGAGTCCTTCCGGGGATAAGGCCTGAAGAGCGAATATCCCAGCCTTCTGAGCGATCAGGCCTTATCCCCGGAAGGACGGTTCATGAGTGCCGCTGCCAATAGACATCGAGCGCCTCCCCGGCAAAGCCCAGGGGTCTGCGTGTACTAGGCGCTGCGACGAAAGCGAAGCTTGAGTGCGAGCGTGCCCAGCATGATGCCGGGCTGGTGCTCGAAGGTGTTGCCCGGCGCATATTCCAGTCCATCCAGCCGCGCGCACAACCGCTCCCACGCAATAATCTGTTCCAGCCGCGAAATACCCGCGCCCGGACAGGTGCGCGGACCCTGCGAGAAGGTGAGGTGGTTGCCCAGAGCCTTGCGCTCCAGATCCAACTGGTAGGGGCAGGCATACTGCTGCGGATCAACATTGCCGGCGCCAAAACGGATGTGCAGAATCGAACCTGCCGGTACCCGCACACCCTGGAATTCTTCATCGCGTGCAGTGATGCGGGTCGACAACCCCTGCGTGGGGGCGCGCAGGCGCATAGACTCCTCAGTAAAGGCTCGTATTTTCTCCGGAGTGGCCTTGATAGTCGCGAACAGCTCGGGCTGATCGCAGAGCAACTGGGCCTCTTCCTCCAGTGCGTACTGCGTGGTTTCCAGACCGCCCAACACCATGAAGTAAATAATGCCGTAGACTTCCTCGTCGGTCAGCATGCGGTCCAGCGCGGTGTAACGAATCTGCGTCAGGGCGCTGATCATATCGTCCTGGGGATACTTGCGTTTGCGCGCAACCTGCTCGGCCAGATAGTCGGCGAAACCGTCCAGCCGCTGTGCCTGCAGCGCAGTCTCTGCTTCACTGAGTTGGTTAAGATGACCCTTGCCATAAACATACTGCATCACCTGAGCCGCACCCCAGCCCGCCAGCTGGTCGACATCCTCCAGCGGGAAGCCCAACACCCTCGCCATCACCCGCTGCGGCAGCGGCCGGGCAAATTCCTCGATGAACTCCACCGTACCCTTGCCGTCACCGTCGTCGCGATCGATCCACTGGTCGATCAAATCATCGGTTATGTCCTGAATCATCTGTTTGTGACGCCGGGCACCGGGTCCGACCCAGGGATCGGTCAACTCCTGACGATGTGCACGCCACAATTCGATGGTGGGACGCAAGGTACGCACAGAGTCGAGCGCCAAATTGAAACGCGAGGCGTCCTGCGGTGGTTGCTCGCCCCGATCGACTAGCGCCTGCAACTGCTGCACCAGCAGGCTCATCACGGGGGTGAAGCGCTGCGGGTCCTTAACTACCCGCTCGATATCCTCGTAGCTGTTCAGCACGAAGGCATCGGTGATGCCATCGCTCCCCTGTCCTGGCAAGATGTGCACCGGCGCGTCCCGGTGCAGTAGCGGATAGGCTTCGTACCAGTGCTCCTGCGCGCCGGGGCCGAATAAATCCACGTCCGCCAAAGATGCAGGGCAGGACATGGCACTGCGATGATGGTTGGGCGTTTTCTCGCTCACTCCTGACTAATCTCAACACCGCGTCGCTCAGACTTCTCCCACATCCGCAGGTAGCCCTCGGCGGATTTGAACAGCGGCTCCAGTTCCTTGTCGGTTACGCCATCGCGGCGCACATCTTCAATTAGTTCGGCGACCAGCCCCAGATGGACCATGCCCTCGGTGTTGAAGTCCAGTGTGCGATTGCCCACCACCGGCTGTTGCAAGGTGACATCACCGGCATACGATTTGAACGGGTAGGTGATACCCACATCGGTTTGCGGGTCGGGGCAGTTGCTGTTCGCGCCAAACCTGGGGCCCGATGCACCGGCAAAACCATTCAGGTCAAAACCAAAACCCTCTGCCGGGAAGGTACCTTTGTCACGCATCAGCTGGATGTGTGACTGGAAGCCGTCGTCCATGGTGGCAGGTACACTCGCCGAGCGACAACGACCGAAATTGGATTTTGACAACCCGCCCAGCGTGTACAGCAGGCCGTTGTTGTTGCGCCCGTGCGTACCCATGGCAGGATAATCATTCTCCACCAGCAACTCATAGGCGCGCTTGTAGCTCTTTCTGGGCATATGATCGACCTCGATCACCATGCCACGTCTCATCATTTCCTGCATCAGGAATTCACCCAGGTCGGTGAGGCCGTGGTTCTGGCAGTACTCACCCTCGAGTCGCCCACCGCCGAGCAGGCCGACACTCGGCAACAGGGCACCGATGGGGTCTGCGTCGAAACCGCTCATATCAAACGGCGGCGGAGAGTCGTAGACGTCGCGGGGCTGGTTAAGATTAGCGAAGTTCAGACCGCCGTTGTCAAAACCACCGGGAAACGTCAACAGCTCATCGGGACATAGCACGAAGTTGGTGTAATGCCCTGTGTGGCCAAAATTGCCAATATCGCTAACCCGCCTGTCACCGTCACCGGCGGAAAAGGCGTTGTCGAATTTGTGTACCGGGAACAGAACTCGCACGCCCCTGCCGTGATAGTCATCTAACTTCGCCACCACGTCGGCCTCGGTACACTTGCTGAACTCACCGAAGGGCACCAGGAAGCAGTCGAACAGGTCCGAGGTTTCAATACCGAGCACCACCGCCAGCTTGCCGGCCTTGATCTGCTCGCGGGCCTCAGCCGGACTGAACACAATACGGAACCAGCCTTTGCCGGGGCCACCGGCAAGCGCATCAATGTAGCGCTCCATGGCGTAGGTCGCCTCCAATATCCTGTCCACCGCGATCATATCGTTACAATCGTAGCGTTTGGGGTTGGCGCCGATACCGGTGACCAACTGGCACAATACCTGATTCGTAGTGGCATCCTGCACCAGCAAACGCAACCCCGACAGATAGGCGCGCTCAATCCATTTGTAATACTGCACCTGATGGGTGGCGCTGCGCGGCGCATCCGGCCAGGACGTAAATGTCGGGTAGCCCTGGGTATCGTGATCCTTTTCTGGCAGTTCGCCGGCCAGAATTGCCGGCAGCAACGCATTAAAATCACCCACGCCACCACTAAACGTCGCACCCATGAAATCCTTGCGCCCGTCCTCACCGTGATTCAAGTCGCAGTCGCCCAGGGCGTGCTCCACTCCGAGCGCATGGAACGGCGCACCGTGAAAAACGCCGCCGCCGCCAAAACCCAGATTGGTGAACAGGTGCGCGTGGGTCTCAACGAAGCCAAACACCGAGCCGTCTTCAAACTCCGTGACGCTCACCTCCCCGGTGGCATCCAGGGACAGTTCTGGAAAGGTCGCACAATCCGCTTGTTCGACGAATGACAAGTTGGCGGACTGCGCTGCCGCTACCATGGCGCCGTCCTTCCCGATGTAATTTCCGGTCTTGATGTGTTGCAATTGGAAACGGCCGTTCGCGGCTGCCAGCAGCTGCCATTCACCCTCCGACTGCAGGCGGTCTTGCACCACCACCTTGCCATTGACCTCACTAATATCAGAGGTGAGCGCCATTTGGCGCTGCAGCGTCAGGCCATCCGAGACCAGGTACCCGCCGTTTTCATCATAGAGCAGGTATTTACCCAGATCGGAGGGCCGCAGCAAAAACTGGCTGGCATCCTCAACGCGGCCAGCACTAAGGTCATAGGCCGCTCCGGACGATGAGGCCGCTATAAAGCCCGCCTGGTTGCCGGGTGTAATCGCGAAACAGCCGTTGGCGACATTGAAGACGGCAGCCTCATCGGGTGCCACATTGAGCCCATTGTCACTTCCATCGCTGCATCCGATCAATGCCAGGCCCAGCACACCTACACACGCCAGTTTGGAAAAAATACGCATCGCTTCGCTACTCTTATTGGTCTTAAGAGCCTCCATCATAGCCGCGTATTGGCATAAAGACACGCTGCGCACGCAAGGAATGACAACCGAGGCCAACGCCATCATATCGAGGGCGAGCTGTGAACTTTTTCACAGATCGCAGTCTTTGATTGACCCATGTAACGAGAGAGAGCACTATGCTCCGCTGTGCCAAAAGGGCACATTTATTTTTCCAACACACAAGTGAACCAGATGACCACCTTATTCACGTCACAGGCAAGCACCTACAAACGCCACGGCTCGTTCGCCGTGATGGCGGTGTGCCTGTGGGCAGGCAACGTGGTTTCAGGAAGCACTTGAAGTAAATACTCTTTAAAGAAGGCCTCCGAGAACACTGAATCCGGAGGCCTTTTTTTATTCCCTTTAGAACTACCTCCGCTTTTCAGTCTCCCGGATCGACTGGGACAAGAAAAGTGAACAGATCAATACACAACAATATTCGTACCATCTATCTGCTGGGCTTTTTAAACAGCTTTATGGTGGTCAGCCCCATCTTCGTGCCGTTGCTGCAGGGCCATGGCCTGTCGATGAACCAGGTGCTGCAGACACAGGCGTTGTTCGCCCTGACCATCGCGCTGCTCGAAGTCCCCTCCGGTTACATTGCTGACCTGTGGGGTCGGCGCCAGGCGATCATACTGGGCGCTGCATTCTTTGCATTTGGCTTCCTGTGCCTGCTGTGGGCCGATAACTTTGTGGACTTTCTGGTGTATGAAGTCATTGTCGGTATCGGCTTCAGCCTGATTTCAGGTGCCGACCTTGCCCTGCTATATGACACGGAAGTGTATTTGCAAGACGAGGAGTTGGGCGGCGGTGCCGGCGCAGGGAAATCACTCAGTCGATTGATTTCCCTGGAGGCCGCCGCATCAGGTATCGCCGGTCTGGTCGCCAGCCTGCTACTGCTGTGGTCTCTGGAAGCCGTGGTCGTGGCACAGGCGGTCATTGGACTGTTGCCACTGGCATTGGCGTTTGCGCTGGTGGAAGTGCCCCGGCCTGCGTTTGAGGTCAGTCACCAGAGCAATGCGCGCAGCATTATGGATCTGCTGCTGTTCGGCAAACCGGTGGTGTTGTGGACCGCCTTCGCCATCGCCGTGTTTGGACTGCTGGCCGTCTACGTCTTCTGGATCTACCAGAAATACTGGGAAGTGCAAGGTATACCCATAGCCTACTACGGCTATATCTGGGCAGCACTGGCACTCACAGTCGCCGTATCAGCCAGGTACGCCAGCGCACTGGAGCAACGTTTGGGCACGCGCTCAGTGCTGTGCCTGATCGGTGCGCTACCATTGTTGGGCCTGGTGGGCATGGCTCTGGGCGGTGGCTGGATCGGCGTGATGTTCGGCTTTGCGTTGCAGCTGTCCAGAGGGCTCAGCATGAGCCTGTTTTACGAGGCCTTGAATCGGCGGGTACCGGGGAATTTCCGCGCCACCGTCAATTCGCTGGTCAGCCTTGCAGTCAGGGCGATTTTCATCGGCACCGGGCCGTTGCTGGGCTATGCCCTGGACCGGCTGGGTGTGAACTCGACGCTACTGTTGCTGGCAGCGATATTTACGCCGGTGATTGCGGTGGTACTGATTCCGCTGGTGGTACGCATACGCCGGGAGGAAACAAGTGACAGTCCCCAGGTCATTCCCGCCAGCTAGGGCGGTAACACTCCGGCCCTGCCTGCTCCACTCAATGGAGCGGGCAGGGCCGCTTTTGCTAACGTATTGACGCCGATGCTCATGCACGTATGCTGATCACTGGAATGATTCACCCCGAGAGATTCGACCTATGCAACAGTTATCCGGACAGGACGCTATGTTCCTGCACGCCGAGTTGGATGGCTTGCCGCAACACATCGGGGGCGTCAACATCTACGATCAATCCACCGCGCCCAATGGCAAGGTGCGCTTCAAACAAATCCTGAACATGTTGCAGAGTCGCGTGCATCTCTCGCCAATCTTCCGCCGCAAACTGGCCTTTGTGCCGTACAACCTGGGCCGACCCTATTGGGTGGAAGATCCGGATTTTGACATGGAATACCACGTGCGCCACATCGCCCTGCCCAAACCGGGCGACTGGCGCCAGCTGTGCATCTTGTCTGCACGCATTCACTCGCAGCCGCTGCGGCGCGACAAACCGATGTGGGAAATCTACGTCATTGAGGGACTCAATAATATCGAGGGCTATCCACCCAAGTGTTTCGCCCTGCTGATGAAGGTCCACCACTGCGCTATGGACGGCGCCACTGGTACGCAGTTCATGAACATCGTGCATGACCTCACGCCCGACACGAGGGACGTGGGTGATGCACCACCGTGGCTCGTGGTGCGGCCCTCGGTGACCAGAATGCTGGGGCAGGCCTATGTGGATGCCTGGCGCAAACCCGGCCAGGTCGTTGATCTGCTCAAAGATGCCGGGCCGTCATTTATGCGCCTGCGCAAGGGCCGGCAGGAAAAGCATTTTCAAAAAATTGTGGACAAACCGAAGACTCGCTTCCAAGGCCGAATTTCACGGCACCGGGTGGTGGATGGATGCAAGTTTGATTTTGAGGTGGTACGCGCCATCAAGAACACGCAACCGGGCACGACTATCAATGACGTCATGCTCACTATCGTGGCGGGCGGCCTGCGCAAATACCTGGACAGCAAAGGCGAACTACCGACCCAGAGTCTCGTGAGCGGTTGCCCGATCGACGTGCGCTCAGCGCAAGAGCGTGCGGCCGGCGGCAATATGGTGGGCTTTATGAACGTGGCCCTGCGCACTGACATCAAAGACCCCTGCAAACGGCTGGCCGCCGTGCACGAGGCGGCCTTATCTGCCAAGGCCTATGCCGAGGCCCTGGGCCCGCGCTTCGCCGTCGACTTGACCGATGTGATGCCGGGCAACGTACTGTCACTGGCAATACGCACCGCCAGCGCCACGGGCCTGGTCGAGGCCAGCGTCGTATTCAACACCATTGTGACCAATGTGCCGGGCGCGCCATTTCAGCTGTACATGTGCGGCGCCGCCCTGATTGATACCATCAGCCTCGGTCCGCTGCTACCCAATGTGGGACTGTTCCACATCGTGTACAGTTCCGTGCTGGAGAAAAAGGGTTCGATCAACCTGTCGTTTACCGCCTGTCGGGATATGCTGCCGGACCCGGCGGTTTATGCCGCCTGCCTGCAGGCCTCCTTCGAGGAGTTACGCGACGGCGCACTGGCTGAGAACAAGAAACCCAGGAAATCGCGGCGCAAGTAACGCGGGAGGCCGGATTCAGTCCAACCAACGCTGTATCAGCTGATGCACATTGACCCGGGCCTTGAGCCGACTGGCCAACATGAACATCCCGCCCACCTTGCGATGAAAATACACCGCATCCATGGGCGGGGCCTTCCAGAAATCCCGATAACGGCCAACGTCCTCTGCCAATTTTGACATATTGCGCGCCATATCGGAGCGGGCAAAATCGTAGGCGACATCGGTGCACAAGGGCTCCATGGCTACCATTAGAAACTTTAACACCAGTTCCCGATAGGCGCTGCCCGGATCACCCATGGAGTAGCCCAAGCGTTCGGCCACCGCAACGATTGTCATTTCGTCTGCGGCAATCGCCGCACGCGCCAGTTTCTTGTAGTTGTTGACGAAGCTGACCTTGAAGCGGCGCGTGGCCCCAAAATCCAGCAACACAATTTCGCCGGTATTGCGTCGATACTGGTAGTTGGCAAAATTGGGGTCGGTCTGCACCATCTTGAGTTCGAACAATTCCAGCAACATCAACTCAAACAGGGTAGACATCACCCGATCCCGCTCCGCCTGGGGCAGGTCAATAATAGTATCGATAGGCCCGCCGCTAACGTAGGTCATCGCCAGCACCGTACGGTGCGTCAGTTCCGGTAATACCGCGGGCACCACAAAGCGTTTGTCCTTGCGCAATAAACGGCCGAATGCCTCCAGAAATGCAGCCTCCTTGAGATAGTCGGCCTCGTCATGCAGCTGGGATTTGGCATTGTCCAACAGCGGTTGTATATCCAGCCCGGCGGGCAGCAGGCCAGAGAGACGCAGCAGGGTGGCGATATTGTCTACATCGCTGTCGATACTGTCGGCAACTCCGGGATATTGCACCTTCAATACGATCTCCCGACCGTCCGGGGAGATTGCCCTGTGGACCTGGCCGATAGACGCCGCCGCGAGTGGTTTCATTTCAAAACCATAGAACAGGCTTTCCCAGTCGGAGCCGTAGGCTTCACGCATAGCCTGTTGCAACTGTGCAGGGGGCATTTGCCGGGCGTCGTCACGCAAACGCGCCAGAATATTAGTCAGTTCCCGTGGCAGGAACTCGCCTGTATCCATGGAGAGAATCTGCCCCACCTTCATCGCAGCACCGCGCATGGTGGCCAGTTGTTCCGCCACACGGCGGGCGTTGGCCGGCGTCAGCAGCATGTCCCTGGCGGTGGGGCGTTTGCCGGCGCGTAATTGGCGTGTTCCCTCCGCCAGCATACCCCCGGCGACACCACCGGCCATGCGTGCCATACGTGCAAAGCGACCAGCCCGGGAAGTGGGTATGGCCTTGGCATCGTCGCCGTTATCGCTATTTTTTCGCGCCACGTTGCTCCCTCTCCCGCCAGCGGCGGATATGCGACTCGACCATATCATGGGCGTTAAACTGCGCCTCCAGTGCCGCGATGAAATTGAACAATCCGGTCAGCTTGCGCGCAATCAGGGCAAAGTCCCGGGACGGCGTGGTGAAGTGACGACTGGTGGCCGACAGCGCAGCCTGTTTCCCCGCGCGTCGCATCAGGCGGGATTTACCCCAACAGTATTCACCAGTGGCATTGAGGTACTGGGCAGGCAACTGCGCCGGTGGCCGCAGCGGCTCCAGCAAGTGCATGCAAAAATCAGCAAACAGTTGGCGCCCTTCGGCACTCGCATCGGGCTGCAGGCAGCCCAGGCCAATCAACCCATCCACCAGGCGCGGCATGTCCTGCTGCTGTCCGGCGTCTATGGTCTGGCGCAAGTGGTAGAGAAAATCAGGAGGGCAATCCAGCACCGAGCCAAAATCGAGCAGCACCAAATCATCGCACGCAATTTTCTTGCGCCGGTCATCCAGTCGCAGCAGGTAGTTGCCAAAATTGGGGTCTGTTTGCAGCAAACCCCATTCGTAAAGTTCGTAGAAGAATAACTCGAGCATCCCTTTGGCAAGTGCATTGCGACGCTCCAGAGACAGCCCCGCCACATCCGGGTCGACCACCGAGACGCCCTCGATGTACTCCATGGCCAATACCGTGTCGGTGCAGTAATGTGCGTAAAGCTGCGGCACGTGGTAGCTGACCTGTGCGCTGTGTACGCCCGCTACCAGTTCCCCCATTCTCGTGGTGAAGGCGGCTTCTCGCCGGTAATCGATTTCATTGTGCAGGTGGGCGCGCATGGATTCCAGCCAGTCATCCAGTTCGCGACCCGACTTCACCCAGCGCGCCAGCAGCAACATGCGCACGACCGCATCAAAATCGGCGTCGATAACCTGCGCCAGCCCGGGGTACTGCAATTTCAGGCAAATCCAGTCGCCGCTGGAGCGAATTCTAGCGAGGTGCACTTGTGCCAGTGACGCCGCCGCAATCGCCTGCGGGTCGATGTCCAGTTCCTGATAGCGCGCACCGAGGCTGTCGCGCACCGAGGATTCCAGCGCGTCCCAATGCAGCGGCTCGGTCTGGTCCGAAAGATCGCGCAGCGCATCCACCAACACCCGCGGCAGAAACTGCTCGCCGAACAACGCCAGCATCTGGCCGATTTTGATATAAGTGCCCTTGAGCTTACCCAATTCATGCACAAACCGGCGTGCTTCACGGCGCGCGAATTCAGAATCCTCATCGTCGGGGCCACGGCCCATGACCCGTTGCACTACACTGTCCACAGCGAGCGCGCTGCCCGCCCGAATACCGGCTAGTGATACCGTGAGGGTGCGCGGCAGAGTGCTGGCTTTAAGACCGCGATGCTTTTTTGCCATGAGAGAGAGATCGCTAATTCGGGGGGGCAAGTATAACCGATTGACGGCGGCTTCTGCAGCGCGAAAAGCGCACTGCGCCCGCCGTCGAATCAATCCAGCAGCAGCGTGGCAAGTCGCTTGCGGTGGTGCTGAGCGTCACCAAACTGCTGCTGGCTCCACTGGGCGCGGCGAATATACAACTGCGCGTTGCAGTCATAGGTAAAGCCCATACCACCGTGAAACTGTACGGCCCGGTCTGCGGCATACGCCAGAGTCTGGCTCGCGTGAGCCTTGGCCATGCGACAGGCAATTTCAGCATCCGCATCCAGTAGCTGATCGCTCACCAGAGTTGCCGCGTGATAGATAAACGAGCGGGCCGAGTCGGTCGCCGTGAGAATGTCTACTGTCGGATGCTTCAACGCCTGATAGGAGCCTATCAGCTTACCGAACTGCTTGCGGGTCTTGAGGTAGTCGACGATCGTATCGAGGCAGGCTGCGGCACTGCCGGTTGCTTCAGCGGCCACCAGCAGCGCGCCCAGCAAGCGGATATCACGCAGCGCAGCGGCAACTTGCGATCCGGTAATCACATTGTTGTCGTCGACACGCACACCACTGAAGTCAATATTGGCCGCACGCTTGGTCTGGTCGATCAGTGTATTGGGGCGTAGTACCTCTGCACCCAACTGATCTGAGCGCACTACGGCCAGCGCCACACTACCACGATAAGTCACGGACACTACAAACAGGCTGGCGACTGTAGCATCCGACACGAACTTTTTCCCGCCGCGCAGCACGCGCTCGTCATCGAGCACCAGCGTTACCCCCGCATCGCCCCAATCGCCATTATCCAGCAGCGCGATGGTGGCGCATGCACCGGCGGCGAGCGCAGGTAATAACCGCTCGACCTGCTCGCTATTAGCGGCGCGCAACAACAGCTGCCCAGCCAGCGCGCTGCTGATCAGGGGCGTACCCAACATGGCGCGGCCCATAGCCTCCACCACCGGCACCAACGCGGCAATGCCGAGTCCCGATCCACCACAGGATTCCGGCAGGGCAATGCCAGCCCAGCCCAGTGCCGCCATCTCATCCCACAGTGCCGGATCAAAACCTTTGGTGTTTTCCAGCTGCGCGCGCACTGCGGCAATTGGCGATTTGTCCCGACAAAATTCCCTGGCCACATCCAGCAACATGGCCTGCTCCTCGCTAAAGCTGAGGGTTGTATTTCCTAGCACTGACATCATTGCTCCCTACTTCGGCAAGCCGAGTACGTGTTCCGCCACGATATTGGCCTGCACCTGGCTGGTGCCGCCGCCTATTGTCGCGGAGAAACTGTTGAAATACGCGCGCTGCCAGAAACCGCCTTGGCGCGCCTCATCATCGCCGACATACAAGGCACCCTCGCCGCCCTGCAGGTTGATGGCCAACTGGCGCATACGCCGCGTCATCTCGGTGGCGCGCAGTTTATGTGACAGGGGCAGCGACCCAGGGTAGTCCGTGGTCAGATGACCGATGTGCGCACGCCGGTCGCCGAGCGCCAGCGCCTTCTCTTCCATAATGGCCTGCACCAACTGGTCGCGCACCACCGGGTCTTTGAGCACCGACTCCCCATCGCGACGCACGCCGTCCAGTTGACTGATCATGTCATCGATAGTGACTCGCACCATGGATTGCCCGCCGGCAGCACCGGCTTCAGCACCACGCTCATACTGCAGAGTCTGGATCGCAATCTTCCAGCCCTGCCCTTCTTCACCCATGAGACAGTCGGCGGGGATTCGTGCATTGGTAAAAAAGGTTTCTGTAAAACCGTACTCGCCGGTGATCTTACGGATAGGACGCGTGTCGATACCGGGCACATGCATGGGTGAGAGAAAGTAAGACAGGCCGTCATACTTGCGCGGAGCATCGGGGTTGGTGCGTGCGAGCAAAATCATGTACTTGGCGAAGTTGCCCATGGTGGTCCAGATCTTCTGGCCGTTGAGCACGTACTCATCGCCATCGCGCACCGCGCGTGTCTGGGCGTTACCCAGATCGGAGCCGTTCTCGGGCTCGGAAAAACCCTGGCACCACACATCTTCTGCGTTGAGAATACCTTTGAGGTATTTGGCCTTTTCCGCTTCCGTACCGATATCGTTGATCAGCGGCCCGGCCCAACCCAGCCCAATCACGTTAAAACAGATTGGCACCCCGGCGCGGCGCATCTCCTGGTCGGCGATGCTCTGGAACACAGCCTCCACGCCGCCGCCGCCATAATTTTTCGGCCAGGCCATGCCGAGATAACCGGCTGACCATACCTTGTGCTGCCACTGCCGCAGAAACTCCAGCTGTCGCTCATCGCCCACTTCCATGAACGTTTGCGGCAGCAGGAAACCGGGATTGGCCGGATTGTTGTCTTTCATCCATGCGGCAACTTCCCCCCGGAACGCTTTCAATTCCTGTTCACTTGCGCTCATC
>JANNXP010000176.1:0-7746 GCA_031409615.1 Haliea sp. | reverse complement strand
TACGTTCTACAACACGAAAAGAAGGCATCAATCGCTTGACCGGAGAACCCCGGACAGTGTTTATTACCAATACGCCGCCCAACTGGCGGCTTGACCCGAGGATGCACTTATCACGCTGTCCAATTTATGGGGTCCATTTCTTTTGGCGATAAAGTTAATTCAGCAAGTCTTGATCTTGTATGCGCCTGGTATATTAAATCAGCTAATATGATGCTGAAGAATCCCGCGATTTCTACAGCGTTAGTATCAACAAACTCAGTCACGCAGGGAGAACAAGCAGCGACTCTTTGGCCGGTGTTACTCGAAAGGAAAGTTTCCATCAATTATGCGCACAGAACATTTCAATGGAGCAGCGAAGCCAGAGGGAAAGCCGCAGTCCACTGTGTGATAATCGGTTTTGGCTGTACGCTGTCTTCTCAAAAAACTATCTACGACTATGAGTCAATAACTTCAGATCCACATGCAATATCTGCAAAAAACATCAATCCCTACCTGGTTGACGCGCCTACTGTAATTCTGGAGAACAGACGGCAACCAATTTGTCATGTATCCCCCATGTTATATGGCAGCAAACCCGCTGATGGCGGCCACTTACTGCTATCGGAAACAGAAAAAAACAACCTTCAACAGCTTGAGCCGTCGGCGGCAGAATTTATAAAGAAGTTTCTCAATGCAGAGGAATTTCTACACAACACACCTAGATATTGTTTGTGGTTGGTTGACTGTCCGCCAAATAGGATAAAACAAATGCCTCTCGTCAGGGAGAGAATAGAAAACGTACGCAGAATGCGGGCAGACAGTAAAAAGGCAGCCACTCGCGAGCTGGCGCTAACACCAACAATTTTTGCGGAAATACGGCAAACGAAAACCCGATATCTTTTAGTTCCTCGTCATTCATCTGAGAATCGAATCTATATTCCTGTTGGCTATTTTGATGCCGAGGTCATTTGCGGCGATGCAAACTTCCAAATCCCGGAGGCCACTTTATATGACTTTGGAGTTTTCACCTCTCTAATGCATATGTCTTGGATGCGGACTGTCTGTGGACGCATCAAGAGCGATTACCGTTATTCTAATACCATCGTCTACAACAACTTCCCTTGGCCGGAAAATTCAACCGAAAAACAAAAGATCGAAATAGAAAAATGGTCCCAAGCTGTGCTTGATGCGCGCCTGCAATTCCCTGATGCATCGCTGGCCGACTTGTATAACCCACTAACCATGCCACCTGTGCTATTGAAAACTCATCAATCACTGGACAAAGCCGTCGATGCGGCTTACGGCAAAACCAATTTCAAAAGCGAAGCCGAGCGCGTAGCGTACCTGTTTGAGCTATACCAAAAATGCACCAGCCTGCTGCCGGTGGACACCTCGAATCCGAAGAGAAAGGGCAGTAAGTCTCCCGCAAATCAAAGCCCGAAATGACACGTAACACATTTGCCAGCGGGCACCTACTCTCATTGACTTACGCATGTTCCTGCCGCATGGCGGGAAACTGAGGTCGATATGGCGATATTCTGTGATAAGAACTGCCCTTCATGCTGCAATCACTGCAAGCATTTTGTGTCTGACCCGGACGACGATACAGTAGAGCCAGTTGGAGACGGATTTCTCGGCGACTGCACCTTGTACGAAAAGCGTACAGACCCTTTGGATGAATGTGTCAATTTCTTTTGTGTCGCGGCAGCGCGGAACGGAACTGGCTATATCGGGCAGTCCACTGATTATTGCAAAGGCCCGTTTGTGCTGGACGTAGCGTTTTTCGATGAGCAAATAAAGCAGGGATGGTGCTTCACAAAGGAAGATGTTGTACGTAAGTCCTCTTCAAAGTCGGATCATTGATGACACCTCTCGCGAAACCAGTATCAACATCATCGCCGAGTGCGTGGTATTCCTGTTTGAGCTGTATCTATCCAAGGGCTGCACTGTAAAGGAGGTGCAATTCACTAGTGGAATTTAATCCAGATAGCGCCCGAGGTTTCGTCAGATTATTTAACGGACTGGAGTATTCCAGATATAGATGCATAGTCCGGAAATACTGGCAGGACCTGCTGAATGCGGAAAAATGCCCTAGATGGACTGAGATGCCCGAGCAATTTATGCCATTTTCTTACAATCGGCCCGAGGGGCGGATTGTTCTGGAAGATGCCCAGATTACCGAAGAATTGAAGGAAAGCTGGATTTTAAGGGGGGATACCTGGCGACCATACCAAGCAAACTCTGAGAAAATTTTTTACGAGCGAATGCACCAGAAGATTGTGGCGCGACTCCAAAGGAATACTAATTTTCAAAAATGGATATCGTCTCAGACGGCATATATTGATGCGTTACAGCTATTACATAGAAAGCGACTCGAAACTCGGCTATGTTCGCGTCACGAGTTAGCGTTGATTAGTGGAATCGGACCGCTATACGTTGATTGGTTTTTTCAATATATTCTTGCTCGTGCATTGTTGGCTTACTATCGGTATTTCGATTACCCGGAAGAGTTAAGAAAAATCCACCCGGCAGGGGTTGCGAATTACTCTGAAGCCGCTCGCAATTCAGCGAAACAATTGCTGATGGAGATATGGCAGAAGAAGGTCCGCGCGCATAAGGAAACACTTCTGGATTTGCAATACATCGCACATAGCGATGAATATATACCCTTCTTACACGCGTCCGAAGAGACCTTATCTATTTTACAGCGTCGGACCTTGTTCGTACGGGAGATGGCATTACTCGGGCGGGGATGTTTGATGAGTGCTAGAGGGGATAGCGACCGCTTCCCGGCGGACGTGTTAAAGGTAAGTTGTCTATTAATCAATCATCGGAAAGTTAGCGAACCAGGGATTAGTGGGTTAATGAGGAAATGGGAGAAATCGAGCGAAGAGTTGCCGCTTACGAACTGCAAGAAGCCCTCTCGTAAAACGGTCGGTAGCTTTTTCCGTTAGAAATTTGAAATCACATCAGCGATTTTCCGCACCGTTTTCCTGAAAATCTCCGCCAAAAATAGGCACAACTTTGCAGTATATTTAGCAAACTTTATGTGAAAAATAGGAGGCCATGACCAATAACGTACACAGGAGTACTAAGTCATGGCAGGACTACCGACAACGGTCTACCGCCTTATTAAACTGCCCGAAGTGGAAAGCATCACAGGCAAAGGCCGCACCAGCATATACAGTGATCCCACATTCCCCCGCCCCGTCAAAATCGGCCCGCGCGCATCCGCATGGGTAGAGTCCGAGGTAATGGCCTGGATTGAGTCCCGCATTGCCACGCGTCAGACGCAACAGGAGGCGGAAGAATGAGCCTTCGCCAGGCGATCAATCAAATGTGCAAAGGGTGTATTTATGACTCAGGTGCAGCCGGTAATTGGCGGCAGCAAGTAAGCGCCTGCACCAGCTCTAACTGCCCTTTGTTTCCTCACAGGCCCGTGAGTACCACTGATAAGCGTAAACGCACTAATAGGGCTATTTCCCAGCCCAAAACGGAGCGGCAATCAGAGGCCCTAGGAACTATCCAAGCCATATAAATGCGAAACCCAAGCGATCTGTGCAGGACACGCTAGGGTTTCAGTGTTGCGAGGAGCAACGATGCCAATTGTAAATCAATTGCTGGCTTGGCGGTAATGCCCAGGGCTAAACCAAAACTGATTTGGGGGCCAAAGGGCGCATGGTCGCTCCCCAAAGCTATAATGGAACACTCTGATTTTCGCGAACTGTCACCGTCCGCTACCAAGGTTCTGATGGTATTGGGCTGTCAGTACAACGGCAAAAACAACGGCGATCTGGCGGCTACGGTAACCATGATGAAATCTTGGGGAGGCATGGCTAAGGGGACACTCGCAAAGGCTCTCAGAGAGCTTCAAGAGAAGCGTCTTATCTATAAGACCCGGTACCACCGCAGAGGCGAAGATGGCGCTAAGCCAGCGCTGTATGCTCTCTCGTGGTGTGACATAGATAGCTGTCCGGGAAAACAACTAGACGAGGTTAGCTATGCGAAAAGAAGCCTTAGATAGATTTTGTTTTTCACGGGGTCAGAAATTGACCCGAGTAGGATCAATAATTGGACCACTTATTTCCACAACTGCCCAATTTCGCCCTTTCACTCAATTTAGTGGGTCAAAAAATGCCCTTAAAACAGCTATTTTCGAGGTAGCCTAGGGTCAATTATTGGACACCTTACTAATTTACCATCGGTTTAGAGCATTTACTGCGGAAATCAAAGTGAAGCGTAACAACACCCGGCCCAAGGCCAATCAGAGACGCCGGGCACCTCATACCTGACTGCGAGAGGTGGTGAAGTGACAATCAGGGCAAGTCTGAGGGGGGGCTTTGGGTCCTCCCTAGAAGATTTTGTCATACGGGACACAAGTCGCGCATTTTTGCATCAAAGTTATCGCTACAAGAGGGGTTGTCGTGGTTTGGCGCAGGGACTTGAACGAAAGTCAGCGGGCACCAATACCTGGTTGCGTGAGCATTGAGCGGGTTCTTCCCGGCTTAAGCGCGGGTATCAGCGACCCGCGATTTTTCGTTAGAGAAAAGGGGACTGATTCGGAGGCACGACCGCTACCCATTGGTTTAGTTGAAGTCTCTACGCGAGGGCGGGGGATGGCTCGAAAGTCTGCCGCACGCTTCCAAGTACCGTCCGGGTAGTCTTGTTGTGCTAAATACGTAGAATTTTCCGATATCCAGACACTGCGAAATCGCCCTAGTTTGGGGGCAACAAAAAGTTTTGGCGGTACTTTTGGCGGTACTTTTCAGAACCGCATTTGCACTACTATTAGTTAATCAATAAGATAGAGCCACTATTCGAACGATCTCACAGACCAAACCCAGATTTCCCTTCGATTGCAGTCACGAGGAGAGCAGCAATGTTTAGTCATGTCATGGTCGGCGCTAACGACGTTCAACAAGCAAAGATTTTTTACGATGCCATTCTCGGGGCTTTAGGCCACGCACCCGGCGTGATCGATGATAAAGGCCGTTGTTTCTACTTTACAAAAAGTGGCATCTTTGCGATCAGCAAACCCATTGATGGTGAGCCTGCCTCCAATGGCAATGGCAGCACTGTCGGCTTTGCGGCGCAGGATCCTGCTGCTGCTGATGCCTGGCATGCGGCTGGCGTCGCCAATGGCGGAACTGCGTGCGAAGATCCTCCAGGTGAGCGTACTGGAGGAACTGGGAAGCTGTATCTTGCGTATCTGCGAGATCCGTCTGGTAACAAGCTGTGCGCGCTCCATCGGGTAAAGTGATGCAGCGCCATATCCGGTGAATCGTAGTCCGATGTGCAGTCGGTAAGAGAGCCGGACCTGCTCTTAACACAGGGTGTACTGGCCCCAGGCCACCCGTTTCACCGACTTGCAGAAGCCATGCACATGGCCAACTGCCTATTTTTTGACCTGTTCAGGTCTCGGACAAAATAACGGTACTCGACCCGGATTCGGGGTTCACTTTGCAGAACCCCCCTCAATTCGAAAGCGTGTTGAGCACCATAACCGCCTGACCTTCTGAACAGTCTTTGCGGCGCGCCGATGCACTGCTGACGTGGTCTATTATTTATAGTAAAAATCATAAGGTTACAGAATGACCTAGGACCCGGCTACGCCCCAAAATAGCGCGCGTTGTCACAGACTGTTTTTCTTTTGCAATACCCCTTTGATAATGCATATACTTCGCCGGAATCAAACTATAACAAGGCCGTCGGCTGATATTTTGGGGAGGAGTGGAAGGGTGATCCATCCAAGCAGTGAGTTACGTTTTATCTCGCCGGAAGTTGGTTACGGCGTGTTCGCCACAGACCACATTCCACGCGGCACCTTCCTGTGGGTCCTCGACCACTTTGATCGCATTCTCACCGCTGGCGAAGTGGGTGCACTGCAGCCACTGCTGCGCACCGTCGTTGACAAGTATGCGTACCAGGCAGCCGACGGTAACTTCGTATTTTGCTGGGATTTCGGGCGCTACATGAACCACAGCTGCGCGCCCACCAGCCGCGGTGTGGGCGATGCGTTCGAGGTGGCCATCCGTGATATCGCGCCGGGCGACGAGATCACCTGCGAATACGGTACGCTGAACCTGGTTGAGCCGATGACATGTTACTGCGGCGCTGAAAATTGCCGCGGCACAATCCGGCGCGACGATGCGGAACGCCACTTCGAGCTCTGGGACCAGCAGACGTCCAGTGCCTTCGCGCTCTCATATACCCTCGAGCAACCGCTGCTGCCCTATGCCAAGCTGGGTGCGCGGGATTTGCCGCTGGTGGATGCGTTGCAAGCGGGTCGGGCCGCCTCGGTACCGTCGTCTCGCGACTTCCACATCGCTGAAACTCCCCCTGAATTGCTGGTTGCTGCGGGACACCGCGCTCGATGATCCATCCGGATACGCGACTCATCACAATCGATGGAGTCGTAGGCAGCGGAGTCATCGCCACCCAACGCATTCCGCGCGGCACTATCACCTGGGTCATGGATGATCTGGACCGCACCTTCAACGGCGCCCAGATGAATGCCCTGCCGGCCAGCTACGACGATCTGATTGACCGCTGGACCTTTCACGATGGGCGGGGTTGGCGCGTGCTGTGCTGGGATCTTGGTCGCTACATGAACCATTCCTGCGAGCCCAACTGCGGCGGCAGTGAGTTTTGGTTTGAGGTGGCGTTGCGCGACATCGAGGTGGGCGAGCAACTCACCAATGACTATGCGACGCTATACATGCGCCCCAGCGAAGGCTTCGATTGCCGGTGCGGAGCGCCGACCTGCCGTGGTGCGACGTCTCACACCGCGCCTCACGCCGTGGCCACAGTTTGCGAGCAGCTGCGTCACGCGCTGGATGAGATCGGGCTCGTCACTCAACCCCTAAGCGGCTTGCTGCGTCCGCACTGGCTGGAGCGCGCGCAGGAGACGCTCTCTCTCAGCCTCGATCAATTGGTCGACACCGATATGGCCGCTGCCGAGTAGCTCCGCTCGGCAAGCGGATCCTGTTCAATTGCTATACTCTTCTGCAGACAGCTTTTCTGTCACAATGCCTCGGTACCTTTTTCGAAAGAACTGATCTTCTTAAACTCAATGTGAGGGAGTAGGCGAATGATGTCTGTAGGCGCAGTGATTTGCACTTGTAGGGGGAATTTTGGTCGTTTCTCAAGCAGCCTACTGATTCCTGTAACAACCTCTCTGCTATTCCTTTCTGCTTGCACAGCAACCTACCCGGTAAACCCGCCCCTTGCTCAGGTGGATAGGGCGCAAGGCTACAATATGCAAAATGGGGATGATAAAGCCGACAATCACAGTCAAGCCCTCGTATTGATGGCATTTTCAGGTGGAGGCACCCGGGCCGCTGCTTTCTCCTATGGCGTGTTGAAGGAGTTGTCAGAAACCTACATCGGTGAAGAAGATCAAAAACGTGCATTGTCGAAGGAGATCGACGTTATTTCTGCCGTCTCAGGAGGCAGCTTTACGGCGGCCTATTATGGTCTTTATGGCGATCGCATTTTTGAGGACTATGAGGAGGTGTTTCTGCGCCGCGACGTGCAGGGAGAACTCACCAGCCAGGTACTGAATCCGTTAAATTGGTCCCGCTTGTTGTCGCCGTACTATACCCGGGCTGATATGGCCACCCAATTGTATGATGACACTATCTTTAACCACGCGACCTTTGCTGATCTTAATAAGGCCAACGGGCCGTTTGTGATTATAAAAGCCACAGAAATAACCAATGGCACACCCTTTCAGTTCACACATAATTACTCCGATATCATATGCAC
>JANNXP010000175.1:0-3602 GCA_031409615.1 Haliea sp. | reverse complement strand
GCGCACGGTGGTGTGGACAGTAAGACACTTTCTGATCGCGTGCGCAAAGTAGCCGACTGGTTGCAAAGCTCCAGACAATCGAATGACGACCCGGCACGAAAATCTCTCTACAACATCGCGCTCAACCAGGCGCTGGAATTTATCAGTGCTATAGATCGTCTAAAGACCCACGGACGGGATATGCTCACCCAGGACAACGTGCGGCGCTTGATTGAAGACGTGCGCGGTACCGGCGCACCGATTACCGACCGCAGCGCCGAGGTCGTACCCGGCCAGCCCAGGGTATTGCGCGCCGACCATGCGGGCGCCTTCGGTTGTCTGGCCGGGAGTGCGGTGGACAACGTGATCTGGTGGGATTGCCAGGCCAACGACCGCGTACACCGCTGGCCCTGGTCGCGCACCGAACGTGCGGCACTCGCGGCCAACGGCGTGCACCTGCAATCGGAGGACGAACAACTGGAATGGCTGGGCAACGCGTGGCTGCGCCCGGTGCTGGCCGCACGCGAGCGCTGCACCTTCGTCCTGCACGACGACGCCGAGCGGCATCATCCGATCTGGGACCAGATTGCCAGTCTCACCGAGGGCCTGCCCGTCCTGCACATCGCCAGCAGAGATACGGCTGCCCAACTTGGCGTTGCACAACGTCCGCTGCAAGCGCGCAGCCTGCCTGCAAAAGTGCGCTGGTGGCAGTTGCCTACCGCCATAACGCTACCCGAACGAGCGAGCGAATCGTTTTCCAGCCTCGACACCTACATCCACAGCCCCTATCAATGGCTGCTGCGCTACGCGGCGCGCATCCGGCCCGGCTCGCTCGGCAGTGTGAGTGATGGCAGCCTGCTCAAGGGGAGCCTGGCGCACCGCTTGTTTGAAGAGTTCCTCAATGCGCATCCGGCGATCAGCGGCATCGACCCCCGCGCCATTGACGCCTGGGTCGATGCCTATATCCCCACGCTCTTGCAACAGGAAGGCGCCCTGCTGCTCGAATCCGGCCGCCAGGCGGAGTGCGAACGCTTTATCACCCAGGTGCAGGAGTCGCTCACCACGCTGGTGGAGCACCTGCAGTCCGCTGGTGTGGTCAGTGTGCAGATGGAGTTACGCCAGGAAGGGCTGTACGCGGGCGGCAAGCTCAACGGTTCCATCGACCTGCTGGCCACGCGCAGTGATGGTCTTGAGGCCGTGGTCGATATTAAATGGGGCGGCCGCAAATACCGCCGCGATGCGCTGCTGGCGAACAGCTACTTGCAGCTGGCCACCTACGCGCAGCTGCGGCGCAATAATGGCGCTGCGTTATCGCCGGCGCTCAGTTACTTCATTGTGATGGATTCAACCATGCTCAGCCTGAACCACGCCTTCTTCCCCGATGCGGAAATCCTAAAGCCCGAGGGCGAAGAGAACGCCGCGCAGTACTGGCAGCGCTTCGAGCACAGCTGGCGCTGGCGTAAGGCGCAGTTCGATCAAGGCCTGGTGGAAGTAACCGTGGCGGAGACCGAACCCACGGCAGACTCCACTGCGGAAGAAGAAGGCCTCCCTATCCCCGAGGCCAGCGACGGCTTCAACGATTACCGCGTTATCACCGGTTGGGGGTCAAATGCCTAAGGCTAAGAGCATTAATTCAAATATCCATTTCATCAGCGCCGGTGCCGGCAGCGGTAAAACCTACTCGCTTACGCAGAAGCTGGAGAAATTGCTGTCATCGAAAACAGTGACGCCAGCCGGTGTGATCGCCACCACGTTTACCAAACTGGCAGCGGGCGAACTCAAGGAGAGAGTGCGCGGCGCTTTGATCGAGGCCGGTCAATTGCGCGTGGCCAACCAGATGGAACAATCACTGATCGGCACCGTCAACAGCGTGTGCGGCGAGATCCTCAGGCGCTTTGCCTTCGAGGCGGGTATGCCGCCAGACCAGCAGGTGCTGGAGGAAGCGCATGGCGATGTGCTGTTCTACCAGGCCATGGAGCGCGCCCTGGCCGACAACAAGCCGCTGATCCGCCAGATGAACGCCACCTGCCATCGCCTGCAAATCCTCGACCGACAGATGCAGCTGAACTGGCGTGCTGAGGTAAAACGCATCAGTGACGCGGCCCGGGCCAATAACCAATCGCCCGACGACATCCGCCACCTCGGCAAAGCCAGCGCCGATGCGTTACTCGCGCACTTTCCTAAACCCATTCAGCGCGAGCTAACCGTACAACTGAGAAATGCGATCAAACACGCCATGGACGGCATCGACACCGACCATGACACCACCAAAGTGACGCGGGAGTATGTCTCCCTGATCACCGGCATCCACGCTGCACTGTACAAAGACCGCGCCACCTGGCCCGAGTGGATTTCCCTGTGCAAGAAAATGCCCGGCGCCAAATCCAAATCGTTTGCCGAACCCATCGCCGACATTGCCATCGACTACGACAAACACCCGGCGCTGCACAGTGACATCCGCTTCTTCGCCGAGCAGGCGTTTGAGATAGCAGCCGCCAGCCTCAGCGCCTACCAGCTGCTGAAAACACAAAAAGGCCTGATCGATTTTGTCGACCAGGAACAGCGCCTGTACCAGTTGCTGGATCACCCCAGCGTGCAGGAAACCCTGCGCGAGGAATTGCAGTTGCTGATGGTGGACGAATTCCAGGATACCAGCCCGATACAGCTGGCCCTGTTTTTAAAGCTGTCGCAGCTGGCCGGGCAGGTGATCTGGGTGGGCGATATCAAGCAGTCCATTTATGGCTTTCGCGGCTCCGACCCGACCCTGATGGCGGCGGTGGTGCAACGGGTGACGGCAGACGGCAACGAACCCGAGATTCTGAAAAATTCCTGGCGCTCCACGCCAGAGTTGGTGGCCTACATCAACAATCTGTTCGCGCCCGCTTTCGCCGACACGCTCAAACCCGAGCAGGTTGTGCTGCAACCGGCACGAGACTCGTTCACTAGCGAAGCCGCCGTGGAGTTGTGGCGCCTGGCCGGCGGTAAAAAATCCGAGCGCGCCAAGGCGCTGGCCAGCGGCATTGCCAGCATGATGGCAAACGGCAGAAGTGTCGTTGACAAGATCAGCGACAACGACAGCAAGCAAGAGCGCACAGCCACCTACAGCGACATCGCCATACTGTGCCGCACCCACGCCAACCTCAATGAAATCGCCACCGCCTTGAGCGAGGCCAAACTCCCCATACGTTACAAGCGCCCCGGCTTGCTGGGCACACCGGAAGGCTGCCTCGCCATGGCCTGCCTGCGCCGGTTGATCGACCCGCAGGACACCCTGGCCAGCGCGGAAATCCTCACGCTCACGAAGTGTGCAAACCCTGAGGCCTGGATCGCCGAGCGTGTGGCGTATCTCAGCGACCCAGACAACAACTCCCGACAATGGCTGGAAGAGGCAGAGCAAGGCCCGGTTGCTCGACTTAAAGCACAACGCGGCCGCCTGCACTTTCTCACGCCGGTGGAAGTGCTGCGCACCGCGATAGATGCCGGCAACGTGCGCGAATCCGTTTACCGGTGGGGCCCCACCGAACAGCGCAGCCAACATCGCCTTAACAACCTCGCCGCGCTGCTGGGCCACGCCGACGACTACATGAACCAGTGCACCGCGCAGAACCAACCGGCGACCAGCG
>JANNXP010000174.1:0-3871 GCA_031409615.1 Haliea sp. | reverse complement strand
TCCGGGGTGGCAGTACCTGTTCCCTTCCACGCGTCTGGGCACAGACCCGCGTTCCGGCGTTATTCGTCGCCACCACTTACACAATACCGTACTGCGTAGATATATCCGCGCCGCGCTGGCACTAACCGGCATCCGCAAACCAGTAACGGCGCACACGTTCCGCCACAGTTTCGCCACGCGCCTGCTCCAGAATGGCTACGACATCCGTACTATCCAGGAACTGCTGGGGCATGAAGATGTCACCACGACGGAAATCTACACCCACGTGCTGGGCCGTGGCGCGAAGGGCGTGATCAGCCCGATGGATTCCTGATGGAATTATGCTGCCACTTCCTCAAAGGAAAAATGGGGGACGCCTGTGCGCTCTCCGGCATGTTCCATCGTAATCGCACAGATTCGGCCGTTGGCATCCAGGTCAATGACCGTATCCTCATCCAGGTCGCGGGTCTCTACAATCGCTCCGCGATTGAACTCGATGTATAGGGTGTCCGTACTTTTGAAATACTGGGCTTTCATCGTCTGAAACTCCGATCAAAAAAGGCGTTGTGCGCAGTTTTACCATCGGGCAGTAATACCACTCTCAAATAACGATTGCCAGCCTCCGGCACCAACCCCCAACGACGTATTCTGCCGTCAGACTGTACATGTTCTTTCTCCGGGAAATCCATAATTCTTTCGATGAACTCCCGCCGAATACCTGCTCGGTCCGGTCTGGACATAACTGACTCAAAGTACTCCGTAACCTTCATTGCCGTGAGCACCTCCCTGTGCATCACCTCAATCTATCTGTGCGGTCACCACGACGAAACGGTCAAATCCGCGCGCCTCATAACACCCACACTTTGGGGATTGATCCCGTATTACAGTTCAGATCGAGGCGTCCCGATACGCACGTAACACCAGGTTCATACGCGTTTGGTACCCGGGACCCTGCGCCTTGAACCACTCAAGCACGTCAGCGTCAACCCTGAGTGAGATGGATGCCTTGGAAGGCAAAGGCTTCAATCCGTGCCGAACGATGCCGCGAACGATATGTTTCACATCAGCCTCCGGATGCTCGGTATCGTTGATTTTAGCGTCTGTCGCGCAATGGAGCCGCTTCCAGTCAGTTTCCGATCGCTTCGAAGTAGATGCGGGCTTCCGCGCGCGTGGCTTTGCGGAACGAGACGATACGGATTTCATGCTTGTCCTCTGTATGAACTATTGAAACTGGTACTCCAGCTAGCAATCCCAGCGTCACGAATCGCTGCTCTTCATACGAAATGCGGTTGTCTTCGAACGTATAGGTCACGCCTTCGAAAACCGGCGCGGCGTCAATGAAATCCAGGCCGTGCGTACGAATATTCGCTTTGCGTTTACTCTCCGACCAGTTGACCTGCATATTCATCCTGTATATACACAATGTCAACCTGTCACTCTGGTCTCTGCCACTCTACTGGGGCCGGATAGCGGCACCAACGGGCAAATGCGGCCGCCCTGCGGCCATGCTCCTGTCGCATTCCCGCGCATATCCGCTCGCGGCTCGCTTGCAATCAGCAGGTTCTGTACTACTGTATATAAATACAGTTATTATCCGGATTGCCCGTTTCCCCCATGTCCTACGCCGAACTTCACTGCCTCAGCTGTTACAGCTTCCTGCGCAGCGCCTCCCATCCCCATGAACTGGTGGAGCGGGCAGCAAAGCTGGGCTATGCGGCGCTTGCCATCACCGATGAGTGCTCGTTTGCCGGCATTGTGAAAGCCCATGTAGCGGCGAAGGCGGCGGGTATTCAGTTAATCATCGGCAGTGAACTATTGCTGGAAGAAGGACTGCGCCTGGTGGCGCTGGTGCCTTCGCGAGCTGCTTATAGCGAACTGTCCGGCCTGATCAGCATGGCGCGGCGGCGCAGCCCCAAGGGCGAGTACCGGGTGGCGCTGCGCGATGTCATCTTTCACCTCAAGCGCTGCCTGTTGATCTGGTTGCCGCAGTGCGATGACGAACACAGTCGCGCTTACGGCCTGCAGCTCAAGCGGCTGTGCAAAGACCGCCTGTGGCTGGGTGTCAGTCACTTGCTGGGTAACAACGAGGTGCAGCGCTATCTCGCGCTACAACAGCTGGCGCAGGCGTTAAACATTCCCATGGTGGCCTGCGGCGATGTGCGCATGCACGTCGCTATGCGCAAACCGCTGCACGATGTGTTCACCGCGCTGTATCACAACACCAGCGTCGCGCAACTGGGGCGGCGGCGACTGGGCAATGGCCAGCAGCATTTGCGCGCGATAGACAAACTGCAGCGGCTCTATCCTCCTGCCTTGCTCGATGAAACCCTGCATATCGCCAGCCTGTGCCATTTCAGCCTGGACGAGCTGCGCTACGAATACCCCGAGGAAGTGGTGCCGGCGGGCTACGATGCCAACCGTTACCTGCGCGAGCTGGTGGCGCAGGGCGCGGCCGTGCGCTGGCCACAGGGTATTCCGCTGCAGATACAACAGCGCATCGACACAGAGCTGGCGCTGATCGAGGAGCTGCACTACGAGTACTACTTCCTCACCGTATACGACATCGTGCGCTTTGCCCGTTCGCGCGACATCCTGTGCCAGGGCCGCGGCTCGGCGGCCAACTCGGTGGTGTGCTACTGCCTGTTGATCACCGAGGTGTCGCCCCAGCAGATCTCGCTGCTGTTCGAGCGTTTTATTTCCCGCGAGCGCGACGAGCCGCCGGATATCGATGTGGACTTCGAGCACGAGCGGCGCGAAGAAGTTATCCAGTACATCTATGACAAGTATTCGCGCAAGCGCGCCGCCCTGGCCGCTACGGTGATCACCTACCGTTCGCGCAGCGCGGTGCGCGATGTGGGCAAGGCGCTGGGGCTGGATGCGGTATTTGTGAACGACCTCGCCAAGTCCCTGGCCTGGTGGGACCGCACGGCGGACCTGGCCCAGCGTTTCGAGGAGCAGGGTGTGGCCGGGCACAGTCGGCAGGCGGAGCTGTTCTACTCGCTGGTGCAGCAGATCCTCGGCTTTCCCCGCCACCTGTCGCAGCACGTGGGTGGCTTTGTCATCACCCGCAGTCCCATCTCCACTTTGGTGCCGGTGGAGAACGCCGCCATGGCCGAGCGCACCATCATCCAATGGGACAAGGAAGACATCGAGTCCATGGGTTTGCTCAAGGTGGACATCCTCGCCCTGGGCATGTTGACGGCCATCCGCAAAAGCCTGCAACTGGTGCACCGCTACTGCCCCGCCATCAAAAGCGTGAGCGACATTCCCAAAGAGGATGCGTCCACCTACCGTATGCTGCAAGCGGCTGACACCATCGGCGTATTTCAGATCGAGTCGCGGGCGCAAATGTCCATGCTGCCACGGCTCAAGCCGCGGTGTTTTTACGATCTGGTGATACAAATCGCCATCGTGCGCCCCGGCCCTATTCAGGGCGACATGGTGCACCCGTACCTGCGGCGTCGGCAGGGACAGGAAGCAGTCACCTATCCCAGCGACGCGATCAGGGAAGTATTGGAGCGCACTCTCGGCGTGCCCATTTTCCAGGAGCAGGTGATCAAACTGGCGATGGTAGCGGCGGGGTTTTCCGGCGGCGAAGCGGACCAGCTGCGCCGCGCCATTACCAACTGGGGCAAAAACAGCACGTTGCTCGCCTTCGAGCAGAAACTCACGCGCGGCATGATCGAACGCGGCTACGACGAGGAGTTTGCCCGGCGCCTGTTCGAGCAGATCAAAGGTTTCGGCGGTTACGGTTTTCCGGAATCCCACTCCGCCAGTTTCGCCCTGCTGGCTTACTTTTCCGCCTGGCTCAAGCGCCATCACCCGGCAGCGTTTTTTGCCGGCCTGCTCAACAGCCAGCCCATGGGTTTTTACAGTCCGTCACAGTTGGTCC
>JANNXP010000173.1:0-31790 GCA_031409615.1 Haliea sp. | reverse complement strand
AGTGCATGTAGCTCGTCCATGTAGCCGTCACTGGTTGAGCGCAGTCTGCTCAGGTCGGTATTCATATCTCCGGATTCGACGTAGCTTGTCAGCGCACTGTGAACGAGGTTCAATCGAGTTGCCATGCCGCTATGGGAGTACGCCTGGTTTGCTTCCGCCACCGCCTGGATGATCAGTGCCTCTGCACCCGCAGCGCCATAAAGCGCCTGGATAGCCGGGGTATAGGCAACCAGCACGTCTAGTACAGGGCCGCCAGTATCCGCAGCAACACTGCCACCAGCAGTCGATGAGGGAGCTATCGAAGTGGTATCGGCGACGGGAATCGGGTCGAGTTCGGGTGCTGGATCCGTGGCCTTCACCTCGCTCAGCACGTGGCTACCGTTGGCACGCGGTTCGAGTTTGAACATTTTGCCCTGGTAGTAAAAGGTCCCTGCGACAGCGTCGCCGCTGATGCCCAGGACTACTGTGTTTTCTGGATCGTCGCCTGCGTGCCCGGTCCATGATGAGCGTCCCTTGCCATGGTCCTGCTGTGACTCGCGGACAGCCTCATAGGATACACCACCGGGCAAGCTGACGAAAAAACGTCCATTACTCAGTTTATCTTTATTGATCTTAACACTGCGTGATTTGCCCGCAATGGCCTGTTTGGGTCGCACGACACTCGAGGTCGCAGGTATCTCGGAGAAGAGTCCGGGAGGTTGAGGCGTCTTAGCGTACGCGTTCAGATTGGTTAACGAGATGATTCCAGCCAATGTCGCAATAAGTGTCGCGCGCGATGGAAATTCTAATGTACTCATATTCAGTGCCCCTGGGATTCTATCATCCCCGATCAATATTGAATTTGTCGTCTATCTGGTGGTATGAGACTGCGGACCTTACAGCGAGGCTACAGAAAAACATTTGAGACGTGGTAGAAAAAACTGGAGAAAACTGCAGAAAAATAGGTAGTTTCGCGTTATATCGTGACAGAATCCGAGGTTATATCTTGTCCTGTTTTGTCGAGATATTTGCTTGCCATTGAGGCACAGTTTACTGCCCCGGGAGGTGACTACGATGAGCGTAACTCAGTGCTCAACGATCAGCTTTTCGACTTCATGCAATATAAACGAGGGCCGACTTTTTTTGCTACGTAACCCCACTGCTGTGCCCGCGGTCACGTCTTTGTCTGAATCTCCTAACATGAAGCTTCCGGACATTTCGGGATGCCACTGTTCGATCAGGCTTGCTAACATCCCCGGTCTGGGCTTACGACAGTCGCAAACGATAGCGAGTGCGGTCACTGTTCCTTCAGGGTGGTGAGGGCAGTAGCGAATATCGTCTATGTGGGCACCAACGCAGGCCAGTTCACTCTGCATCCAATCATGGAGTGCTTCCACTGCTGTGGCGTTATAGAAGCCTCTTGCGATGCCGGCTTGATTGGTCACAACGAATACCAGATAACCGGCGTCATTCAATGTTTTGATGGCGGCTTTGGCGCCGTCGATCCAGCGAAACTCATCAATCCTGTGGGTATAGCCATCATCGTGGTTTAGGGTGCCGTCTCTATCGAGAAATGCAGCTGGCTTTCTCATCTTTTCATAAAGATGATCCCTGGCTGTCTGTAAGTCATCCGGAATCCCTATATCGATAAAAAATCCTTGGTAAATACGACCGATCATTCGACCTTCGGCGACGAGTTTCGGAAACACCTGCTGTTCGAGCGAACAGGGTGTCTCCTCGATGTATTGCAGAATTTCAGATTTCATCCAGTACACGCCGCTATTTACCAGGCCGGATTCTGGTTCTGAGGGCTTTTCCCGGAACGCATTTATCCGTGATCCCTCAAGGTCTACAAATCCGTAGCGTGTGGCATTTTCTACTGGTAGCAGGGCGACGCGACAAAGCCAGTCGGCCACTTCGCCCTCGTATATACAGTTGCACAAATCCAGGTAATTGAAGTCGAAGATGGAATCGCCATTCAGGAGCAGGAACTCATCCTGCAAATGTTCCAATGCACACTTAAGGGCGCCAGCGGTTCCCATTGGCGATGGCTCTTCGATTACTCTGATAGTAGCTTGCAGTTCTTTGGCGAACACTGAGTTCGTGCCGTATTTTTCGCGAACTACCTCGGATTGATACCCCGCCAGCATGATAAAGTCTTCGAAACCGAAGCGGCGCAGATTCAGCATGATGTGTTCGACAAATGGGCGTCCACATACTTCAAGCAGGGGTTTTGGTGTGCTGCGTACTGCATCACCCAAACGGGTTCCTTTGCCACCAATTAGAATGGCGGCTTGTTTCACAGTTTTCATATAAATGGGCTTTCCGCAGGCGTGGAATAGCTTTATCTATAGCTGATAGGGCTTTAGTATCATCATGTCAATATAACTGTGCCCTTGTGGCGGGGCAAGGGTAGACCTCGCTGCAGTCAATTTAAAAAGAAACAAAATGAAGAAATTGCTGTATCTGGTGCATCGATTGCCTTTTCCTCCCAACAAGGGTGACAAAATCTCTTCCAATAATATGCTCAACTTCTTTTCCAGTCGTTGGCGTGTTCACTTGGGTACGTTTATCGATGATCCCGAGGATTGGCAATATGCCGATTTGGTCCGGGCAAAGTGTGAAGAGAGTTGTATTGTCAATTTACCGAGAATCAAACGCTGGTCCGGTAGTGTCTATGGACTGCTGACCGGGCAAGCCTTGAGCCTGAGCTATTATGGTAGTGCTGAACTGCAGAACTGGGTTCGGTCGACTATCGAGCGCGAGTGTCCTGACGCGGTGCTGATATTCAGTGGCGTCATGGGGCGCTTTGTACAAGGCCTGGTGCCGGCACATATTCCCGTGGTGTTTGATGCCGAGGATGTTGACAGTGAGAAATGGCGCAGTTACGCCCATTCGCAGCGGTGGCCGCTCACATGGCTCTATGAGCGGGAGGCGAGTAAATTGCTAGCCTATGAACGGCAGATGGCCGCATCCACACACGTGAGCATTTTTGTATCTGCGCAAGAGGCGGCTCTATTCAAAAAACTCGCACCTGAAAGTGCGGACAAAGTGCACTACAGAACGCAAGGTGTGGATAGCGTGTACTTTGATCCGGAGATTTCTTTCGAAAATCCCTATGAACCTGGGCAAAAAGTATTGGTATTTGCCGGTGCCATGGACTATTGGCCCAATGTCGAGGCCGTAAAGTGGTTTTGTGAGTACGTGCTAGACGCTGTCGTTGCGCGCGAGCCAAATTTTCTTTTTTGCATTGTGGGTATGAAGCCCACCCATGAAGTCAAGCAATTGGGCGCCTTGCCCGGTGTGCGAGTGACCGGAGGGGTCCCGGATGTGCGTCCCTATCTCAGTCATGCACTGGCTGCCTGCCTGCCCCTGCAGCTTGCGCGTGGTATCCAGAACAAGGCGCTGGAAGCGATGTCCATGACATTGCCCGTGCTTGCGACAGAGGATGCCCTGCTGGGTATTGTCGACTTCCCAGGTGTGCTTGCTATCGTGGCGAATGATGCCCACGCTATGACGGCAGCGGCGCTGGAGTTGCTGGCGCGTCCCCGCCAAACCAATGGCGCAGGGCGAGAATGTGTAGTGGAGCACTACAACTGGGATACTAATTTGAAGCGTATGGAAGGATTTCTGCTCAGCGATGGGGGCGCTCAGTAATGCAAGTGCTACACGTACTGGACCACTCCATCCCTTTGCAGAGCGGCTATACGTTTCGAACTCGCGCTATTCTCAAGGAGCAGCGCGCGCTGGGCTGGCAGACCATGCAGTTGACTGGGCCGAAACACAATCAGGGCAAGGCAATTCCTGCGATTGAGCAGGTAGACGGACTGCAGTTCTATCGCTGCCAGGAGGCCAAGGGTTTTATTGCCAATTTACCCGTGATTGGACAGTGGTCAGTTATTCGTGTGCTCACCCAGCGCCTGATCGAAGTGGCGCGCAATGAGCGGCCAGATATTATCCACGCCCATTCACCGGCATTGAATGGCGTTGCAGCCATACGGGCGGGTAGGGTGCTCGGCTTGCCTGTCGTGTACGAGGTTCGTGGCTTTTGGGAGGACGCAGCGGTCAGTCATGGCACGAGTAGCGAGGGAGGGCTGCGCTATCGACTGACCAGGGCGATGGAAACCTGGGTGCTTAAGCGTGCTGACGAGGTGACTTGTATCTGTGAAGGCATCCGCCAGGACCTGATTCTGCGCGGCATTTCTCCCGGCAAGATCACCATAGTCCCCAACGCGGTGGATGCGAACCGCTTCCAGCCGGTGGGAGAGCGCAATATCGATATTGAGCGCGATCTAAAACTGGCGGGAAAGAAGGTTATCGCATTCATCGGTTCGTTCTACGACTATGAAGGTCTTGATCTGCTGGTCGCTGCGATGCCCAAGTTATTGTCCGCGAGCCCAGATATCAGGCTGTTGTTGGTCGGCGGTGGTCAGGTCACCGAGGCAATCAGGCAGCAGATTGCACAGTTGGGCTTGCAGGACGCAGTGATTATGACCGGCCGCGTGCCCCATGAGGATGTTGAGGCCTACTACTCAGTCACGGATGTGCTGGTATACCCAAGGAAATCCATGCGCCTGACGGAGTTAGTTACCCCACTGAAGCCACTGGAGGCCATGGCACAGAAAAGTCTGTTCCTCGCCTCCGATGTAGGGGGGCATAGGGAATTAGTGCGCGACGGGGTCACTGGGACTTTGTTCAAGGCCGACGATATAGACGATCTGGTGCGACAGCTACTTGCTTTGCTGGAGCAGGAAGACCGGTGGCCTGCGATCCGCGACGCGGGGCGCAATTTCGTGGAAAATGAACGCAATTGGGTCAATAGCGTGGCAAATTTGAAACCTGTCTATCAGCGCCTGCTACTGGGAGAGCAACCGCCATGTTAATCAGATCAAAAGCGCCGCTGCGGCTGGGCTTGGCTGGCGGCGGGAGTGATGTGGCTCCCTACTGCGATCTCTACGGGGGCGCAGTGCTGAACGCGTCAATAAATTTGAGTTCATTTTGTACTATTGAGCCGCGCGACGATGGCATGGTGACCTTCGTGGCCAATGACAGAGAGGAAGTTTTTAGCGCGCCCGTTGCCGCCTCCTTTGCCTATGATGGACTACTGGACCTGCACAAGGGAGTATATAACCGGGTCGTCCGCGATTATAACCATGGCGAACCAATGTCCCTGAAAATCAGCACCTACTCAGATGCCCCGGCGGGTTCTGGCCTGGGTTCATCCTCCACCATGGTCGTTGCCATACTGACGGCCTTTGCCGAATTGCTGCACCTGCCGCTGGGCGAATACGATGTAGCGCATCTGGCTTTTGAGATTGAACGGCAGGACATTGGTCTAAGAGGCGGCGCACAGGATCAATATGCGGCCACCTTCGGCGGCGTAAATTTTATGGAGTTTCATGAGCACAACCGGGTCACTGTCAATCCATTGCGTATAAAGAAATGGATTTTGAGTGAGCTGGAAGCATCCACTGTACTTTACTACACCGGTGTTTCCCGCTCCTCGGACAAGATCATTGCGCAGCAGATTGAAAGTTTTAAATCTGGCGGCGGCAAATCTGTGGAGGCGGTACATCAGCTGAAAAGGGATGCCAGCGCGATGAAAGAAGCGCTGCTGCGCGGTAATATTCGACGCTTCGGAGAGATTCTCGGCCGCAGTTGGGAGACCAAGCGTAATTTGGCCGACCAGATCAGCAACCCCGAGATTGAGGAGATCATGGCAGTTGCGCGTAAGGCGGGGGCTTGGGCCGGTAAGGTTTCTGGCGCCGGCGGAGGCGGTTTTATTGTATTTATTGTCGATCCGGTGGATCGCCTGCAACTGATCAGGGCCTTGAAGCACAAGGGCGGTGATGTCGTTTCCTTCCAATTCGAACCACATGGAGCATCTGCATGGAACGTCCCGACCTGAGTTATGTCGTTAACGAATTTCAAGCATCACTAGCCGTCAAGCAGCGAATTCTGGACGACCCCGAATTCCTGCAGCAGGTGACGGATATGGGCCACCTACTCATCGATCGCTACCAGGCGGGCAGTAAGTTGCTGGTCGCAGGCAATGGCGGGAGCGCAGCAGACGCACAGCATATTGCTGCGGAGTTCGTCAGCCGGTTCAATTTTGATCGCCCTGGTCTACCTGCCCTGGCGCTGACTACCGATACATCCATACTCACGGCAGTCGGCAACGACTATGGCTATGAGCAGCTGTTTCGTCGCCAAATCGAGGCCAACGGCGTCGGTGGTGACGTCTTTCTGGGCATTTCGACGTCTGGCAATAGCCCTAACATTCTGCAGGCCCTGAAAGCTGCGCGGCTCAAAGGGATTGTGACATTTGGGCTGACCGGAAAGAGCGGGGGGGAAATGCGCGAGCTTTGTGACCACTGTCTGTGCGTGCCCAGCGAGGATACCCCCAGGATTCAGGAGGCACATATTCTCATCGGCCATACCTTGTGCGCTATGGTGGAGCTCGCCCTGTTTGAGGACCCCAGAGCCCGCAGATAGCTCGATTGTTGCCCTCGGGCGGCGCCGTAGAGTAATGTGTGGTAGCGCTGGGCGAATCGGATACGGCGACCTGATGGAGACAAGAATGCAGAGTGCAATCCTCATTACCGCAATGATACTGGGGACATTTGTATTTTTCAGGTTGCGCCTGGCCAGCCCGACATCCCGCAATGCCCGGAGACGGAATCGACGCACTGGTTTTGGTGTGCCTGATCCATTTCACGCCGTATCTATTGAGCCGGCAGAGGAGGGTTGTCCTGCAGTGGAGTCACTCAAACTGCAGCGTTTCCTGAGTGAGGAGGCTCCGGGCTTACCCCTCGCAGACTGCGGCGCAGTGGACTGTGCTTGCAAGTATGTTCACCATGCAGATAGACGCAGTGGAGCCCGTAATCGCCGGCTCGGCGCGATAGAGCAGTCTGAGCAGGCAGCATTCTGGACTGTACGCAATCGTCGAGTGGTACGTGGGCGTCGTCATGAAGATAGGCAGGTGGCCTTAGTAGGGTAAGGGGGATATCTGTGCCCCACCCAAACTACACGCGTTGTTAATAGCGCCAAATCAAATCATTCAAGCCATTGTGCAGCTTTCTACCTACCGCGTAAATTGAAGGGATCGCGATCGCGTTTTGATCAAGCTCAGAGTTCCTCCAGTTATGATATTGACTGGAAAAATCCGCGGCCACAAAGTCCTGTGAATGTTGGTAGATAAATTCACACAAGTTCTGCAGACGCTGCTGATTCACCCTGTTCCGAGTCAGCTTAGTGTAGCGAAAGTCAGATTTCTTGATGTATTCAAATGGGTGCGTAAGTATCACAATGTTCTCAACTCCCGAGTTCCTCGCTTTCCACAGTAAGTGTTTCATTTCGGGCCAGGAGCAGCTCGTAATTTGCAGGGATTTTTTGTGTGTTGTCCCGGCAAAGTTTCTATCCTGATAGCTAAATACCGGAACTTCCATAACCCCATGAATAAGGTGCCGACCAGAATCATGGCAGAGTAGAGCCTCCTTGGGTTGAAATGCGCCCAGAGCAATATTGGAACTCATCAGAATGCCTAACTCAAACATGACCCGATAGACATTTTCATCTGCGCGCAAGCTGCCCGTGCGCAGTGCCAAAGGATTGTGACCTACCCAACGGTTAAAAATCGCTATACAGGCACTGAAGGCCCGCTTCAGTTCGTCAAAATTCTGCCCTGAGCAGTCATCATGACGAGGGAAAGTGCCGAGCTCAGGGTCTTTGTTAAAGTTCAGCCAAATTGGGTGAACATGCAACTGAATATCTTGACGGGCTGCCTTGAGGCGATCAATGACCCCCTGCATTGGCTGATCGCCGAAGTAGCAGTAATTGGCACACTCAACAAAAAAAGAAGCGACGATATTGTAGCGATCAAAGGTCTCCAAAAGAAAACCCAACGATTCCTCCTTGTCATCGACACTACCATAAACCGCAGGTCCGGCCACAGGTTGGTATTCAAGAGGGTGCTCGAAGTGCCCTGCGATGCTGAACTCAGTATCGATTGAAATACATATTTGAGTTGGATTCTTCCGGCTCACTTTGCTTACTCGTCAATTATCGGTCTCAGGGGTCGTAGAGCGTAAAGCCGCGTTGTGCCCCACTAACCAAGGCATCGGTTACCTGCTTGGCCTGCGCGGCGAACATCGAGCAATTGTGAAAGCGCCATTCGCGTAGGTCTTCGCTTGACATTATCTCCCGTAATTTCCAGATATTAAAGGTCCATTCTTGTTGTGTTCCCCCAATCTCCATTTCGATCTCACCCTCCTTGTCTATCACGGTGACGGCAATATTCGGCAACTGCATTTGTGGTGCGGGCCAAGCGTCGCCCAGTAGACTTTCAACATGATGAGCTTGAGTCATCACCTGAAACGTTTTGCCGATGCCGAGAATCCTGGCGTTGTGACACGCCATATAATCAAAAGGTGTGCCTTTGCCCATACCGCTGGGTGCCAATTCATGGCTGCGAATCAGATCTTCCGCCTGTGGTCCGAGTGCCGCTATCCGATACACCGGATGTCGACTTTGTAATACTCCTTTCGAACGACGAAAGAGCTCGGTAAGAAGTCCCATCTGTGAGGGTGCTCGCCGCAGATCAAACCGCGGACTTCTTTGCAGTGTCCCACGCGCACCTTCGCCGTCCTCGCCGAAATTGAAGGCTGGCATTACAAGGGTTCGGTCAGGACCGCAGTACTCAATTAGTGCCTTCAGCAATTCTAATGCGTTCCCAGTGTACGTAGGCGCCAAGTTGTTAACAGACGTGTGAACCATCAGTATTTGCCAGTCTTTATCCAGGCGATTGTCAATCTCGGCAATCAGATCGCTGGTTGTAAAAGTGCCGTGGACCAGGCAAATGAGGGGGCTGGCACTCCTTTTTAACCTAAAATAGAGGGAACGAATCTTGAGAAAGTACTCGCGAGGTAGTAGTTTCAATAGTGTGGAGGAGAGACTCTCGATGAGATTCATTGGAGAAATACTCTAACCAACATTCTCCGATTTAAGAAACTTCAAAATGGCCGGTACGCTGTCGAGTTCAGCAAAGTCATCCACGTCCATATATAGATCAAAGGCCTGCTCGAGTGCGACCATAATGTGTACATGACCAAGGGAATCCCACTCCTCGATATCGCCCATCGTAGAGTTTTCCTTAATGGCACTCTCTGGCAATTCCAAAGCCGCTGCCATGATTTCTTGCAGTTTTCCAAAAGTGCTCATTCGTAGAATGGTCCTTCAACATGGATGGGAAAATCACTGTCTATATGTTGCTTACTTTCTCTCAAATTTCGGACATATCCGCCATTAGCACTCTGATAGAATCCGTTGTCCGGTAGGAATGTTTCCACCAAAATATTCTTGCGAGTTGGGATGTAATCGGCCGACAGCTCATCAATGCCCCTCGACTTTAAATTGCAGATAATGGCGCTAAGAAACGCTTTTTCGGCGAGACGCCCTATTACTCGACAGGACATCAAAAAGGTGTCGAGTCGCATGCTATTGTCTGTTGTCCTTTCAATAATGGCTAAACCTACAATGCCACTATCTCCAAAATTATCAGCCAGTGAAAAGTGGAAAACGGAGGTATCCGTATCGTTGATCTTTGCGGCGATATCTTTCTCATCATAGCGTCGCGTGGTGAGGTTGAATTGATTGGTCTTCTGGGTGAGTTGTGCCAGTCGTCCCAGAACTGCAGTATCATCAAGCCCGACCGACATCTTCATATTTAGCGAACGCAAATAGCCCTCTACGCTGTCGCCGTTCTCAGTCAGACCTTGAAGTTCCGATTTTCTCCGGCGCTCTTGTGCATACATAGCGGTTTTTTCGAGATCTTCTCTGGTAAGCGAAGTAATTTCCAGTCGCGCTATCGTATCCAGGCACGTGGGTATTTCTGGGGGTCGAGAGGGTACCTGGATTACCTCAACATCCGGCAAGCTGTGCCTTACTGCTGCGCACTCATAGTCGTTGTCATCGACGAAAATAAACGAGTCCAGCCCCAGATTAAGTTCCTTCGCTAAAGACTTCAAATTGTCAGACTTGGGTAGCCAGTTTACGCGCTGCGCAGCGAAATGCTCATTTCTTAACAATTGATGTGGGTGGCTCTGCAATACCTCTGCCACATCCTCGGGATTATTCTTACTGCACAGTGCAAGAATAAATCCGCGCTGTTGTAGACTCAGTAGGCGCTTTTGGAAATCCACATAGACTCTACCAGGATAATCCTGGCCAAGCGCGATCCCATTGATACCATCCTCACCGATTACACCTCCCCACAGCGTATTGTCGGCATCAAGCACGATGACTTTGGCCTTGGTGAGATGTATGCCGGCTGCGATGGTGGTGACCGCATTAGAGATGGCGAGCGCCCCGTCTGGTGTGAATGGAAATCTCGATGAGTACCATAGACGCAAATCGAAAAAGTTGTCGCGTCCGATCTGCATGACTAATTGATCCAGATCGAGGTAGCTGACACCGCTGAATTTCTCGCGAAGGCTGCTGGCGACGCTTGCAACTATTTGATTCCACCAATGCGTTTCCGAATTCACAGCCATGTCATCGTATAAGCCTAGCCCAGGTGATGCACGATTTGGCAGGAGTGTAACGACAATATGACCAGCTACGCTGTCGCGGTATCGCCCGACCAGCCCATTCAATGCATGTTGGACCTGATCATGAATGCCCTGTCTATCATCGGATTGGATGCAGGCGGCACCGGTGTGCATAGCTGGGTGCAGGTCTTCCCTGGTCAGCAGCAGTAGTGTTATGTCAGGTGAATATTTGGCCAAGCTGGAATTTGATACAGCCTCCTGAGCAGTCATGCCGTATGGTGCATGAAAAATTTCCAAACTGAGTTGATTCAGTGCAGCGCAAAAGTGGAGCCATGGATTGAGCAATTCGCTTGTGTATGTATGAACAATACCCAATCGAAGTGACTTATGTGCGCGCTCAAAGGACGCGATATGTTTTTGTAGTTTGCTCGCCTGCGCCAATGATGGCACCATTTTGCGCTGCGCTAACAGATCTTTTATTTTCTGGGTTGACGGCGCTGCCAGCAGTTTTTTAAGTTGATCGTCTGATATCTTCATGTAGGGTCAGTGGTTCATCGCATTGCGTTCGCTAAGAGAGCTTACACCCACGATTGGCATCCCTGATAGCCAGGGTTTCCAGAGTGTGAGTTAACTCGCAACAGCATAGGCACAAACTAGTGCACAGCACGATTCTAGCATAGAATTTGGCCTTGGAATTCTTGTAGGCGCGCATAATGTCCCGAGCGTTTTCACTCTATCTTGATGCCGTGCGGTTCCTTGCCGCTCTACTCGTCCTTTTTTATCATGCCAATTGGATTTACCGCCCCGGGATTTTATTTACGAGCCTTGGGCACGAGGCAGTGGTTATATTTTTTGTATTATCCGGGTTTGTTATTGCCTATGTGGCTGACACGCGAGACCAAGATTTTCGCGGCTTTATGCTGGCGCGAGGCGCTAGAATATACTCGGTTGCCATTCCGGCCATTGTTCTAACAGCTACGCTCGATACCGCAGGCTTTCACATCGACGAATCCGTCTACCCGGAGGGATATCGTGCTTGGGACCTCCCCGTTGTACGGGTGATAACCAGCAGCCTTTTTCTCAACGAATTATGGACTCTGGGTATCCAGCTTTTTACTAATGTGCCGTATTGGTCACTCAACTATGAAGTCTGGTATTACGTACTCTTTGGCATACTTTCCTTTGTTGAGGGTAGGCGGCGGTGGCTGGTCTTCGTGTTGCTCTGCCTGTTCTTAGGACCAAAAATACTCCTGCTATTGCCTGTGTGGTGGATAGGCGTTTGGGTCTATAGATCAGAGTACCTGGCTCGTTTACCAATTCCCTTGGCCTGGTTGTCTCTCGGTCTTTCGCTCGTCGGAGGATATTGGTATGTTCATGTGAACATGGGCCAATGGGGGTGGGACTACCTTAAACACCTATTGGGTGACGAGTTACACCTGCAGCTTTCGTTTAGTCGCCAATTCATCAGTGACTACTACTTGGCCGTGGTGCTGTCTCTGCACTTTATTGGGTTGCGAGTTTTGCTAGCACAGGTAAAGGATCTGCCTAGGCGTCTTGAGACCACCATTCGCTATCTGGCAGGTGCAACCTTCTCCATCTATCTCTTTCATCAGCCACTGCTGTGGTTCTACAGTGCGGTTTTTTCAGGAGTAGATGAGGGTATTCCACGTTACGTGATCGTAGTGCCTATGACACTAGTTTCGATTTATCTGCTGGCCATGTTTACTGAGCAAAAAAAGAACGTTTGGAAGGTCTGGATAGAGCAGCTTCTGGCGCTGATGGAGGGAGCCGGTACTAAACTTCGTCAGACTTTCGCGCGTTAGTGCCTGTGGTTGTGACATTGCTGAATGCCAGCCGCAACTGATCAATAACCACGTCGAGTGTTTTTTGTTCATCGGTATCCTTGATGCTGCTGGTCTGGTCGGTGTGTAATCTTGGTAGCCGCGGTGCGACTACCCTCCAGTTACGGTGAGTTTGTTCAAAGCATCGTACCAAGGCCTCTGCCGCAGCTTTAGCGGCGATATACTCATTAAAACCCTTTATGCTCTTCTCCAAAAACACGCTGGACGGAATGAATAGCTGAAGCTGGCGGTCGCCCAATCCATGTTGTCTCACTTGTTGTAGGAGTCTCGCCAGACCATCAACGTAGTAGTCACAATAGAGAGTAAACAGTGAGCGGTCCCACTTATTGCTATCGCCTTTTGCTATGGCAGGTGAAGCCAAGTAGTAAATGTGTGTTACTGATGCGCAAAACTCGATCATTTCCGAATGGAGCGAGCCTTCTAGAACGTTATAGAAGCTTACAGTTGGCGCATGCTGCTCCTTCCCAATCTCCTTCGAAATACGCGCAGCGTCATCCCTGCCAACAGCGTAAGTCATCATTACAGTAGCCCCGCCGGCCGCGAGCACTTTGGTGATCACTTCCCCCAGCCCTCTGGATGCGCCGACAACCAGTGCTCTCTGCTCATTGAACTCCTGATTCGACACCCGCGTTGCAACCTGTCTGAAGCTCGCCTGCTGTGCGGGGGGAGGACGGAAGAATGCTTCGATAGTACCTTCTGCATAGGCGTTGCCCACGCTCATTTCCACCTGATCGATGCGCTCATCAGTGCTGAGAATTCGGTACTCCAGTTGTGAGTAATTGCTCGCGCCAGTACCAACAGGGAACGTGGTAAAGCGCAGGTTCAATTGAGCGAATACTGAATGCAGTCCAGGGCATTTCATTCCTACAATCTGGGTGCTGGCAACCAGTGTGGCGAGCTGTGTTGTGGGCAGATACCTGGCCGCGCTGGGAAACAAAGTGTATACAATGTCTTTATCCCACAATAGATCGACCGCACCTGACAAATCCGCACAGGCTCCGATAGTGAGTTCCACACAGGTGCCAGCCTCTCCTGTGCAGACTGCAAACACATTCTCCCTGAGCTGAGGAGCCTGCGGCGCATTGGTAAGCTCAAGATCGATAATCTGACATCGAACATCCTTGGCAAACAATTCGAGGCGAGTTATGCCATCTTTTCTTTTCCCAAAAACCGTCAGCTCCTGGCCTTGGCTTACTGGCTTGCTGTATTTGACTTTGATCCCTAGCAGGGCGGTGTTCGTTCCTTCCTGCTGCAGCAATAGATCGAGAGCCTTGATCGTCCCGCAGATACCATGAATCAGTATTTGGCCGAATCGTGTGCGTCGCGCGGCCACCGGATCAATATGGAGTGGGTTGAAGTCGCCGGAGATGCGTGCGAAGTTGTCGGACTCCGTTGACGTTATAGAGAAACTCCCCAAGCTCTTCATAACACACTCATGATAGTGATAAATTTCTGCGCAGGAGCCGCAGCTTTGGCCCGGATAATAAAAAACCCGCGGGATCTCTCCCGCAGGTTTAGGGTACTACCAGAACGAGTTCGCTACTTGGATGAAGAATCGCAGTCCGTGCGACGGATCACGACGCGACGGTTCTCCGCGCGACCTGCTTCAGTATCGTTACTCGCAATCGGTTTGGCTTCGCCGAACGCTTCGGTGGCGAAACGACTACCCAGATTCACACCCTTGGACTGCATGTAGCTAGCCACTGACTCGGCGCGTCGCTTGGACAGCCCCATGTTGTACTCGGCACTACCGATGCTGTCGGTATGGCCCTCAATTACGCCGCCCATAAAGCCAGTTTTAGGATTGTTCAGGAGGGGTACGAGCTCATCAAGCTGTGCCATGTCGCCAGCAGTGAGTTTGGCGGAGTCAAATGCGAATTGTAACTGCAGAGTGTAGTCGCAATCGCAACCAACAGGTCCAACTCGAGTGCCTGGTGCTGTGTTGGGACACTGATCGACGCCATCGCAGACACCGTCACCGTCGCCATCAGCACACTTCTCTGGTGCTGCAGCTACTGGTGTGGCGGCTACGGGTGCCATTTTGTCGCTAAAGAACCGATAGGTTATACCAGCTGACAGGAAGTAAAAGTCGTCAACTTCGTTGTCGTCGTAGCCTTCAGCTTCAACACGCAGACCCCAGTGTCCCTTACCAAAGTTGTAGGCAGCGCCCAGGCCATAGGCTAATTGCGTGTCATTTTCACTGTCGGTTCCGAAATTCTGTGTGTCGAGTTCTGCTTGTATATCGGCCGCACCCACTTTTGCGAACAAATCAACCGGGCCTATTGGCAATGTGCCGACGAGGAAGCCTTCCCACGCCGACAAATCGAGCTCAGCGTCGCCAAAGCCTAACAGCCTTTCGCTAGAGTAACTGCCGAAATCGACATAGCCAGCTTCGACGCCCAACCAAGGAAGGAATTGGTAGCCTACATAGGCCTTCCAACCCGTCTCATCGTCGTCGATTTTATAATCTGCGTCACCGAATTCATCATCTATAAATGATTGACCGCCGCTGGCGCCGAGGTAGAAACCGGGCTCCGCCGCGGAGACTGATCCAATTAACAGCGCGGGTGCGAGGAATGCCGCAAGCGCTAAATTTTTGTGAAAGACCATAGTGTATCTCCTTGATGTGCTGTCTAGTTATTACTCGGGGTCAGTGCAGCTGCTGCCGTTACCACACTGCGTAGTATCTGTGATACGGAGCCGGAGGACTATAAACCATAAAGTCTTTTTTGGCGAAAAAATTACACTATTCCAAGAGTTTTTTATTGATGCTTACTGCAACGTGCGCAGAGTGGGTTGCGATTTGGGAGGGACTAACCTAACCCATTGATATATAGGGAAGTATGGTACCGGAGGCCGGACTCGAACCGGCACGCTTTTAAGGGCATCGGATTTTGAATCCGACGTGTCTACCAATTTCACCACACCGGCTTGGAGGGATTGGGAGGTTGTCGATAGGCGAGTTCCCCCCTGGAGAGCGCGGCAGTATAGCAATCGAGAGCGAAAGTTCAATAAATTTCCTTAACCTGCCGAGACTTTGCCTGTACACTTCCCGCCGGTTCTATCATTGATCCATCCTGTCAGATTCGTCCCCGTGTGGACGAGAAGTCTGAGTATCCATCGAGAAAAGAGCGTGCCCATGAAATTAGTGAAAAAGACAGCGCAATATAGTATTTATCAGCGCGGCGACGCGCGTTACGCGGTCAAGGACGCCCGCAAGCAGTCCATTAACGGCGAAGAGAAGGCGCGCATTCTGGTGTTGGAAGATTTGGTAAAGCCCACCCTGCCTGCGAAACCTGCAGTTGAAGAAGCGCCGGCAGTTGAAGTTGCTGCCGCGCTAGATTCGCCTGATGCCGCCGACGCTCCGGTGACAGATGGAGCTGAGGAAGAACCCAAGTAAGCTTTCGAGCTTGCGCCAGAGAGCCGGCCCTGCGCCGGCTTTTTTGTCCATGAAACGCAGCGACTTCCATTACCAGTTACCATCGCAGCTGATTGCCCAGCAGCCACCGGCTGACCGCGGTGCCAGCAGGCTGTTGGTGCTGGACGGCTCCAGCGGTGCGGTCAGCCATCACAGCTTTTGCGAACTACCTGACTTTCTACAACCCGGCGATTTGCTGGTACTCAACGACACGCGTGTCATACCGGCCAGGCTGTGGGGGCGTAAGGCAACGGGTGGTAGAGTGGAGCTACTGATCGAGCGCGTTACAGGTTCCCATGCCGCATTGGCGCATATTCGATCCAGTAAATCTCCGGCCCCAGGATCGGTCATCCAACTCAGCGACAGCGCAGCGGCTGAGCCTGGCCCCTATAGGTTGGTGGTCACGGGGCGCGTAGGCGAGTTGTTCTGTATCGCATCTCAGCATGGCCCGGCACTGGCTGACATCCTCCGGGATATCGGTCATATGCCCCTGCCTCCCTATATCGACCGAGAAGATGAGAGTGCTGATAAGGAGCGTTACCAGACCGTCTATGCCCGACGCGAGGGTGCCGTGGCGGCGCCCACCGCAGGCCTGCATTTTACCGAGGGCTTGTTGAGACAGCTCGATGCGCGCGGGATAAAGCGGGTTTCCGTCACCCTGCACGTGGGCGCGGGAACCTTCCAGCCAGTGCGCGAAGACGACATTGTGCGACACAGGATGCACAGCGAATTTGTTGAGGTAAACGAGGTCGTGTCCGCTGCTGTGCGCGATGCGCGCGCACGTGGTGGTCGAGTGGTTGCAGTAGGTACGACGGCGGTACGTGCCCTGGAGTCTGCCAGTATGTCCAGCGGGGAAGTACAGCCCTTCAATGGTGATACTGATATTTTCATATACCCTGGTTATCGCTTTCGCAGTGTCGATGCCATGGTCACCAACTTTCATTTGCCTGAGTCGACGCTGTTGATGCTGGTAAGCGCCTTTGTGGGCCGGGAGACTATATTGGCTGCTTACGCCCAAGCTATCGAGGCTCAATACCGATTTTTCAGTTATGGCGATGCTATGTTTATAACCGCTAGCTCACTAGGGCAGGGTCGTTCTTGAGCCTCCAGTGTGATATGCGCTTTGAACAGTTGGGCCGCGATGGTCCTGCTCGGCGCGGACGCCTGTTATTCCCCCGCGGTACAGTGGAAACACCGGCGTTTATGCCGGTGGGAACCTACGGGACCGTAAAGGGTATGGCGCCAAGGGATATAAGCGCCTGCGGTGCCGAGATTATTCTGGGGAACACATTTCACCTGTGGTTGCGCCCTGGTACCGAGATCATCGAGCAGCACGGAGATCTGCATGATTTCATGGGCTGGGACGGCCCCATTCTGACGGATTCCGGCGGGTTTCAGGTATTCAGCTTGGGCGCAATGCGCAAGATATCGGAAGCCGGCGTGGCGTTTCAATCGCCGGTTGATGGCGCCAAAGTGTTCCTCGACCCCGAGACCTCTACGCGCATCCAGCGCAGTCTGGGCTCGGATATCGTGATGATCTTCGATGAATGCACCCCCTACCCGGCAACGGAAGCCGAGGCGCGCCAGTCCATGGAATTGTCGCTGCGCTGGGCCGTGCGCAGCAAATCGGCCCACGCAGGCAGTCATGCAGCCCTGTTTGGTATTGTGCAGGGTGGCATGTATGCGCCGCTGCGCCTGGAGTCTCTCACCGGCCTGGTCGATATCGGCTTCGACGGTTATGCCATTGGTGGACTTTCCGTGGGAGAACCCAAGGACGAAATGCTCAGCGTGCTCGACACTTTGGGCCCTGTCATGCCCACTGATAAACCCCGTTACCTCATGGGCGTGGGCACCCCTGCGGACCTCTTGGAGGGCGTGCGTCGGGGGATCGACCTCTTCGACTGTGTGATGCCCACGCGCAATGCCCGCAATGGCCATCTCTTCACGTCTCGCGGGGTACTCAAGTTGCGCAACACCCGCCATAAAACCAGTACCTTGCCCCTGGATGAGGACTGTGACTGTTACACCTGCAAAAATTTTAGCCGCGCCTATCTGCACCACTTGGACAAGTGCAACGAAATTCTGGGCGCCCAGCTCAATACCATTCACAATCTGCATTTCTATCAGCAGCATATGGCGGGTATTCGCGGCGCTATAGAAGAGGGACGGCTTGAGCAGTTTTCCGACGAGTTCTATGCGCGCCAGACCAGGGGTGTGTAGTGTATAAACTGGGCTTCTATGTACCTGAATTGCATCTGGAGCAGGTCAAGTTCGCGGTGTTTAATGCTGGTGCCGGACGCATTGCGGGTTATGACAGTTGTTGCTGGCAGGTACTCGGTCAGGGACAATTTCGGCCATTGGTCGGCAGCAAGCCCTTTCTGGGTCGGCTGGGTGTCATTGAGGTAGTAGCGGAGTATCGAGTGGAAATGGTCTGTGAGTCTCAGTTTATCGAGGCTGCGGTGGCGGCGCTGTTGGACGCCCACCCCTACGAAGAACCTGCCTGGGATGTGGTGGCCCTGGTAATGCCGTTGCCCATTTGATGGATGCATCCACAGCCGTTTTGCAGCGCATCGAAGTGCGCCTCACTCTGGGCGGTAATATCTGGACATCTCCTCTGGGCACGGGACGGTGGCCCCAAGCCTCCGTACTGGTGGCACTTACCCGAGAAGCTGAACCCCGTGTGCTGTTGGGTCGCAGGGCCATGCATTTGCCTTTGCATCCCGGCGAGATCGCATTTGCCGGCGGTAAACGTGAGGTCACAGACCTATCACCGTGGCAGACCGCGACGCGCGAGGCGCTGGAGGAAGTGGGATTGCCTGCTAACGTGATTAATCCTCTGGGCGAACTGGAGCCATTAATCACGCGCACTGGTTTTGAGGTGTTCCCCTGCGTCGCCAGTGTACCTGCCGCCCCTGTACTGCTAGTGGACCCAGGCGAGTTCGACAGTGTGTTCTTAACGCCTTTGGCCGTCTTTGCCGATCCCTCGTTGTTTCGCCTGGAGACCATGTCCGATGGCAACAGAACTCGCACGGTGCCGTACTATCAGATTGGCAGTGACAGCGTCTGGGGCGTTACCGCAGCGATACTAGTGTTATTGGCGAATGTCGCCTACGATGCGGGATTTGACTTACAGCGCGACTGGAATCAGCAACCATGAAATACAGCCTTGGTGATAAAAGGGTAACGCTGGTCGGCGAAGGACAATTTATCGCACCTGGCGCAGTGTTGATTGGTGACGTTATCCTGCATGAAAACGCCAGCGTATGGTTCAACTGTGTGTTGCGCGGCGATGCGGATCGTATTGAGGTCGGCGCGGGAAGTAACATTCAGGATGGCACGGTGATGCATGCAGATCCGGGTTTTCCCATAACAGTGGGGAAGAACGTGACCGTGGGACATAACGCCATGCTGCACGGTTGTACCATTGGCGATGGCTCGCTGGTGGGTATCAATGCGGTGATTCTCAATGGTGCAAGAGTGGGCAAGGGTTGCCTGATTGGGGCCAATGCCTTGGTGACCGAAGGCATGGAAATTCCTGATGGGTGTCTGGTATTAGGCTCGCCGGCCAGAATAAAGTCCCGGTTGTCCGAAGAGCAGCAGCTGGGTCTGCTGCAAAATGCCGATCATTACATCCGCAATGGCCATTGTTACAGCGTGCAGCTCCGGGAGCAGGAATGAGTGATTCTGAGCCTCGCTCCCCCTGCATTTCAGTGTGTGTTCTGGACGAAAGCGATGTGTGCATGGGGTGCTACCGTTCTACCGAGGAAATAACTGACTGGTTTACGGCCACGGATGAGCAAAAACGGGCGGTTCTGATCCGCGCGCGGGAGCGCATGGATGCAAGCTCTACCATCCGACTGATCTAGTTGGGTTGGGACCAATCCGGCGATAGTTTTCGCTGTGATTTCGCCTACAACCAGAATCACCGGGGTGAGTATGCCAGTAGCGATGTAAACGTCGGCATCACCCCACAGGTGAATGGCGGTGACTGTTGCTATAAAAGCCGAGTCGGGGCAAGCACTGTGGGCTGGTTTGTCGTCGAATTCATGCGCGATGCAATATCAACTCCAGTACAAGTTTCGAGCCAAAAAAGGCCAGCATGAGCAGCAGGAAACCTGTGAGAGTAAGACGTACGGCTGTGTTGCTACGCCAACCCAGTTGATAGTGCCCCCACAGTAGTGTGGCAAACAACAGCCATGCGGCGATAGTTAGCACAGTCTTGTGTACCAGTTGCTGGGCGAAAAGGTTGTCGACAAATACGGCCCCTGAAATGATAGCGATAGTGAGTAGCGCCAACCCTATCCAGAGCAATTCAAACAACATTCCCTCCATTAGCTGCAATGGCGGCAGGATCTGGACAATGCCACGCGTATGGCGTCGCTTCAATTGGTGGTCCTGTAAGGCAAGAACCGCTGCCTGAATGGCGGCCAGCGTGAGTACCGCATAGGCCAGGATGGAACTACTGATGTGCAATATCATGCCGCCGCTGATTTGACTAAGGACCGGGGCAGTATCCGGTGCAAAAGCGGATACCATTACCGTCAGCGCCGACAGGGGAAACAACGCGATCAGTAAGTTTTGTAAGGGCCTGCGCATCAGGGATGCGATACATGCCAGGTTGATCACCAGAAATAGCAGTGCGGCAATCTTGAAGAAGCCCAGGTCAACTCCTGAGCTGGTAAATGCGATTTTCCAAACGATGAGCGAATGTGATAGCAATGCCAGCAGCCCCAGCGCGAATACGCCTCGATCGATTTGCAGGCGCCGTTGAGCGAGATGCAGTAATTGCAGGCCAGTAGCGGCCAGGTACAGCAGTGCGCATAGCGGGGCGAGTAAAACGATCGACATCGGTTTGGGGCTTGGGCCCGAGTAAAGTATACTGCGACCTTTGTACCGGCTTGTCACACCATAATCAATAGCGACCAACGTCCCGGCCTGCCGCGACCCTGGAGAAGGACTTAATGTTTGAGAGTTTGAGCGATCGACTTTCCCATAGCCTGCGCAGTATTACCGGCAAGGCGCGCCTAACTGAGGAGAATATTCAGGAGACAATGCGGGAAGTGCGCATGGCCCTGTTGGAGGCCGATGTGGCACTGCCGGTCGTCAAGGAATTCGTGGACGCCGTCCGGCAGCAGGCTCTGGGTCAGGATGTGATGAAGAGTCTCAGTCCTGGGCAGGCATTTCTGAAGATTGTTCAGGCTGAGCTAGAAGCTGTCATGGGGACAGCCAACGAGGCGCTAAATCTGGCTACGACACCTCCCGCCGTCATCATGATGGCGGGCTTGCAGGGCGCCGGTAAAACTACCACAGTGGCCAAGTTGGCCCGGCTGCTGAAAGAGCGCGACAAGAAGAAGGTCACTGTCGTCAGCGCTGACGTATATCGGCCCGCAGCGATCAAGCAGTTGGAAATGCTGGCGGCAGAAGTCGGTGTAGATTTTTTCCCCAGCGACATTGGGCAGAAGCCGGTGGCAATTGTGCAAGCGGCGTTGACACACGCCCGGATACAGTTCAGCGACGTATTGATTATCGATACGGCAGGCCGCTTGGCAGTCGACCAGGACATGATGGCCGAAATCGCCCAATTGCACGCCGCAGTGAATCCGGTGGAGACCCTGTTCGTGGTAGACGCCATGACCGGTCAAGATGCGGCCAATACTGCCAAAGCCTTTGGTGCAGCCCTGCCCCTGACGGGTGTGATTCTAACCAAAGTCGATGCGGATACGCGCGGCGGGGCTGCCCTTTCCGTGCGCTCGATCACCGGCAAACCGATCAAGTTCCTTGGCGTCGGAGAGAAGACGACAGCGCTGGACCCCTTCCATCCGGATCGTCTGGCCTCACGCATCCTGGGGATGGGCGATGTGCTTTCCCTGATCGAGGAAGTCGAGCAGAAGGTCGATAAGGAGAAGGCTGCCAAGTTGGCGCGCAAGGTTAAGAAAGGACAGAAATTCGACCTGGAGGATTTTCGCGATCAGTTGCAGCAGATGAACAATATGGGTGGCATTGCCGGCATGCTGGATAAGTTGCCGGGTATGGGCAACATGGCGTCTGTGGCGCAGCAGAATGTCGATCTGAAAATGTTTGCTCGAATGGAAGTTATGATCAACTCTATGACGCCCAGGGAGCGCCGCAACCCCGAGTTGATCCAGGGCACCCGCAAGCGTCGCATTACCCAAGGCTCCGGCACACAGGTGCAGGACCTCAACCGCCTTCTGAAACAGCACAAGCAGATGCAAAAGATGATGAAGAAAATGAAGGGTGGCGGGATGGAAAAGATGATGCGCGGTCTAGGCGGGATGATGCCCCCGGGCGGTTCCGGTGGGGGGTTTCCGTTCAGATAATGGTTAAGTGACGGATTTAGCTAAAAATAATGCGGGGCGGGCTTTAACATCGGGCGTATTTTCCGTATGATACTCCACCTTTCCGGCATGCCAGCCGGTTCTTGTCGTGGGTTTTAATGCAAGATCGCAACCTATACCCACTCATTTCTAGGAATTAACGCACAATGGTTACAATTCGTCTTGCTCGGGGTGGCGCCAAGAAGCGCCCTTTTTACCACCTTACGGTGACCGATAGCCGCAATTCACGCAATGGCCGTTTTATCGAACGCGTCGGGTTCTTCAATCCGACCGCTCGTGGCCAGGAGCAGCGCTTGCGTGTCGATACCGACCGCGTTGAGTATTGGCAGGGCCGGGGTGCTCAGGTTTCAGAGCGTGTGGCCAAGTTGCTCAAGGATGTCGCCGCTGCGGCCTGATAGAACGTTTTCGATTCTGCTCGGACTGCGCTGATGAAGGGGTCCGCTGTTGATGGGATGCTGGTGGTCGGCAAAATTACCGGCTGCTACGGTCTTAAGGGTTGGGTAAAAATCCACTCGTATACACAAACACCGGAAAGTTTTCTTGGCTTCGGTGTCTGGCAATTGAAGCGGCGTGGAGGTTTTGAACCCGTCGACTTTGATGCAGTTAAGCGCCAAGGCCGAGGTCTGGTGGCGCACATCGCGGGGGTAGATGACCGCACTCTTGCGGAGTCATACCGAGGACTGGAGCTTGCGGTGCCCGGCGATGCGCTGCCCGCGCTGCCGGAGGGAGATTATTACTGGCGCGATCTTCAGGGTTTGCAGGTGTGGTGTCGGGATGGGGCAGACAGCGTGCTGCTCGGTACGGTTGACCATCTGATCGAAACCGGTGCCAACGACGTGTTGGTGGTGAAAGCCTGTGAAGGCAGTATAGATATGCGGGAACGCCTGATTCCCTATGTGCCTGGGACTTCGGTAGTGCGGGTGGATCTGGAAAAGGCGCTTATTGAGGTTGATTGGTTCGTCGACGACGAGTGAGGAACCAAGTGAGAGCCCCGGGCGGGTACACAATGCGCATTGCACTGGTGAGCCTGTTCCCGGATATGTTCGCTGCGGTGGGCGAGCACGGGGTAACGGGAAGGGCGGTCAGGCAGGGCCGGGTGAGCCTGACGCATAGCAATCCACGAGACTACACCGTGGATACTCACCGTACGGTAGATGACAGACCTTACGGCGGCGGCCCGGGTATGTTGATGAAAGTTGACCCCTTGCAGCAGGCGATTGTCGCCGCAAGGAAGGTGGCGGGGCCGGGTGCAAGGGTCATTTACCTGTCGCCCCAAGGGCAGCCATTCCATCACCGCAAGGCGCTGGAGTTGGCGCAACTGCAAGGGTTAGTGCTGGTCGCCGGCCGCTACGAAGGTGTGGACGAACGCCTGATAGAGGCTGAGGTGGACGAAGAGTTGTCCATTGGAGATTATGTGTTGAGCGGTGGTGAACTGGCCGCCATGGTGGTCATCGATGCCGTGACACGCCAATTGTCTGGTGTATTGGGGCATGAGTCCTCGGCCTGTGAGGACTCCTTTGCAGATGGACTGCTGGATTGTCCGCATTACACCAGGCCGGAGACGTATCAGGGTATGGACGTTCCGGGGGTATTGCTCGGCGGCAATCATGAAGAGATTCGCCGCTGGCGTTTGAAGCAGGCACTGGGAAGGACCTTTGAGCGTCGCCCGGACCTGCTGCAGGGCAGGGCCATGCCTGCTGAGGAAGAGACATTGTTGGCGGAATATCTCCGCGAACGGAAATTATCAACAAAGCGCTAGCTGTGAAGCTGCAGAGTGATTCGACAGGAGTACCACATGAGCACTAACAAAATTATATCCCAGCTTGATGCAGAGCAGATGGGCAAGGAACTCCCGGAGTTCGGCCCAGGCGATACCTTGGTCGTGCAGGTGAAAGTCAGCGAGGGTACTCGCGAGCGTTTGCAGGCATTCGAGGGTGTTTGCATCGCAAAACGCAATCGCGCATTAAATTCCGCGTTCACCGTGCGCAAGATATCGCACGGTGTTGGCGTGGAGCGTACCTTCCAGACCTACAGCCCAACGGTTGAGAGCATCACCGTCAAGCGTCGTGGCGACGTGCGCCAGGCAAAACTCTACTACTTGCGTGAGTTGAGCGGTCGCGCGGCGCGTATCAAGGAAAAGCTGTAGCCTACTAAAAGGTAGTGCCTCCAGTTGTTCGAAAGCGGCCTGTCGGGCCGCTTTTTTGTTCCTGCTGAACGGTGTCAGCCCAGTGGAGCAAAGCGAATGCATCTATTCGACACTAATTCCCGCCAGCAAATCGTGGTAGCGTAGGCCCATGTCTGTTGACGCTCTGATACACCCCGAGATTGAACGTTTTATCGACGCCATGTGGATGGAGAAGGGCTTAAGTAGTAATACCCTGTCCTCCTATCGCCGTGATCTCAGGCAATTCAATGACTGGCTGGTTAAGAATCATGACAGTGAGATCATCGAAGCGACGCGCGCCTCACTTCAGGCCTATCTAGGTACTCGCCTTGAGCAGGGGCAGTCGCCTCGCTCTACCGCGCGCTTTCTGTCCTGTATCCGCGGCTTCTGCCACTATCTTTTACGCGAAGGGCGTCTGAGCATTGACCCCACGCTGAATATAGAAAGTCCGCGTTTGGGTCGGCCGCTGCCGAAGGCCCTTTCCGAAGTTGAGATTGAGCAGCTACTGCAGGCGCCAGATGTGGCGCAAGCACTGGAATTGCGCGATCGCACTATGCTGGAGTTGCTATATGCCTGCGGTTTGCGTGTGACTGAGCTGACCAGCCTGCAACTGGTTCAACTCAGCATGAACCAGGGTGTGGTGCGGGTATTCGGGAAGGGCAGCAAGGAGCGCCTGGTGCCAGTGGGGGAAGAGGCCCTGCGCTGGTTGCAGCGTTATTTGGCCGGTCCGCGGGGAGAACTGCTGAAAGGCATTCCATCCGATGTGGTGTTTCCCAGTCGTCGTGGTACGCAAATGACTCGCCAGACGTTCTGGTATCGTATTAAAATCTATGCGCAGCGTGCTGGAATCAAAAAACACCTATCACCCCACACCCTGCGCCATGCGTTCGCCACTCATTTGCTGAATCACGGCGCTGATCTGCGGGTGGTGCAAATGTTGCTGGGGCATAGTGACCTTTCTACAACGCAAATCTATACGCATGTGGCCCAGCAGCGCATGCAGCAGCTACACGAGCAACACCATCCTCGCGGGTGAGGAACTAATGTGTCGAACATTGCTCCAACGGAGCATCGGTTTTCAAACGAAAGGTGGGCCAGCCCACGATGACAGAGGATAGAACATGATTTATCGGGTATTGAAGTCGGTGGTGATAGCGACATTGGCAGTGATCGCTCCCCTGAGCGTCGCTGGCGAGCCGCTGGACAAGGCACAACTGGATAAATTGCGCGCCGCGCTGGAAGTTCCCAGTGTCGGGCTTAAGGTGGCTAGTGCACAAACGAGTGATATACCGGGTCTTTACGAGGTGCAATTCACTAATGGCCCCCTTATCTATTCGACCTTGCAGGGTAATTTCTTTGTAGTAGGTGACCTGTACTCGGTAACTCCACAGGGCTATGTCAATCTGGCCGAAAAGCGCCGCGATGGTGAGCGCATGGAAAAACTGGCTAAAGTGAATCGAGACGACATGATCATCTTCGCCCCCGAAGGAGAGCCCCGCGCGCACGTAAGCGTGTTTTTTGATACTTCCTGTCATTACTGCCAGAAACTGCATGAGGAGGTAGCGCAACTCAATAAGAACGGTGTCGAGGTTCGCTATCTTGCTTACCCGCGCGCCGGTTTGGGATCGGATACATTTAAGCAACTGGCCAGTGCCTGGTGTGCTGACAATCCCCGCGAGACGTTTGCCAAGCTGACCAACAAGCAACCAATTCCTGAGAACGTCTGCAAGGACAACCCTATTGCCGCGCAGTTTCAGCTTGGCCAGGAGCTGGGGGTGCAGGGTACGCCAGCGATCATCACGCAAACCGGGCAAATGATCCCCGGCTACCAGACAGCCGATGAATTGATGGTAACCCTGGGTTTGAACTGAGAATCCCGTCGATAATGCCGTTGTGCCCCCTGCTGCGTTGACAGCATGGGGCTGACTCAGTACTGTTTCCTCCCTTTTTGAGTGGTGGCGCCGCTGCCTGCGCGCCCAGTAGAGTTAGATTATCGTGGACGACCAATTTCGGCGTATTGAGCGCCTGCCGCCATATGTATTCAATATTATCGGTGACCTCAAGCAGCAGGCGCGCGCCGCGGGAGAGGACATTATCGACTTCGGTATGGGCAATCCGGATCAGCCTACACCCGGCCATATCGTGGACAAACTGGTGGAGACAGCTCGCCGCGGTGATACGCACGGCTATTCACAATCCAAGGGCATCCCCCGTCTGCGCAAGGCGATCTGTGACTGGTACCGGCGCCGCTTCGACGTATCACTGGATCCTGCTTCCGAGGCAATAGTTACCCTCGGCTCCAAGGAAGGCCTCGCCCATCTGGCGTTGGCTACAACCGGTCCCGGCGATGCCATTTTGGTGCCGAATCCCTCATACCCCATTCATCCTTACGGCTTCGTGATTTCCGGTGCGGATATCCGCCATGTTCCCATGGGTGAAAACGAGGATGATTTTTTTGCCGAGTTAGAAAAGGCCATTCAGACCAGCTGGCCGCGGCCCAAGATGTTGGTGCTGAATTTTCCCTCTAACCCGACCGCTCAGTGTGTCGAGCTGGAGTTCTACGAAAGGGTGATCAACATTGCCCGGGAGCATTCTATCTGGGTCATCCAGGACCTGGCCTATGCCGATTTGTGTTACGACGGCTATGTCGCGCCGTCTATCCTGCAGGTCGAGGGCGCGCGGGATGTGGCGGTGGAATTCTTCAGTATGTCCAAGAGCTACAATATGCCGGGTTGGCGTATCGGTTTTTGTTGTGGCAACAAAGTACTGGTGGCGGCACTGGCGCGTATGAAGTCCTATCTGGATTACGGTATGTTCACGCCGATACAGGTGGCCGCCATTGCGGCGCTGGAGGGGGACCAGAGTTGCGTGACGGAGATTTGTGCGATGTACCAGTCCCGTAGGGACGTGTTGTGCAGTGGTCTCAACGCAGTTGGTTGGCCGGTCACTCCGCCCAAGGCCACGATGTTTGTTTGGGCCAGAATACCGGAGTTCTATAGGGCGATGGGATCCATAGAGTTTGGCAAAAAATTGTTGGTAGATGCTCAGGTCGCGGTCTCTCCGGGCATAGGGTTTGGTGAGTACGGTGAGGGCTACGTGCGTTTTGGCTTGATCGAGAATGAGCATCGCACCCGCCAGGCTGTTCGCAGCATCAAGCGGATGATCAAAAACGACGGCTTTGCCTGAACAACAACAGGCGCCCCATTACCCGTGAAAATAGGAACGAGCTTGAAATCAGTAAAAATAGGCATCTGCGGGCTGGGTACGGTGGGCAGCGGCACACTTGCGGTGCTGCGCGACAACGCTGAACTGATAGCTGCACGGGCGCAGGCCCAGTTGCAGGTGATTCATGTGGGCGTGCGTCGCGACAAGCCCGCTGTGGACCTGTCCGGCATCCGTGTCAGTCGCGATATTTTTGCCGTGGCTCGCGACCCCGAGGTGGAGATTCTCGTAGAGCTGATTGGCGGCACTACGGTCGCTCGGGAACTGGTGGAGGCGGCGATTGTTGCGGGTAAGCACGTGGTCACTGCCAATAAGGCCCTGATTGCCGAATTTGGCAACGAGATCTTCGCAATGGCTCATGAGCATGGTGTGGAGGTGCGCTACGAGGCTGCGATTGCCGGTGGCATCCCCATCGTCAAAGCGTTGCGTGAAGGGCTGGCGGGCAATCGTATCGAGTGGCTGGCCGGCATTATCAACGGCACTGGAAATTACATCCTGACCGAGATGCGGGACAAGGGCCGGGAATTTGCCGATGTGCTGGCCGAAGCCCAAGCCCTGGGTTATGCGGAAGCGGATCCGGCCTTCGATGTCGAAGGCATCGATGCTGCGCACAAGCTGGTCATTCTGGCATCTCTGGCGTTCGGCATCCCCTTGCAGTTTGATGCCGTCTATACCGAAGGCATCACACAGTTGACGCCGCAGGACGTGGGGTATGCCCGGGAGTTAGGCTATATCATCAAGCATCTGGGTATTGCCAAGCAAAATGATGAGGGCGTGGAGTTGCGCGTGCACCCCACCTTGATACCCGATCATCTCTTGCTGGCCGATGTTGATGGGGTAAAAAACGCGATACTGGTGGAGGGTAACGCGGTGGGCTCTACGCTCTACTACGGTGCTGGTGCCGGTGCTCAACCCACTGCATCGGCAGTGGTGGCGGACCTGGTCGACCTGGCGCGAGACTTTGGTGTGGGACAGAGCGGTCGGGTACCTGCTCTGGGGGTCGCGCGAACCAGCCTGCGCAACCTGGCGATTATCCCGATGGCGAAAGTGAAAACGCCGTGGTATTTGCGCATGGAAGTGGAGGACAAGCCCGGCGTACTGTCCAGAGTCGCGAGCATTTTTAGCGAGCAGGGCATCAGCATAGAAGCATTGATCCAGAAGGCCCCGGCTCAGGGCCAGACTCTGGTGTCGCTGATTGTGTTAACCAGTCAGGCGCCGCAGGGCAGTGTAGATACGGCGGTGCGTGCGATCGAGGCGCTGGACACGATCAATGGCAAGGTCACGCGCATTCGTGTTGAAGCGCTGGACGGCTAGGTAACCAGGCTATGAACAGGGGCCAGCGACAGTGAAATACATCAGCACCCGGGGGCAGTCGCCCCCACTCAATTTTGAGCAGGTCCTGCTGACGGGCCTCGCTGCGGATGGCGGCTTGTACGTGCCACAGTCCCTTCCGTCTTTCAGTCGCGACGAGATCGCGGCCATGGCCGCGCTTGATTACCCGCAGCTGGCGCAGAAAATAATCACACCGTTTGTGGAAGATTGCATAGCAGCAGACGATCTGCAGGCCATCCTGCAAGAGACTTATGCCGAGTTTCGCCACGGTGCGGTTGCCCCGTTGGTACAGATCGGTACGAACCAGTGGGTGCTGGAGTTGTTTCATGGGCCGACGCTGGCGTTTAAGGACTTCGCCCTGCAGTTGCTCGGGCGCCTGTTGGATCATGTGCTGGAGCGCAAACACCAGAAAGTGGTGATTTTGGGTGCCACCTCGGGGGATACCGGATCGGCTGCGATCGAGGGCTGTAAGCGCTGCAAGAATATCGATATTTTTATCCTGCATCCTTACAACAGGGTGTCGGAGGTCCAGCGCCGGCAGATGACGACCGTGGTCGGTGATAACATCCATAATCTGGCGGTGGAGGGTAATTTCGACGACTGCCAGGCCATGGTAAAAGCCAGTTTTGGCAACCAGAGTTTTTTGCCGGATGGCCGCGGTTTGGTGGCGGTAAACTCCATCAACTGGGCGCGCATTATGGCCCAGATTGTCTACTATTTTTATGCAGCAGTGGCGGTCGGCGCGCCGGCTCGTCCGGTGGGGTTCTCCGTACCCACCGGTAATTTCGGCGACATTTTCGCCGGCTATCTGGCGCGCCAAATGGGCTTGCCGATTGAACGCCTGATTATCGCCACCAATCGCAACGACGTGCTGCATCGGGCGATGATGAGCAGTACCTATGGACGTCAACCGTTGGCGCACACCTTGTCACCCAGTATGGATATCACGGTTTCGAGCAACTTTGAGCGACTATTGTTTGACCTGTATGATCGCGACGGCAGTGCCATCGCCGACCTGATGCAACGCTTTGACGCAGGCGATATCAGCTTTACCGCGACTGCGATGCAGCGCGCCAGGGCCTTGTTCAGCAGTCACTGTGTGTCTGACGAACAAACCTGCCAACAGATTGCCCGCACCTGGAATGAATGCGAGTACCTGCTGGATCCGCACAGCGCGATCGGTGTGCATGCTGCGTTGGCTAGCGACGTCGCCCCCGGTATTCCCCTCATCAGCCTTGCGACAGCGCATCCTGCCAAGTTTCCCGACGCCATTAAAAAAGCGGGGCTGGATCAGGTTGCTGCTCTGCCGCTGCACTTGCGTGACCTGTTTGAACGCAGTGAGCGCTTTGCGGTGCTGCCCAATAATTTGGCCGCGGTCCAGGCATTTATCACAGCCACCATCAACCGCTGACCCGGTCACCTGCGACGTGCAGAAACTCATCCGTCGGCGGCAGGTATCTGCCAGTGCTACTCCTCTGGATGGCGCTATCCACCCGGTGTTGGCGCGGGTCTACCGCGGTCGCGGGATTGAGTCCTCGGGGCAACTGGATCTGGCGCTGGAGCATCTGCTGTCACCGACGCTGTTGCTCAACGCCGACCGAGCCGCTACCTTGCTGGCTGATGCGCTGGCTCACGACAGACGGATGGTTATCATCGGCGATTTTGATGCTGATGGCGCCACCAGTACGACGGTGGCAGTGGCCGCTCTGCGGGCGTTCGGCGCTCGCCATGTGGACTACCTGGTCCCCAACCGCTTTGAATACGGCTACGGCCTGACCCCGAAAATTGTTGAACTCGCCGCCCGCAGCAACCCCGACCTCATCATTACCGTGGATAACGGCATATCCAGTCTGGAGGGAGTGGTTGCGGCAAGGGCGTTAGGCATCACCACGCTGATTACCGATCACCACCTGGCGGGTCGTGAACTCCCGCTCGCTGATGTGATTGTGAATCCTAATCAACCCGGCTGTGGGTTCCCCAGTAAGTATCTGGCGGGTGTGGGAGTCATTTTCTACACCATGCTGGCGCTGCGGGCGGAACTGCGCGCCAGGGGATGGTTTGCGCAGCGCCCGGAGATCAATCTCGCCCAATACCTGGATCTCGTCGCGCTGGGCACTGTCGCCGATGTTGTGCCGCTGGATCGCAATAACCGTATTTTAGTGGCGGAGGGTTTGCGCCGAATTCGCAGGGGGCAGTGCCGTCCCGGTATTCTAGCCCTGCTGGAGGTCGCATCACGGCAGCCGGAGTCAGTAGTGGCTGCAGATCTGGGCTTTGCCGTGGGACCGCGCATCAACGCGGCCGGGCGCCTGGAGGATATGTCCATTGGTATCGAATGTCTGCTTTGCGAAGATCTCGCCGCAGCGCGGATCCAGGCTGCGAGACTGCAGCAACTCAATCAGGACCGCCGGGTAATCGAGCAGGACATGCAGGAGGAGGCGCTACAGATTCTTGCAAACCTGGCTCTGCGTGAGGTATCCGACCTGCCCGTCGCCATGACCCTCTACCAGAGCGGCTGGCACCAGGGGGTCATCGGCATTCTGGCGGCACGCATCAAAGACCGCCTGCACCGTCCCACCATCGCCTTCGCCGATGGCGATGATGGCGAACTCAAGGGCTCCGCACGCTCCATTCCCGGTATTCATATTCGCGATATTCTGGATGCGGTCGCCACCCGCCATCCCGGGCTCATCAGCCGCTTCGGAGGCCATGCCATGGCCGCAGGTCTCACACTGCCGCGAGGGGCCTACGCGGATTTTGCGTCTGCTTTTGTCGCCGAGGTCGCCCGCCATGCACAAGATGTGCAGCTGCAGGCACTCATTGAGTCCGACGGTGAGTTATCAACCGATGACTTTCAGCTGGCTCTGGCCACTGAATTGCGCTTTGCTGGACCCTGGGGCCAGCGCTTTCCAG
>JANNXP010000172.1:0-47797 GCA_031409615.1 Haliea sp. | reverse complement strand
AGTGGTGCCGTTAAAAGTTCAGGCGTAATATCAGGGCAACCAGGTTCGTTCAGTCACGCTGTGGCAGGGAGCATCATTCAACGTGCATCTGTTTAGCCAGCCAGTTTCGTTTGCAATTCTACCTTCGCTGGCGCTCCGGCTCCGGTCTCTGTTTCAGGTTCATAATGCCGCACTAGTAACAAGGCAAACCAGTTCGCAGCCTTCGGCTGCCGGACTCGCTTACGCTCGCCGCTGTTTGCGGCGTTAGGTGGCCGAGTGAAGCTTAGTAAAGGAGCAAGATTCGCAAGAGGATTGGCCGTAGCTTCGATTTCGGTTTTTGTTTTTATGCCTCTCTTTCGTGCATTTATATATCCTCATATGTATCTTGGTCCCGACGAGCCGTACGGAATATCTGACATAATTGAGTTTCTTGTCGGCTGCTTGTTTATGTTTTTGGTTGGGCTATCTGTTGTCACGGCTATCATTCTTGTAATTCGTGGCAATCCAGATAGTAAAAAAGCTGGGGGCTGGCTTTTGGGGTTATGTGTTCTTATGGTTGTATTGGTCAATCCGTTACACGATTTGGCTGCAAGGTGGAGCATCTAGCCATGAAGCACCTAACAAAGCCAAGCAGCATCGCGCAACAAGTTGCGCTGGACAGCTTTTCCGCGGCTTCGCCACTCCAAATCTGCCGCTGTTGGCGGCGTTAAGCAGAAGTATCGCCATGCTCCAAGTTACAATCTTTCTAGCTGCATCATTCATAGCTATCTACTATTCAATTTGGTTCCTTGATCCGACTAAAGCATCCGCTCCAAGAACCGCTACTGCTATGTTAATTGCTTTTGTAATTGCCAACGTTGCTTCGTTCGCAGGGGTCCCAGAAGAGGTATGGGGCAGCTGGGTAATCCCGGTCATGAGTATCATTGTTGCTCTATGGTTTGTATTTCGTCTGAATCCGGTGCAATTAGCAACTGTAACTGGCTGCTACATTGCAGCTAGGCTTGGAGCAATTGCTCTAATGAATTTGCTCCCACTGGATGTGTTGTATGCTTAACAAGGCCGGGCACCATCGCGTACTTCGTGCGCTGGACTCGCAAACCGCTGCGCGGTTTGCTCGCCGGTGCCGGCGGCGTTAAGTCAATTTATGACGCACTTTTCCAAATACTGGGTATCTCTATTCCTAAGCCTCGTTGCCACCTTCTGTCATTCTGGAATAGACATGGACTCCGTCGCTTTTCAAATTAATCACTCATTTAAGAGTAATGACTGGGTTCTTGTGACAGAGCCGGTAGATAAATTTGAAGTCAACTATGAGATGAGCGAAATGAAATCCAGGGCGTATCTCGCGGAACACAATCCGGAATTATTACAATCACAAGACCGTGACGAAGCGACCGCAGATGAGAAGGCCTTCTTAATCTTCAGAAAAGGGAGAACTGACATCTATCGCGCAGGATGGTTCTATCAGTGGAAAACTCGTGGGTGCGGAGATGGTCTTTGGATGTATCGTTATAGAGCTTTTTTAGAGAATGGGAATGATCCTCCAGGAAATGACAACACTTTCGGTTTTGCTTATGGGAACGTACTTTGCTCTATCCATTAGTGGACTTAACAATCACAGGCAAAAGGGACGCGCTACAAGCGCGCCCTTGCTGTTAGCGTTAGGCGGAAAGAGCGGCCTTGTCTCAAGAATTGTGGCCGAAGAATAACTTGCATCCGTTTGGGGGAGTTCGGTCAACTGATGTGCATGCAATCTAGGCAGCTCTTACCCTATCCACTCAGCGTCATTGAAAGGAAATTGCATGGCTCGCGTCCAAATTCCAGAACTCGAAACGTACGTTTATGCCGTCGAGCTTCCCATCATGCTTGCTCATATTAACCGTGGCGACCACCTCGGGAATGAACACCTCATCGCATTTCTCAATGAGGCACGGGTTCAGTACATGGCTGCTTGTGAAGTGCCGGAATACACTGACGCCGGCCCGACCATGATCAACGCAGACCTAGCAGTTGTTTACAAGTCTGAAGCTCGCTACGGTGAGCACCTTCGTATAGAAATGACAGCGACGGATTTCAATAAGTACGGCTGTGATGTCGTCTATCGTATCTCCACGGTAGAAGATCAACGGCTGGTAGCGTTGGCCAAGACCGCGCATCTGAATTACGACGCCAAGAATCAGAAGCTGCTGCTGTGCCCCGAGGGCTTCCGTGAAAAGCTGCTGCGTGAGTAAAGCAGGCGTGTCGCCGCCTAACAAATCGCTGCAGGTGACGTTTGACCCGCCACCCACTTTTGCTACCGCAAAAGCGGGCGCCGCCCCAAACGCACCTGAGCTCAGGCGTTAGGTGTGACGATGGTGCTAGTCATTGCTACTTTGCTCATTGCTACGATCTTACTTTGGTCATATAAGTTCACATGGGCTGCCAAGTTTTTAGGGCGCCTAAAGCGTGAGGACCCAGACTTTTATCAGCGGTATTGTGCGGGAATGTTAAAAACTCCAGATCTAAAGCTCTGGGAGCTAACGGTCCAAGCCCACTACTTAAAAATCGCTAGCCCTGATTTGAAAAGCGAGTTTATGGAATATTCTCACCGCCGTACCAAATCTCAGGTACTGCCGTTATTTTTGCTTCCGATTTTTTTTCTTGTCGTTGTTGCCTATCTAATAGCGGTAGGCAAAATATGACACCTAACAAGCGCAGGCTGCTGGGACGTCAAAACCGCTGCGTGGTTTCGCCGCCCCAGCTGTGAGCGTTAAGAGGCTTTATATGATCGAGTATTACCTAAGCACATATGGTCCAGTAATCGCGTATCTGATTTTGGTACGCGCATCTATCGGAATGTATCGTCAAAAGCGCCTTTTACCAGCTTGGCTTGTGGGGCTTTCTTCGGCAGGACTCATATTCTTAAAAATCATGGAACAAGTTATTACACAGCCCCAACCTGAGTATATCTATGGCTCACAAGGCGAGATACTGGCGGTCACAGGGGAGCTCAGCCTATGGCAACAGTCGATTTTTTGGTTCTACCCTATCGCCATAATTGCTATCTCGGTGGGAGTATTTTTGCTTGTTTATGGGCGTGAGCCTCTTAACAAGGCAAGGCTTGGGACTGCCTGACGGCAGCCCAAGCTCGCGGCGTTAAGGTCTTATATGAGGCTCATAATACCTTTCTTGTTATTATCAATTTCAACAGCTATTCATGCTGAAATTCATAAAGAATCGCTATCCTGTGAAGAATCTGACGGCTTTTGCTTTTATTGGTGGCCTGAATTGCCCCAAATTGAAGGATGACAACAAGATAAAGACAACAGCTTTCGTTATTCTGCTAACACACAAGCACCGGTCGGCTTCCATTTTGGTAATGCTGAATCTGTCATTTATGCAAAAGCAGTTTACACAGCCAGACAGCCCGAATCAAAGAACCTTGATGAGTTCATCAAGAATGATCACGTCAGATTTTTAGAGAATGATCCAACATTAAAAATAAAAGAGATTTCATTGGTAACAAATGCTCTCGGCAATAAACTCAGGAGCTTCTCATTCGCGCCGCAACAAGGTGGCAACTGGGAACGCGTCACGTATGGCGAAGAAACCGACAAAGAGGGCAACAAATACTATTTAACGTTTGTTCTCAGTTCGCGCACAGAAACAGGTTACAACGATACGATGGCTGCTTATGTACAATTCATTAACCTATACAAATAAACACCTTAACAAGGCCAGCCACACCGCGCACTTCGTGCGCTGGACTCGCTCCGCTCGCCTGTGCTGGCGGCGTTATGCTGCTTGAGCGTTGACATACCTAATATAGTATATATACTGTTTTGGGCATGTGGATTATTTATGAACATCGTCGGCTCGATAAGCAACTCGCCAAGGTTCCGTTGGAGATTCAGAAGCGCTACGAGAAGTGGAAGGACATTGTAGAGATATCGGGGCCTGCTGGACTAAAGCTGGTTCAGGGGTTTCGGGATGAGGCGCTCCGGGGTGAGTGGAGTGGTTTTCGGTCTTCTCGCCTAAACCAACAGTATCGGGTGATTTATCAGGTCGAAGGAGACCAATTCAAAGTATTTGTAGTCGAGATCACACCACACGACTATAGGAGGAAATCCTGATGAGCGAATTTCGAAGAGCAAAACCTCGTATCCGACTCTCTTCCGGTGAGTCAGTTCGAATTATGCGAGAGTTACAAGAGCTCAGCCAAAATCAGCTTGCAGAGGCTGCTGGTATTCCACAATCCACAATCTCCGCCATCGAAAGAGAGCGAGTTAATCTTGGAGTCGAGCGCGCTAAGGTGCTTGCAAGGGCCTTAAAATGTCATCCGGCAGTACTCGTTTTTCCAGGCTGGGACGCCAGTGCTGAGTCGGCAGCATAACAAGTCAAGGCTGGCGGACGCTGCGCACCGCAGCTTGAAGCGTTAAATGGCTAAGCGCATGAAGTCAGTACTATTCGACCTAGACGAAACCCTCTTAGATCGAAGCGCGTCGCTGCATGACTTTGCCATTTGGCAATCTAAAGGAATGCTTCGCAGAGAAGTATCTGACCCAAACTACTTTTGCCAAAGATTTATTGAATTGGACGCCAATGGCGGTGTCCTCAAGAACCAGGTCTATTTGCAACTCATTGATGAGTTTGGAATCTGCGATTGGACAGTATCTGAACTCACAAGCAGCTATGATTTGTGTTTTTCTGGTTTTTGCCGTGAGAAAGAGGGGGTACTCAACGCTGTCAAGGAGCTAAAGAATATGGGCTTAAAATTGGGCCTTGTTTCTAATGGAAGGTCACCGTTCCAGGAGAGGAACTTTCATGCTCTTGGTGTAAGCCATCTCTTCGACACAATCATAGTCTCGGAATCTGTAGGTGTTAGGAAGCCTGAAAGGCGAATATTTGACCTGGCGTGTGAGAAAATAGGTGTCTCTGCCCTCGAAACAGTATTTGTTGGGGATAATCCTAAAGCTGATATTGATGGCGCAAATAATTGTGGGATGTACACAGTATTTGTCCCTGGACATTATGGAAAAACGTATGAAAAGGCAAACGCAGTGTGCCGCAAGTATGACGATCTTGTTGGTATCGTTCAGGACGCCATTTAGCAAGGCGCCCAAGTACACTCCGGCCCTTCGGGCCTCTGCGGGACAGCCAAACCTGCGGTTCGTCTGCCCCTTGGCTACGCGTGATATGCACTAGGGGACTGCGGTGCTATTGATGAACCTTGCCATTGAGTACGTAGACCAGAATGATGAATTTGGAGAATTCTTTCCAAGAAACGCGAAAGCTATCAAGACATTTCGATCATCTGACTCAGGAATAGACTGGCTATTGACAGAGCTAGAGGAGCCATTTCTCTATGGCCAACGAAACGAGTTTGGTAACCATACCCTGAACAATACTCACTTGCTGCTTGCACCTCGGCTTCAAGGGAGTAAAGTCAGTGATACTAGCTTTCACGCACACGTTTTACTCGTAAAAAAAATGCCGGATACAACTAGTGATGCAATCAACATCGATAGATCAAACCATGTTGCTTGGTGTATTGTTGAACGGCGCATATAACAAACAGCGGCACACCGCCGCCTTCGGCGGCTGGACTCGCCACTACGTGGCTCGCCTGTGCGGCGGGCGTTATGCGATGGCAATGTTCGCCAATGGAACATCAGCAAATTGCCAGTGCTTACCGGGGTCACGGAATGATTAGGAACTCTTGGTCGGCACTCCCTTTTGTTGGGCTTCTAGGTACAGTTTTAGCTCTTATATACGCTTCTATTTTGCAGCCAGGGCAAACGATAACCTTTGACCATATGTCTGAGATAGGGCGTATCTTGGTCATCTGGGGACTGCTTGGTACATTGGTATTGTGGGTGGCAATGATAGTTGACTGTCTTGAATCGGAAGTAGTGAAGCATCGTGTTTTCTGGGGTTTGGTAATCATCTTTGGCGCTTATTTGGGGGCTGTGATTTACTTTGCTGTGTCCTATTGTCCAAGGTTCTTTTTAAGCCGTCATGCACGTAAGGTCGCATAAAAAAGCTGGGCACAATTGCGCAATAAGTTGCGCTGGACTCGCTACACCGCGTTTCGCTCGCCTGTACCGGCGCCGTTATGCGGCGAATTGAGCTGTGAGTAATTTCCCTACGCGAAAATTCATTTTTGGCGGCATACTCGTGATCATATGCGGGTTATTTTACGATCTGCTTTTTGCTGGTATCCCTTATCTAGATCCAACGCCGGAAATGTCTGCTCGTTATGCGTTTCACTCCGACATTGCAGCCGCGATCTATACAATGGGTTTCGGTGGACTACTCGTTGGCATATTCGGCGGGGTTGCCAAATTCCTAGTTAGGCATCGGAAAACAGTGGAGTCCATGGATTGATTTTCTCGCCACATAACAAGCAGCGGCAATACGTGGCCTGCGGCCGCCGGACTCGCCACTATGTGGCTCGCTGGTGCGCTGAGCGTTACATGCTCGAGCGTACCATGCATCGAATCGTTGGAACTTTGTTCATTGTTCTTTTGGCAGGTTGCGAAACTGATGTCTTGAATCCCTCAATGACAGAAGCGTTATTCGCCACCGACCGATTTGACGGCAAACGAATTGTAATTTATGGCCATCTTGTCGATCGAAGAGAAGACAGATCGATCTACATTTCCAAAGAGTTTGCTGAGAACAACAGCAATGAAAACGCGGCGTGGGTAAATTTTGCGGAAATGGCGACAATTGCAGGTAATCCAATTCCATTCAATCGCGAAAGCATTCCCAAATGTGTTTTCGGCAACGTCGTTGCAATCCGGGGTGTGTTGGAGCTTCACACAGATCGCTATTTTGGTAGTCGTCCAGCAACCATGAACGAGGTTGATCTTATAAACACCTATAGCGAATGCGGAAAGGGTGATAACGAATGATTCCTAAGAGATATCCGCATGTAACAAGAACGGCCTGCGGGGACGCGCTTACCGCGCGCCCTAGTCGCAAACGTTATTGGGCACTTTTGAAGATAAGCTATGAGTCATAGACCACTATCGAAATACTCTGGAAGCTGTCACTGTGGAGCAGTCAGATTCACGATCTCTACGGATTTCCCAGAGTTAACTACCTGCGATTGTTCAATTTGCCACCGTAAGAATGCGCTTATGGTCAAAGTCCATGAAAGAGATTTTGAACTAGTTCAGGGCAACGACTCTCTGACTGAATATCAATTCCATACCCGCATCGCCAAGCATTACTTTTGCAAAGTTTGTGGCATTTATCCTTTTCATCGAAAACGAGTTACGCCTGATTTCTATGGTGTAAATGTGAATTGCCTTGAAGGTATAGATATCTCAGGTATTCCGGTTCGGGCAGCAGTTGGAGCTGGCATGACATGAAATGCATCTTTCAATTACCCGCGCCCAATGGCAAGTCAAGGCGGCAAGGGTGCTTCGCGCCGGGATGCGCTAATGCGCGCCGCTGCTTGAAGCGTTAGGCGGCTAACGAGGTTACGAATCAATCGGAGAAGACACATGGAACTCAAAGTTACGACTGGGCACTTCAAAGACAAGCGCGAGGCCATTAGAGAGATATCGGATGCTGGTTGGTGGCCTATCTCTTGGCGGGATTCTCCAGGCGAAGTGTATGAAGCGCACAAGCATGACGCGGACCAGACTCTCTATGTGGTTGAGGGCTCCATCGAGTTAGGGGTTGGCGTCAACATTCATCACCTAAACCACGGAAATATGCTTGAGTTACCTGCATTCACGGTGCATTCGGCCAAAGCTCCAAGCGGTGCGACCTATATCATCGGCATGCTCAAGGTAGACCTTCTGTCGGAGCATGTGCTTGCACCCGATGCGTGAATCAGGTCCGCCGCCTAACAAGGGAATCAACTTCGCGCCTTCGGCGCCGGACGCGCTTACAGCGCGCCGGTTATTTTGGCGTTATGAGTGAAATATGGAGTACGTAGCACCGGGGTTACTTTATGTGTTAGTTGTGATCATGACTTTTTTCATGATCCGGGCATTCAAGTACGCCGTTACAGCTCAATCAGATTTTGAGGCCATATTGAACAACCTTAAGAGTGCACTTGTTGCTCCAATCGAGGAATATGTGACTTTTACAGACGGCCATCCTTATACATGGACCGAAGTAAAGTTTGAAACACTGGTTGCGGAAGTTCGAAAATGTATTCCAAGACGCTGGCGTATAAATTTTCCCTATTATCCGAAAATGACTTGCTGGTTCCGCGTAGATAATGAGAATCGGAGAATTTATCTAGTACCCTACGTATTTGAATTTGAAGACGCGGGTAGTTTGATGCATTACCAAGATTGGTTGGAATCTGAGCCTGATGTTAGGAAGAAAATTGCTGAGTATCGGAGAAGTCACTGATAACAATGCCGGGCACCCTCGCGCACTGGACTCGTCAACCGCTGCGTGCTTTCCTCACCGGTGCCGGCGGCGTTAGATGGCACTGAGCAAGGAGGCTGAGTGGCTCCCGCAACTGACCGAAACGAAGCCCCCGGAGGCTTGGCGCACATGAGGAAGGTTTGCATCGTCGGGGCTTCTGGGAAGCTCGGGAAGTACATGGTGCAGCATGCGCTGAATCGCGGCTACGAGGTGGTTGGCGTGTGCCGCGAGCGCAGCGTGGAGAAGCTCGACGCCTTCAAGGGGCGCATCACTATCATCCCCGGAGCAACGAACGACCGCGAGGTCATCAAGCGCGCCGTAACGGGGTGCGACGGGGTGCTCGTCGTGCTCGCCCCTTGGGGGGTCCAGCAGTACGCATCGGGGACGAGCCAGGCGGTGCTCGATTACGCGCGTCCGGGGGCACGCCTCGTATTCTCGTGCGGGTGGCACATCACGCGCGACGGCCAGGACGTGTATTCGTGTAAGCTCAAGGCGATCGTAAAGGTCTTCGGCTCGCTCGCGCGTCTCGCTCGCTTCGCCGAGCTCGACGACCAAGTGGAGGCGTGCCGGCGGGTATTCACGAGCGACACTCGGTGGACGGTCGTGCGCGGGAGCGACCTCGGGGAGGGCGAGAGCCAAGGCTTGCCCGTTTGGAGCCGGCACGTGGGCGACCCCATCCTCGAGAGCAACATCACGCGCCGCGTGGACTTCGCGCTGTTCATGGTGGCGGCCATCGAGAACGACGACCTCGTCCACGAGGCCCCGGCGATTGTCGGCTGCATGACGCCCTCTGCGCTCGCGCACACCGCAGGCAAATGAACTCTTCAAAGTACTTCCTCCTCCTACGACTCCGAGGTCGATCGCCGAATGAGCGGTTGTGACGACGATTGGCAGCGTGCCATCTAACAACCGGTTGCAGCGGACGGCGCTGCCGCGCCGCCGCTGAACCGGAGCGTTATGTCTAAGATGCAGACGCTATTCACACTTTGCTATCCAAGCCTCACAGAAGATGACCGACTATTCATTGATGAATTTCGGCGAGAGCACGACATTCCCTTCCGTGATGTTGTCGCTCCCCACTTCACAATGGTATTCGGCTGCAGCGACATTCCGATCGCAGCCTACCGAGAACACGTGGTCGAGGTGGCGCAATCTCAGACAGTAATAGACTTCTCTCTTCGATATGCAATGCTGGGCAACGATGACTCCAATAGCAACTACTACGTGTTCCTGGTCCCAGATGAAGGATATAGCCGCATTTCGAAACTGCACGACAATCTGTACCGAGGGCCGCTCGCCTCTGCTCTTCGGCTCGACATCCCATACATTCCGCATATAGGCATCGCCACAATCCCGGATGCAGTCCGTGTTAAAGCATTGTGCGACCAACTGAATACAAAGGGTATAAACATTCATGGCCAAATTGATTCAATTACCGTCTCTTCTTACAAAGGGTCAAAGATCAATGATTTGGAGTCGTTTCCATGCAAGGCATAACAAGTCCGGGCATGCCGCGCACTTTGTGCGTTGGACTCGCTACACTGCGTTCCGCTCGCCGGTGTCGGCGGCGTTATGTTTACTCAACACTCGCTCAGAGATACAAGCCAGACCTTTCAGACGACCTCGTTGATAAGACTTTTCGCAACTGTCTTTAGTCCAAATGTGGGCTCAATGCGAGCCGAGCTCTCTCGGAGTGAAGGGGCAGCAAAGGAATGATGATCTTGCCCCCATAGCAAGGCGCGCAACCAGAGGGGTGCGCCGCCGGTTCGGTCTGCGCTAAACGTACTCAGTGATGCCCTGCGACTAACTGAAGTGATTCGGGTCGTCCTGGCGTCGCAGTCATACTAAGCGTTGTGTACCTCAAATCATGTTTCGGCTAGACTGTTGAAATCGACACGTATGACTGATTAGAGGACTGAAAAAAGTGCCCAAGGCAAGCGAAATCAAAAAAGGTACCGCGATCAACTATGACGGTAAAACCTACATCGTAAATGACATCGAGCGTTCAGTTCCGCAAGGCCGAGCAGGCGGTAGCCTTTATCGCATGCGCATGTACGATGTTGTGACCGGGAGTAAAATTGACGAGACCTTCAAGGACTCAGATATGCTGCATCTCGCCGATCTCGTTCGTAAACCTGCGATGTTTTCGTATATTGATGGCAATGACTATGTCTTTATGGATACAGGAGACTACACGCCTTACAACTTGAATAAAGAGTCCATTGCCGATGAAATTCTATTTATCAATGAGGCAACGGACGGCATTCATGTGATTGTTGTGAACGATATGCCAGTCGCGCTGGATCTGCCAGCCCATGTGGAACTTGAAGTGATGGAAACGGATCCTTCTATCAAGGGAGGCTCTGCAACGTCAAGAACAAAACCTGCAGTGTTATCAACTGGACTAACCGTACAAGTGCCTGAGTATATTTCTACTGGCGATAGAGTCAGGGTCAATGTGGAAGAGCGAAAATTTGTCGGTCGAGCAGATACCAAGTAACGAATCTGGTTCAACATCGTGACACCATCAGCGAGCACCAGGGATTGTGAAAGTTGATGCGAACGCTCCTATTGAACCATAAGTAAGCCAGCATAGGGCGGATCCATGCGCATAGAAGAAATGATTGCTGCGATCCAGAAGGAACTCGACATCGCTGTCGACGGTAAGGCAGGCCCCCAAACGTGGGGAGCGATATACTCGTGCCTGGTTACGAAAAGGATTGCCAGAAAGACGCCGTGTCCAGCGATATCATTAGTCGACAGTCGCAGCGAGAAGAACATCGTCACACTTCGAGCGGAGGTGCGACCGATGGCACGAGCACTTGTACAAAAGGCCGCGCTCTCGGGAATCCGGATCAAGGTCATCAGCGGGCTAAGAACGTATGCCGAGCAAGACGCTCTCTATGCCCAAGGTCGCTCCAACAAAGGCAAGATCGTCACCAATGCCAAGGGGGGGTACTCCAATCATAACTTTGGTATCGCGTTTGACGTCGCAGTTTTCGAGGGTACGACGTACTTGCCCGAGTCAGTTAAGTACAAGGCCGTCGGAGTGTTGGGAAATGACCTGGGACTTGAATGGGGAGGTAACTGGAGGACAATCATCGATCAGCCGCACTTTCAGTTACGGCCGACCTGGGCTATCGACCTGAACGAGAAGACAATGCTCGCAGAACTTCGCTCAAGACAGGAAACGGACACACCGATCTACGCGTAGTCTCGCGTCTACGCCGTTTCTATTGCGGATCATTGATCCCATGCAGGTAGCCATACTCCGAAAGCCGTTGATGGTACGTTCACAATTGCGCATACGGCCATGCAGTGTGAGGGTCGTGATGCTTCCTTTCCGCCGTCGATCGGGCGTTTGGATATTGTAGGACACGTCCTCCAACGTGGTCCGGGAGCTGGAAAAGACCCAAAAATCGAAAAGTAGTGCACAATGCAGATGGGTAATCCATCCAGCGCCTATCTTTTAAGTAACAGGAGAAAGTATGAACTGGTATATTGAAGTTCTCAAAAAGTATGCTCAATTCAGTGGCAGGTCACGACGTAAGGAATATTGGTTTTTCGTCCTGTTCAACATCCTTATCAGTATTGGACTGTCTGTCATCGATGGCTTGCTAGGCACTGGCAATGCTGAGACGGGTTATGGTGTCTTGGGCGGTATTTATAGCCTGGCAGTTCTAATCCCTTCCCTCGCCGTGCTGGTGCGTCGCCTCCATGATACTGACCGCAACGGATGGTGGATTTTCATTGGGCTGATTCCCGTGATAGGTTGGATTGTATTACTGGTGTTTGTGGTGCAAGACAGTCAGCCAGGGCAAAATCAATACGGGCCCAATCCTAAGTTCGCCATCGACGCAGTCGGTTCTATTTAGAGAAGGTGCGAATGGCGTGTATCAAAAGTAGATCGAGGGATTGTTATCATGAACGAAAATCGAAAAGCAGCCCTCGTCACCGGCGTCTCGAGGGGTAAAATTGTCAATACTGCCTCAACCGCTTCATTTCAGCCCGGACCCTATATGGCGGTGTACTATGCTACCAAGGCGTTTTTGTTGAGTTTCTCTGAAGCCATTGCTTCGGAGCTAGCGGATACGGGTGTGGTCAAGATGCTATCCAAGTCTGTTTAGTGACAGCCGAGTAGTCCGCACAGCACTAACGACAAATTCAAGGTAATGAGAGAGGCAAATAGGCAATGATTTGGATGTGGATCGGTTTTATTAGTTTCGTCCTGCTGATGTTGGCGTTGGATCTGGGTGTCTTTCATCGAGAACCCCGAGCCCTCGGTGTCAGGGAGGCGCTGGCCTGGTCTGCCGTCTGGGTCTCCATGAGTTTATCGTTTGCGGTTTTCGTATTTTTTGCATATCAAGGCCATTGGTTTGGCCTGGGCACGACGCCGGATGCGGTCGATGGGTTGATAAACAGCGGGGCAATGGCGACGGAAAAATACCTGACCGGCTATGTCGTTGAACTGTCTCTCAGCGTCGACAACATCTTTGTGATCGCGATGATCATTGGTTACTTCGCGGTGCCGCCAATCTATCAGCACCGATTGCTGTTCTGGGGCATTATCGGGGCTTTGGTCATGCGCGGTACGATGATCGGAATAGGGGCGCAGTTGATTGCACAGTACCACTGGATTCTTTACATCTTTGCGGCATTCCTGATTTTTACGGGAATAAAGATGCTTTTTTTCAACACGGAAGATGCCGATCCGAACAAGAGCATCGTCGTGCGCCTGATCCGCCGCTTTTTTCCGGTGACCGACAGGTTCCATGGCAAGCACTTTGTTGTTCGCGCCGGTTCACCACAATCGTATGAGAGCGAGGTCCCCGGTGCGCCCATGGTTCCGGATGAAGTCGTGAATAAGGCGCTGCCGGGAACTCTGCTCCTGACACCCCTGGCGCTAGCCCTGATCATGGTGGAGACAACCGATCTGATCTTCGCCGTCGACTCCATCCCAGCCATTTTTGCCATCACCGCCGACCCGTTTCTGGTATTTACCAGCAACGTGTTCGCGATATTGGGTTTGAGGTCGCTCTATTTCGCGCTCGCCGGAATGATAGAGAAATTCCGTTACCTGAAAGTCTCGTTGGCGCTGATCCTGTTGGTTGTAGGCGTGAAGATGCTCCTGGCCGAATGGCTGAGACTCGCTTTGGGAGAACACTTCAATTTGTATTTGCTGACGGTTATTGTCTCGATACTGGCGGCAGGCGTGTTTGCTTCCATAATGGCTGAGCGTCGAGAAAGGGGTGGCCAGGGCTAGACGTCTATGGAGCGAACGGGGTGATAGCTGTTTTGCAGTTCCTTGCGGTTTTGACCGCTGCAATATTTGCGGGTGCCGCCATCTATATCAATGTCGCTGAGCATCCCGCGCGGATGGGTTGCGACACGAGAACCGCGGTAACGGTATGGGCGCCAAGCTATCAGCGCGCCTACCTGATGCAGGCATCCCTCGCTGTTGTGGGTTCTGTTTCCGGCGCTGTTGTCTGGCTGCTCAGTGACAACATCCTATGGTTGCTTGCTGCGGCATTCATGGGCGCCGTTATTCCCTTTACGTTTATTGTGATCATGCCTACCAATCGGAAATTGCTTGCTCCCGGGCGCGACCTTGATTCTGCAGAAACACGTGGACTACTGGTGAAGTGGGGCCATCTGCACGCCGTCCGCAGTGTTTTGAGTTTTGTGGCGTTGGTCATCTATTTGGTTTTGCTGCTAGAGCACTAATGATGGCCCTGCGACATCGACCAGCTGGCGAGGTTCACAGCAGTGAGCTAGTCTTTAGCCACGGTAATTGGGACATGAAGTCTGAAGAGTAACCATCGTCTAGAGGAACAACGCAATGAGAATGAAAACGGCACAGTTGCTAGTCGCTACTCTCGTCAGCGCTCTGACGCTGGCCAGCACACAGGCTGCCGATCTGCCGCCACCAACCGCGGACAATAATGTCTACTTCGGCGACGTCCACGTCCACACGGGCTGGTCATTCGACGCGTTCACCAATGGCTCCAAGACCACACCGATGGATGCCTATGCATGGGCCCAAGGCAAGCCGATCACCGGCAGTGGCGGCCCGGATATGCAGATCAAAACGCCTTTGGACTTCTACATGGTGGCCGACCACGCCGAATACATGGGGGTGTTCAACCAGATGGCGAACCCGGACAGCCCGCTCAGTAAGACGGAGCTGGCCAAAGGCGTGACCTCGCCCGATACCAATATTCGATTACAGACCTTTACCGGCATCCTGCGTGATATGAGCGAGGGCAAGCGCGACCCGCAGTTGAGCGACCCGGTGCTGGCAGGCACTGTGTGGGCTGAGATCGTCAAGGCGGCAGATGCCAGTTACACGCCGGGCAAGTTCACCACGTTCGCGGGGTTCGAATGGACCTCGAATCCACAGAAACGCAACCTCCACCGCGTCGTGGTGTTCCGCGATACCAAACATTTGCCCGATCTCGTACTTTCTGCACTGGATTCTGATGATCCGGAGGTTTTATGGAAATGGATGGACGATCAACGTGCCAAGGGTTCGACGTTGTTCGCCATTCCGCACAATGGCAATGCCAGCGACGGCCGCATGTTCGAGCTCACCAAGTTCGACGGCAAGCCTATCGATGCCGCCTACAATAAAACCCGCGCAGCCAACGAACCGTTGTATGAGATCACCCAGATCAAGGGCACCTCGGAAACCCATCCCGACCTGTCACCGACCGACGAATTCGCCAGTTTCGAGCAGTGGGACTACACGCTATCGGCGGACTACGAACGGCCGTCTCAGCGCAAGGGCAGCTTCGTGCGCCAGGCGCTGCTCGATGGTATGAGCCGGTCTGCTACAGGAGCGGGCAATCCGTTCAAGTACGGGTTTATCGGCGACACCGACACACACAATGCCGCAGCGAGTAACGAGGAGTACAACTTCACCGGCAAGTTTGCGTTTGAAAATAATGCCAGGGAGCGGCTGACCGGCATCCCCGGTGCGCCGGCCGGCCAGATCCAGCAAATCCAGGAATTCAGCTCGGGCGGCCTGGCCGGAGTATGGGCACCGGAAAATACCCGCGAGGCGATCTGGGATGCGATGCAGCGCAAGGAGACGTTTGCAACGTCCGGCCCCATGATCAAGGTACGTTTCTTCGGCAGCTTCGACTATGTCCCCGACGATGTGAAGAATCTCGATTTTGTGAAGGTAGCCTACGCCAAAGGTGTGCCGATGGGCGGCGACCTGAAGCCCGGAGCCGGTAAGGCACCGACCTTCCTGGTTATGGCGCTCAAAGACGCCAAGAGCGGCAATCTTGACCGTGTCCAGATCGTCAAGGGCTGGCTCGACGCAGCTGGCAAGCAGCACGAGAAAATCTTCGATGTCGCCTGGGCAGGCGACCGTAAGATCGGCGCGGATGGTAAGCTACCTGCAGTCGGCAACAGTGTAGATTTGAAGACGGCGACCTACACCGACGCCATCGGCGCCGAGCAACTGGCTACTGGCTGGACCGATCCCGATTTCAAACCGGATGAGAGCGCCTTCTACTATGCCCGTGTCCTGGAGAATCCGACCCCACGCTGGACCACCTATGACGCAGTGCAGCAGAAGATGACGCCGCTGACCAAGGTGCCGGCCACTATCCAGGAGCGTGCGTGGAGTTCACCGATCTGGTATACGCCTTAAGTGTTGGCAGAGTGATTTTGCCTGACACAAAACGAGGAATGGGATATTAAATATCTTTGGCTTGTGATTTTTTTTGCGGTGTTCATTTGGTCTGGCGTACATCCAAAAGATCAATTCACCTGGTTTCTCGAGGTCGCTCCAGCGCTGGTGGGGTTGATACTGTTAGCTACTACCTATAGCAGCTTCAGGCTGACAACGATTTTGTACGTACTGATTCTGGCGCACTGCATTATTCTTATGATCGGTGGGCACTATACCTATGCCGAAGTCCCCTTTTTCAATAATGTGTTTGGCTCCGAGAGAAATAACTACGACAAGCTGGGGCATTTTTTTCAGGGGTTTATGCCGGCATTACTGGCCAGGGAAATACTGATTCGCAAGCAGGTTGTTAACGGTAAGGCATGGCGTGTTCTGTTCATACTGTCACTGGTCCTCGCGTTCAGCGCGTTCTATGAACTGATTGAGTGGTGGACGGCTATAGCAGTCGGGGAAGATGCCGAGGCATTCCTGGGTACACAGGGCTATGTGTGGGATACGCAGTCTGATATGGCGCTGGCATTGTTGGGAGCGGTATCTGCATTGCTACTACTCTCTGGTGTGCATGATAAGCAGTTAAAAAATCTAACGCTTAGTCCACGTAAAGACGTGCCGGGCCTGAGTCGCTCGCAGGTATAATTTCAATGTTAAAAGCGGGTGGTTGCCATTGTGGCGCGGTCAGATTTGAAGTTGAGTGTACTGAAAATCCAGTTGTCTCGGAGTGTAATTGCTCAATTTGCAGTAAGTCGGGCTTTCTTCATCTAATCGTTCCGACAGAGAAATTCCGCCTGCTTTCTGGTGAGGAATGTCTAACAACCTATACTTTTGGTACTGGAGTGGCGAAACATAATTTCTGCAAGGTGTGCGGTATTAAATCGTTCTACGTGCCAAGATCACATCCAAATGGGTTCAGTGTCAATATCAAATGCCTGGATGATGCGGAAGATCTGAGCTACAGCATCAAGCCATTTGACGGACAGAATTGGGAAAAATACGTGGCCGACCTGAACACTCACTAAGGTAGGTTGAGAGGGAATCAATGATTGACCATATTTCAATACCGGTCAGGGATCTCGCTAGAAGTTCTGAGTTCTATAGCGCTGTTTTGTCCCAGCTCGGTCATGAGTTATTGGTATCAGAAGAAGGTACAGTGGGTTTTGGCAAGAAATATCCAGAATTGTGGCTCAATGAAAGGTTGTCGCACGCTTCAGGCAGCGTTGCCGACGGCTTCCACATATGCCTGCGGGCATCCTCTGTAGAGCAGGTCGATGAGTTTCATAGGCAAGCACTGTCCAGTGGCGGCACTTCCTATGGCGAGCCAGGAATTCGCAAGCAGTACAGCGATAATTATTATGCCGCGTTCATCCAGGACTTTGATGGTAACCGTATAGAGGCAGTCACATTTGTCGGTTAATCCTGATCTTTCAACACGGTTCAAATTGAAGGTCGTGGCTTATCAAAAGATCAGATTTTTGAAAAACTCGGTGCACCTGCCGTCTAGATATAGAGATGATGGCATGACTTCTTATGCTCTATGGCTTGCTGCGCAACAAGTTGACGACACGCCAGATGGCAAAGGTAATCTGTTACATTTGAGAGGATAGCGCATGCGAGTTTACGGCGACGTACGATCAGGCAACTGTTACAAGATCAAACTGCTGGCAACACTGCTTGATATCAAACACGAATGGGTTTCCGTGGACGTAATGGCCGGCGAAACCAAAACCAAAGATTTTCTTGCCAGGAATCCCAATGGCAAAGTCCCCGTGCTGGAATTGGACGACGGTCGAATGTTATGGGAGTCAAACGCGATTATTGACTATCTGGCGACCGATACGATTTTTTTGCCACAGGACAGTTTCCAGCACGCACAGGTACTGCAGTGGCAGTTCTTCGAGCAGTACAGTCACGAGCCCTATATTGCGGTGGCGCGTTTCATCGCCAAATACCTGGGACTGCCGGACGACCGCAAAGACGAGTATCACGCCAAGCAGTCGGGTGGTCACAAAGCATTGGCCGTGATGGAGTCGCGCTTATTGGTACATCCCTATCTGGTAGGCTCTCACCTGACGGTTGCGGATATTTCACTGTATGGCTACACCCATGTCGCCCACGAAGGTGGTTTCGAGCTGGCTGCGTATCCCGGTATACAGGCGTGGATACAGAGAATCAGGTCGGAGCCCCGGTATGTTGGTATGGAGGAATAGTTGTACACCAACGTAACTGACGTAACTGACGTAACTGACGAAGCAGGCGCAGTATGTATATACCCAAACACTTTGCAGTCACCGATAGCGACGAGATATTTGCTTTTGTTGAGGCCAACGCCTTTGGCCAGCTTATTTCCACAGTAAACGGCAGTTTGTATGCAAGTCATTTGCCATTTCTGGTGACGCAGGACAGGTCCACGATAATTTGCCATCTGGCCAAACAGAATCCGCAGCACCTTGAGCTGGACGGTCAGGAAGCCCTGATTACCTTGCAGGGCGCTCACGACTATATATCACCGTCCTGGTACGGTGGCCCGGGCGTCCCCACCTGGAATTATCAGGCAGTGCACATTTATGGGCAGTGCCGGGTGTTTCACGATGCCGGTAGGCTCAAGGAGGTCGTTGAGGCACTGGCCCATCAGTATGAGTCAGCATTTGAGGGTCCCTGGCAGCCGGATTATGGCGCTGCGATGCTGAATGCCATTGTCGGTATCGAAGTCCACATCACTGACGTGCAGTGCAAGTACAAATTGAGCCAGAATCGACCTGCGCAGGATCGCGCGCAGGTGGTGGAGAAACTCAAGTCCCTGGGTTCAAACAAACTCGCACAGGCCATGGAACGCAGCGCCTCCTGAGCGGGTAATACCCCGGCACCCACTGCGAGATCCATCAAGCTACCGGGTTCGATCGTCAGGAGTGCGATTCGCCCGCTTCCCCGATACTTGCGGACGAATCGCACTCCTGCCGCTCAAACCCTTGCATAGCCTAGGGTGTCACAATGTTGAACGTTTCGTTCGGTCGATCCAGCAGCGCGAAAAATGTCAGCAGGTCCAGCTTGCTGCCCTCAACAGAGACATCGTCCGAAAAGAGTATTTCGCGAAGTCCGGCGTTGCCGGTCAGCATTTTCACAAACAGTGGATGAGTGATACGGATCGTTGCATCCGCCGTGGTGGCAGCTTGTCCCGTGCGATGATGTAGCACTGAATTTTCCAGCTGCAATACGTGCACCTCATTCAGGTCGGTAAATTCAATATTCAGGAGGAAGGTTTTGCCATCGGCTTTGGGGCCGTTCAGCATCACCGCCATCAACTCAAAGAATTGATCGAGCGGTGTGGCCGCGATGAGGTCCCCCGCGTTGGCGATACCCAGACCTTTCTCAGGCGAACCCTGGCGCAGTTCCAGCGCGCCGGTGAGATAGACATCACGCCACGGTGCCGACTCGGCCTGATAGGCCAGCTGGTCGTAGGTTTGTGCCAACAGCGATTTGGCCGCCGTATTGTCAGGCTGGGCGAAGACCAGATGATTGAGTAACTCTGCCACCCAGCGGTACTCGCCCTTGTCGAAGTCTGCCTGTGCCTTGCTCAGAATCACATCGGCGCCGCCCATCATGGCAACATAGCGCTGTGCCGCCTCAGCCGGTGGCAGCGGATCCAGGTTGGCCGGGTTGCCGTCATACCAGCCGAAATATTTCTGGTAGACCGCTTTGGCGTTGTGCTTCAGCGTACCGTAATAGCCGCGATTGGGAAAACTGCTGCGCAGTGCTGTGGGCATCTCCAGCTGTTCTGCAATCTCCTTTGGCGTGTAGCCCTGCGACGCCAACCGCAAGGTCTGGTCGTGAATGAAGCGGTAGCCGTCGCGCTGCTTCTTCAGAAAATCCATGATGGGCTCGTTACCCCACAGCGGCCAATGATGGCTGGCGAAGTACACCTCGGTCTCGGGAAACAGGCCCATGGCCTCGTCGATGTAATTGCTCCACTTGCGGGCATCCCGCACCTGGGCGCCGCGCAGGGTGTACAGGTTATGCATAGTGCGCGAGACCACCTCGGCGCCGCAGAACGCTTTGTGCTTAGGCAGGTAAAACGTCAGTTCAGCAGGTGCTTCCGATCCGGGTGCATTCTGGAAGATGAAATCCACGCCGTCGATGGTGAGCGTCTCTCCTGTAGTTGTGATGGTGCGGGTTGGCACAGCGATGCTGGGACTTCCGATGGGGGGATTCTTACCAAGACCGGAGTCGATATGGCCGCGGGCCGAGCGTTCGAGCTGGCTGCCGTACATAAACATGGAGCGTCGAATCATGGTGGTACCGGCAATAATATTCTCGCTGGTCGCTTCTTCCATGAAGCCGACCGGGGCCACAATTTCGGTGTTGTCTCCCGCGCCCAGAACCGACAGTACCCCGCCAAAGTGGTCGATGTGGGAATGCGTGAAGATGATCGCCGACACCGGCTTGTCCCCAAGGTGTTCTCTGGCAAACGCAATCGCAGCGGCGGCCGTTTCCTTGGTGGTCAGAGGGTCCACTACGATCCAGCCAGTTTGTCCCTCGATCAGGCTCATGTTGGAAATATCAAAGCCTCGCAGTTGGTAGACGCCATCGGTGACCTTGAACAGCCCATAATTATTATTGAGCATGGCCTGACGCCACAGGCTGGGATTCACGGTATCCGGGGCGGGGCCTTTTACAAAGTCGAAAGAGGGCATATCCCAGACGGTGGAATTGCCGGGCCCCGCGATCCGTAGCGCTGGTGGCGCTGCAATCAGGCCGCGCGTGGCGTCTTTGAAATCTTGTTGGTCGTCGAGATTCAACTGGGTACTGAGCCTGGCATTGGCGTTGATGGTGCTGGCTGTCGCTGATGAATTGCCTTGCGCGCCTGCCACGATGGCGCTCGTTGACGTACCCTGGACGCCTTTTGCACTTTCGTTGGATTCATCCTGACAGCCCAGCAGCACAACGCACAGTAGGATAAGCAGCAGGGCAGGTCGCCATATAGGTAGGTTGAGCATGAGATATCTCCTGACCGGGCATTGCAATGTAGGGGTAGACGGGAAATCGGCTGTTTGAGGCAACGCCTGACACTAGCAGCTTGAGTCATTGCGCTCAAGCGCGGACACAGTCACGCGGATTAATTTGTTGACCCAGGCTGGGTGGTACTTGAACTATACTCGCAGGGTGCGTCCATCGCTGCTTTACGACAGCTTGGCAGCAATACAATGACGGCTCAGCGGAGACAGTGCGCAATGGAAGATCAGGTGGCAAGCACGACCTCATTGGCGACCTCCCGTATGCGCGCCATACATACTCGCCGCGACCCGCAGCCGATTCTTCATGACCCCTGGGGTGACCGGCTGGTCCCGGCATCATTGCTCGTCGCATTCTTGAATCCTGCTGTTGCACATTCGAGTAGCGATGGCGAGAATTCCGAAGACCCGCTTGCCGACCTTGCCGATGATTTTTTACGCGCCAGCCCCGCCTATACCAATGTCATAACACGGTCGCGCTACACCGAGGATGCACTGAGCGAGGCGCTAGCCAGAGGTGTACGGCAATATGTGCTGATAGGCGCGGGATTTGACAGTTACGCGCTGCGCAGGCCAGCTCAGGCAAGGGACCTGCAGGTGTTTGAGGTCGATCACCCCGCGACGCAGGCATTAAAGAGGCGACGTATCGCCGAATGCGGTATCACCATCGAAACCGGGGTGCATTTCGTGGCGGCAGATCTTGCCAAAGAGGGGCTGGATGCTGCCCTGTCGAAAACGACCTTCAGCAAATCGGCGCCGACGTTCTTTTCCTGGCTGGGGGTTACCATGTACCTCACCCGCGCGGCGAATATGGCGGCGCTCAAGAGTATTGTTGCTTGCAGTGCGCCGGGGAGTGAGTTGGTGTTTAGTTACATTGACCAGAAGCTGTTCGAGCCACAGGGAGCCGCAGAGGCGGCCTTATTCGAGGAACTGGAGCAGACGGTCAAATCAGTGGGCGAGCCTTTTATCTCTGGTTTTCACCCGGCGGACCTGGCCAATGATATTCGCTACCTTGGCCTGGAGCTCGTGGAAGACCTGAATGATTTCCAGTTGGTGGAGCGCTATGACCCCGCAGGTGTGAATGGGCTTAAGCCTACCGACAGAAGCCATATTGCACGCGTGCTTGTGCGTGGCGCAGCGCAGAAATGAAAGTGACCCTGTTTGGCGCTACCGGCAGTCTTGGCAGGGAGTGTCTTGAGCAATGTCTGCAGGCCGGTCATGACGTGACCGTATTGGTGCGCAGTCCGGACAAGCTATCGGAAGCGCTGCGGGACCAGATTACTATCATCAAGGGTGATGGCTTGGTCTTTGATGATGTGGCCAGGGCCCTGCCGCCGGGTACGGATGCAGTGCTGTTTGCCATTGGTGTCGATGAAAAGACCTCGCCAGCGGACCTGTGTACCGATGTGACCCGGCATATCCTTGCTGTCATGCGCAGCGAGCAGATACCGCGACTGGTATGGTGCGGCGGCGGCAGCAATTTCCGTCCGGAGGATGTGATTACTTTTGGCGCCCGCTTTGTGCGCTGGTTTTCAGAAACCTTCCTCAAGCATCGGCATACCGATAAAGAACACCAGTTACGCCTCTTGGATGACAATACCGATGTGTGCTGGATTGGCGTGCGCCCGCTGCAAATGAAATCCGGGGCGAAGACAGGTAAATACCGATTGGGGTATAACGCGTTCAGTGGTCTATCCAGTATTTCCTTTGCTGATTGCGCTCACGCCATGGTGATGATGCTGGACGATGACACCTGGTTGGGTAAAGTACCCATCATTCAGTACTGATGGACAATGTGATGAAGGCCTGTATAAAAGCCAAGGACGCAGCGACAGAGTATTATTTCGCCGATGGGTGTTTTATCACGGAGCCGTCAAACTCTGCTGATGATTCCACCCGAGGCGCGGCAGCGCATCATTGAGAGGGGGGGTAACCGTGGCGGAACGATTCGAAAAGCTTGACGAGAAGCACATCGCGTTTATCAAGGCGCAGCACATGTACTTCGTGGGTACGGCGGGAGCGCAGGGCTATGTCAATGTGTCGCCCAAGGGTATGGACAGTTTTCGTATTGTTGACGAAGGCACTGTCGCTTGGCTGAACCTGACCGGTAGTGGCAACGAGACGGCTGCCCATGTCATGGAAAATGGCCGCATGACAATTATGTTCTGCTCCTTCGACAAACAGCCGTTGATCATGCGCCTGTACGGCCAGGCGACAACAATTCACCCGCGTGACGAGCGCTGGGGTGAATTGTACGCGTTGTTTCCTGCGTATACGGGAGCGCGCCAGATCTTCCTGCTGGATCTGGATCTGGTGCAGACCTCCTGTGGCTACGCCGTGCCCTATTACCAGCTCAAGGGCGAACGGCCCACGCTGACCAAGTGGGCGGACAATCACGGGGAAGCCGGTATTCAGGATTACTGGGTCGAGAAGAATACAAAAAGCCTGAACGATAAAGATACCGGAATTCTATAGGTTGCACTGATGTCTGAGATTAGCTTCACGCGCGAAGAACGAGAGATCATCTGCCGCAAGATACAGCTGTATTTGCGCGAAGAACTCGATCAGGACGTCGGGCAGTTCGATGCCGGTTTCCTGTTGGATTTCTTTGCCAAGGAAATCGGCCCCTACTTTTATAATCGCGGCCTGTACGACGCCCAGGCGATTCTACAAAGCCGCCTGGAAAATATCGCCGAGGCGATTTATGACATCGAAAAGCCGACCCAGCTTGTCAGGTAGTACGCCACCTCGCGCCGGCGTGCGATGTTTTCCGGGCGTTGGGGGCAAATGAACGGTACAACCGATCTGGCTCTCTTGCTGTCATCAATGACACCCCAAGTGATGACAGGCGAGTTTGTGTTTTGCACCCTGCAGAATGCCCGCTATGGTGACCATGCGCAGTTGTCACCGTTGGCGTCGTTCCAGGAGAGCGAGGGACTGACACTCATTCTTCCCAGGGAAAATGCGGAGGAGTCCGATTTTGCCTACGATACTGTATTCAGCTGCATTACGCTCACGGTGCATTCCAGCCTCGATGCCGTTGGCTTGACGGCTGCGGTAGCGGGTGCGCTGGCCGCTGCAGGTATCAGTGCCAATGTGGTCGCGGCCCATTACCATGATCACATTTTTGTTCCCTCGGATCGGGCTGTCGATGCCTTGTCTGTGCTGGAGCGCTTGGGTGGCTGATGGCCGCTTATATAGCTGATGGCCGCTTATATAGCTGATGGCTCTACATAGAGGAATGTAATGTGAAACTGTTACGCGCATTATCCTACGCGTTCGTTCTGGTTATTGTTTTGTCGGGTTTATTTCTGGCCTATGCCCTGTCAGTGTATGAAGAGCCACCGGTAGACCCTGAATGGGCGCTGCCCGGGAGCAAGCAGTTTCCGGCCGGGGCCGTCACAGTGCGCTTTAGCGGTACCGCGACGCTGCTGTTCAGTGATGGTGAAACGCAGTGGATGACTGACGGGTGGTTCACCCGCCCGGGTCCGCTGCGTCTGCTGCTGGGAAAAATTGGTCCGGACCTGCAGGCTATTGAGCAGGGTCTGGCGGCCAATCATGTCACTAACCTGGCGGCGGTGTTGCCGGTGCATTCGCATTACGATCACGCCATGGATGCCCCGGAGGTGGCCAGGCGTACCGGCGCGCTGTTGCTGGGCTCCGAATCCACCGCCAATATTGGTCGTGGCTGGGGATTACCCGAGTCGCAGATACAGGTGTTGGTTGATCGCCAGCCGGTGCATCTGGGGCAGTTTGTGATTACGCCCATCGAGTCGCAGCATTTTGAGTTTCCCGACCCTGCGATACGCCAGCGGGCGCTGGGTGATCCGCTGCTTACTACGCCCCTGGTACCACCGGTGCGCGTTTTTGATTACCGCGTTGGCACAGCGTATGTGCTGCATGTCAGTCACCCGAAGGGCAGTTGGCTGGTGGTGGGCAGTGCGGGGTATGTGGAGGGGGCATTGCAGGGGTTGACCGCAGATACCGTGTTCCTCGGCGTCGGTGGCCTGGGTTCGCAGACTGATGTTTACATGGAGAATTTCTGGCGCGAGACGGTGACGGCGGTCGCCCCCTCGCGGATTATCCCTATTCATTTTGACAGTCTCACGGCGCCTGCGCAGGGGTCGTTCAAGGGGCAAGTGAAAGCGATGGCCTTCCTCTCTAATGATCGGGAAAGTACCCTGACATTTCTGCGCGACAAGGCTGCCGCCAATCCCGCGCTGCGCTTTAGTACGCTGCCGCGTTTTGAGGAGGTCGTATTGTTCGAGTGATGGCGTGGTAGGCGGTGTTCGCGATCAGGCAAACACCCCGTGGATATACCATTGCTCGGCGCGGCGGTCTCGGAACACCCAGTAGTGCTGGCCGCTGCCATCGGCTGCGATGTAATAATCGCGGCTCACTGCGTCTTGCCACCAGTTGTCCTCGATGCGCTCCGGTCCGTACACCAGATGCAGTGCGCCGTTCCAGTACAGCTGCTGGCCCTGTTGGCGTAGGATTTTCGGTTGTGGCATCAACCAGAAGGGGCGCTGGGCGCAGTGTGCTCTGCTGCGGTGTTCGTCCCCGTGCTGGTCGCTGCTGACCAACAGCGCAAACTCCGGCAGGTGTTCATCCCGGCAGCCGATGTTTTCAATGGCCTGTAAACCCAGACGATTGCGCAGCCTGTCGAGCAGGCTGGCCAGAGGCTCGCGCTGGTTGCCCGGACTGAACAGGTCGATGCTGTCCTGCTGTGCGCGATGTAATTGCTGACAGCTCAGCGCCAGGCCTTCCACGCCGCCTGCAAGTTGCAGCTGCTCAAAGCGAATACCGCTGAGTTGGTACCAGTTCTTCCAGTCGCTGTGGCTGTTGGCACTGCGCACGCACACCTCTTGCAGTTGGTGATTCATACCAGCCAGCTGCCAGTTGATTTCACTGGTCTGTAGCTGGGTGTTGCGCAGGAAGCGGCACAGCGATTGCAGCAGCTGTTGCACCGCAGGCAGTAATTCGTTGTTGGTTTTTACCTCATAGCCAAACCAGTATTCATCGCTGAAGGTTGCGGGCGGCCGGTAATCCACCTGCAAGTCCTCCCGCTGCCCCAGTAGTTGTTGCAGAAAGAGCGTGAATGCCCTGCCGCAGCGTCGGCCCAGTGCCGCAGGTGGCAACACCAGCACCTCGCCCAGGGTATGTAGTCCAGCCCGGCGCAGGGAGTCCACGGTGGCAGCGAATTCCTCCAGCAGGTTCAGGGGCAGGGGGCTGAGCCGCTCTGCCAGTGGCTGCTGGATATCCATCGCGGTGTCGCGGCTGGCAAAAGACAGTAGCCAGGCCGCCTTGGGTGTGGACGCCAGTCCGTGGCGCACACTGTAGCCGCGACTACCGATGCCACGGGCTACCTCCCGCAGCAGGGCATCCAGCCCGCGGAACAGGCTCAGGCAGCCGCCGATTTCCAGTTGCAGGCAGTTCGCCTGCCAGCTGTAAAGAGTGGGAGTGATGCTATAGGCCCAGCAGCATAATTGTTGCAGGCAGCGTTGCTCGGCCGGCTCATCCCGCGCCAGCAGGCGCACCGGTTCTGTTCCGGCCAGTGCGCGCACGGTTGCCGTGCCCATGCCCTGGCGTATCCCCAGGGTATGGGCACAGTCGTTGGCGCGCAGCACACGTTGTGCGGCCAGTACCACCACCGGCTGTTGTTCGCAGCGGCTCAGGCATTGCAGGGGCAGCTGGTCGAAACGCAGGCACAGCCACAGGCTCACAATATTCTCGCGCAGTAGCGGCCTGTAATTGGCGTGGTGAGTATCCCCACGGTATCACTAATACTGTACATATATACAGTATTAGTGATACGAGTGTGCTTGTCCAGTAACCCGGAAGAAACTTTTTAGCGGCACCTGAATACGCTTGATGGATTCCACTTTGTTACCTTATGTGACAATTTGGTGCGTGGATACGTGACCAATCAGCGCACGAGCTTGCATTTCGGATCACTTTTTTGCGGCACATTTTCCTCTGATTTTTAATGAATAATTCACAAGAATAGAGTTGCCATCGAAGGGGGATGGGTAGATAGTGGTAACACATGGCCTTAGGTAATGTTACTTAAGGTTACATATAGGAGATCTACAGATGAAAGCTTTAGTGATGGCAGTCCTGATCGGTCTGGCATTCAATGCCTCCGCGGCCTGCCCTGTACAAAGACCGGGGGAGTTGCCGGTATTGCCTGACGGCGCAGTTGCCAGTGAAGAAGACATGTACCAGGCGCAGTTAGCGTCGGAAAAGTACCTGTTACAGGCGCAAACCTACATGGATTGTGGCGTTATGAACCGTCGACAGCACCTGGCCTTAGCGGCGCAATTGGAGGAGTTTTCCCAAATGTACCGGGAGAACATCGAATTCCAGGTCCGCACCAATATCATTGCGGAGAAATAACCCCCGCGCTACCGACAGGCAATGTCACACCCATGGCGGAACTGTGTTGGCTGCTGGTGGGCCAGGTCGGCAACTCCCACAGTTGTGGTTGGTGCGGCACATCCTCCGCCGTTGGCAACTCCACATCGATAGACTGGTTACCGCCACGCTGTTTGAGGATGTGCACCTTGCGGTACTCGCGCATCTGCAGGCGCAGGCTGGAAGGGGCGTGGTGGTGACAGGCCTGGTTGGAGCGAAATAGTACGGTCAGGCTGTCGCCACTGGCGGCGGCCAACTGCAGTTTGCGCAATTCGCTGTAGCGGTAGTCGTGTGCGCCCAACCAGCTGAAGACAGCGCTGCAGGTGGTGCTGCGCAGGGCTTGTTCAGTGGCCCATAGCAGATCTTTTTGATTCTTGGGATGAACCAGCAAAACCTGCCGGGTATCAATACCCCGCGCCGCGAGCAGAGGGGCATAGGGTATATAGGGCGGAGCGATAAACACCTGCCAGCGGCCCTGTTCGCTGAGGCGCTCCATGGCGGGCAGGAACAATCCCATGGCGCCCAGCCCACAACCGTCGCTCAACAGCTCAATGGTACTGTCCAGGGGCCAGCCGCCTTGCTGCAACTGTGCGTCCAGCGTGGCATAGCCCGTGGCAAGGCCCCCGGTACCGTGGCAAGCACTGTTTGCTGCAACACGGTGATCCTGAAAATCGCGCTGGCGCCCGCGCCAGGTATCGTTGCGCCGGGTGACCTGTTCCAGCATCTCATTCATGACCCTTTACCTCTTACGGATATTTTGCTCAAAATACTGTATGTATGTACAGTAATATTGAAAGAGGCGGAATGCAAGTTGAAATCACTGGGTCATCCTCGGATTGGCGGGTTCGGGCATCGGGTGTGCAATTCGCTGGCTTCCCCGATACTCGCCAACGAATTGCACACCCAACACCCAAATCCTCGTTCCTTGCTACCACTCGAATCAATGTTCCATACAGGTCGCAGGAGTAAGGGTCCGGTCGGGAAGGCCTTTTCGCATGCGAGTATCGGGTGGCCCGCATCGGGGAAGCAGGTGAAAAGGCCTTCCTGGCCGGAGCCGATGGCAAGTATGAACAGGTAAAATCGGTGCCCGGCCGGCGCCGTTAACAGGAATGAACAGGGGGTGTCAGCGTCCCCACATCGACCCGGGTAGAGTCTCGGGTGAACAACCTGCTGCAAGATTACCGCTAGTAATGCAGGCGGCAGAGTCCCAGCACAAGACGTTCGAGATTGTCCCAGGGCTTGCCGTCGGCGAAGCCCTTGATACTGCCGTCCACCAGGGCGGCCTGCTCCAGGAGCAGCGATAAGGATTGAGTGTCGTGGCGTGTCAGAGCGGCCTGCATGAAGGGCATGCGGTTTGGCCACACGCGCCGGGCGACTAGTGCCTGCTGTGTACTCTGGCCCTGGTCGCAATCCAGTTGCGCCTCGTACAGAGTGCGAATTTCGCGGGCCAGGTTCCACAGTACCACTGGCGGCTCAGAGCCCTCCGCGCGCAGTCCGTGCAGCATGCGCAGGCTGACACTGGCGTTGCCCTGCAAGGCGTTATCGGTCATGTCGAACAGGTTGTAGCGGGCATTGTCGGATACTGCGGCGGTGACAGTTTGCAGGGTAATCGTAGCGTCCGACGCCAGCAGTTTCAGCTTTTCAACTTCCTGTACAGCAGCCAGCAGGTTGCCCTCTACTCGATCACACAATAATTGCAACGCATCGTTGTCGATACTCATCCCGGCGGCGCGCACTTTTTGTTGCAGCCAGCGGGGTAGATTCTTGGCATCTATCGGCCACACCTGAATCGTGGCACCGACCTTGTCCAGCGCTTTGTACCATTTGCTGTTGGTTGACTGTTTATCAATTTTGCCGCAAACCATCAGCAGCACATCGTCGCCGCTGGCAATCTCCAGGTATTCGCACAGCGCGCTGCTGCCTTCCGCTCCGGGCTTGCCGCTGGGCAGGCGCAGTTCGATCAGCCGACGATCGGCAAACAGGGACATGCTGGCGGCGCTATGCAAGAGGTCCTGCCAGTTGAAACTGGAGACCCCTCCGTCGATAAGCTCACGCTCGCGACAACCCTGCTCCCGGGCTGTGTGGCGAATCTGGTCACAGCACTCCTGTACTAATAGTGGCTCGTCGCCACTGACCAGATAGACCGGAAGAAGTTTTTGCTGCAGCTGCCCGGCCAGTTTCTCGGGGTAGAGACGCATTACGGACCAGCGGCTTGGGGCTGGGTGCTGGGAGATTGGGACTGGCGACTGGTCGCGAAGAAACCGATGCGGCGCATGATCTGCTCGGCCAGTTCGGTGCGCATCTCGGCCTGGATCAGTCGCATCTCCCCATCCTTGCCGACCACGTTGCGGGGATCGTTTTCCATCTGTTTGATGACAGACACAGTGGTCGGTGGCATCACCTCGGCACTGCTGGCATCGAGCACCGTAAATTGTGAGCTCATGGAGAGTTCAATTTCAGCGACGCGCGCCTCGGAATTGAGGGAAATATTGCGTTGGTTGACGCTCTCAGGATTCAGCACCAGGCTGAAATTGGCGCTAGCGCTGTCTGTCCACTGAACGCCATTGGCGGCGAACAGGGCAGTGACATCCCGGCTGAATTCGCCGTTGGGGTTGCCGGTGACAAGAGTCATGCTCTTCCACGTTTCCGGAAAGGCTGTGCCGCTGTTGCCAGTGCCACGCAGCTGAAAACCGCAGGCCCCCAGCAGCCAGCTTATGCCCAGAATCAAGGTGTAGTGCCAGAGGCGCCGGTACATGGTGAGTCTCCTGATCAGGAATCAGTCACAATATTAATTAACTTACCCGGCACCACAATCACTTTGCGTACGTTCAGCCCTTCCAGAAATCGGCTCACGTTCTGCTGGGCGCGCGCCAGGGCTTCAATGGCGTCCCTATCTGCGGTGGCGGGCACGTCCATCTTGGCCCGCACTTTGCCGTTCACCTGCACGACCATCTCAATGCTGTCACGGGCGAGGGCGCCGGCATCAACGGCGGGCCAGGAGGCCTTCAAGATATCACCCTTGCCACCCAGCGTCGGCCACAATGCGTGGCATACATGCGGCACGATGGGATTGAGCATCAATACGATGGCGTGCAGGGCCTCGTCCATCACAGCACGACTGGACGCAGCACTATCGAGCTTGCCCAGCTCGTTGCACAGTTCCATGATCGCCGCGATGGCCGTATTGAAGGTCTGGCGGCGACCGTAGTCGTCGCTGACCTTGGCGATAGTCTCGTGAACTTTGCGCCGGACATTTTTTTGCTGCTCGTTCAGGGCGGTCACGTTCAGGGCCGGGGCGGGTCCTGCTGCAGTGTGGGTGGCAGCCATTTTCCACAAGCGTTTGAGGAATCGGTTGGCTCCCTCCACGCCAGAGTCGGACCACTCCAGTGATTGCTCCGGTGGTGCGGCGAACATGCTGAATAAACGCACGGTATCGGCGCCGTAGCTGTCGATCAACGCTTGTGGATCCACGGTGTTACCTTTGGACTTGGACATTTTGGCGCCGTCTTTAAGCACCATGCCCTGCGTCAGCAGGCGGATGAAGGGCTCATCAGAACTCACCAGCCCCTCGTCCCGCAGCAGCTTGTGAAAGAAACGCGAGTACAACAGGTGCAAGATAGCGTGTTCGATACCGCCCACGTACTGATCCACCGGCGTCCAGTAGTCTGCCTCATCGTCCAGCATGGCCTGGTCATTATGGGCGCAACCGTAGCGGGCGTAATACCAGGATGATTCCATGAAGGTATCAAAGGTATCAGTTTCCCGAGTGGCACCTGCGCCGCACTTGGGACAGGTGGTCTCATAGAACTCCGGCATTTTTTTGAGGGGAGAGCCCACACCCTCAAAGGCAATATCAGTGGGCAGGATGACCGGCAGGTCTTGCGCGGGCACTGGCACCGCGCCACAGTCACCGCAGTTGATAATGGGAATCGGCGCGCCCCAATAGCGCTGTCGCGAGACACCCCAGTCGCGCAGGCGGTAGTTCACAGTGCGCTTGCCTTGGCCTGCAGCCTCCAGGCGATCAGCGATAGCCGCAAAGGCCTGCTGGAAATTCAGGCCATCGAATTCGTCGGAATTTATCAGTACACCTTTTTCCGTGAAGGCCGCCTGGCTGAGGTCGCAAGCTTTGTCACCTGCCGGTGCGATGACCTGCACGATAGGAAGGTGATACCGAGTGGCAAACTCCCAGTCGCGCTGGTCGTGACCGGGCACAGACATGACAGCGCCCGAGCCATAGCTTTGCAGCACAAAATTGGCAACCCAGACCGGCACCTGGGCTCCGGTCAGGGGATGGGTAGCAGTGAGGCCTGTCGCCATACCCAGTTTTTCCATGGTGGCCATATCGGCTTCTGCCATCTTGATATTACCCTGCGACTCGATGAACGCGGCGAGCGCGGGGTTGTCGCGGGCCGCTGTTCTGGCCAGCGGATGTTGCAGGGCTATTGCCAGATAGGTGACGCCCAGCAGCGTGTCGGGGCGAGTGGTATAGACACTCAGTGCGCTGCCGTCAGGGAGTGTGAAATCCAGATCCACTCCTTCGGAGCGGCCAATCCAGTTGCGCTGCATGGTGCGCACCTGCTCCGGCCACTGGTCCAGCTTATCCAGGTCGGTCAGCAGTTGCTCGGCGTAGTCGGTGATCTTGATAAACCACTGGTCGATCTCGCGGCGTTCCACCGGGTTGTCGCAGCGCCAGCAGCAGCCGTTTACAACCTGCTCATTGGCCAGCACAGTCTGGTCTGTCTCGCACCAGTTCACCTCGGCCTTTTTCTTGTACGCCAAGCCTTTCTCAAACAGGCGGGTAAAAAACCACTGCTCCCAGCGGTAGTACTTCGGGTCGCAGGTGGCGATCTCCCGGCCCCAGTCGTACGCAAAACCCAAACGCTGCAATTGTGCGCGCATATAATCAATGTTCTGCGCGGTCCACTGCGCTGGCGGCACCCTGTTTTTAATCGCGGCGTTTTCCGCCGGCAGACCGAAGGCATCCCAGCCCATGGGTTGCAGCACGTTTTTTCCCTGCATGCGCTGGTAGCGAGCGATGACGTCAGCGATGGTGTAATTACGTACATGGCCCATGTGCAACTGGCCACTGGGATAGGGAAACATGGCCAGGCAATAAAACTTTTCCCGCGCGTCGTCCTGCTGTACGGCAAAGCTTTTATGCGCCAGCCAATGTTCCTGCGCGGCCCGTTCCAGGGCCTGTGGTTTGTAATGCTGATCCATCACGGGTTGCACGCTGTGTTCTTAAAGAAGCGCGAATTCTAACAGCAATTTTTTCTGACTGCTAAGTGTTGGCGGATCATTGTTCCATCGATGCGCCTGGATCAAGGCTCCGGCCGTGAAAGCTTTTTTGCATGCGAGTATCGGGTGGCCCGCATCGGGGAAGCAGGCGAAAAAGCTTTCACGGCCGGAGCCGAAACCAAGGATGAACAGTGGTTAATACCTAGTTGTCGCGCCAGAATCCCAAGTACATCAGCGCCATAATTAACAGGCCGATGAAGCAGCCAGCAACAATGGGAGTGGAGCCAAAACTGCTGAAAGGTGTATTACCCAGCATGACTTCCGCCTCGCCGGTCAGCATGGTCGCCACAAATTGGTCGGTGCGTTTAACGATGCGGCCCTGGTGGTCGATGATGGCGGAGATGCCATTGTTGGTGGCGCGAAGCACGAAGCGACCATTCTCGCGGCCACGCATCTGGGCAATCTGCAAGTGTTGCCAGGGGCCGATCGAATCACCGAACCAGCTGTCGTTGCTGATGGTGATCAGCAGGTCGGCATCGCGGGCGCTGCTGGCCACGAGGTCGCCGTAGACTATTTCATAGCAAATAAAGGGCGCGATGCGATACGCCCCGGCCCGCAGGGGTAGTTGAATAGCGGGCCCTGCGCTAAAGGCGGACATCGGCAAATCGAAAAAGTCGATCACGCCGCGCAGTAGATTTTCCAGCGGCACATACTCCCCGAACGGCACCAGGCGCTGCTTGTGGTAAACACCCTCGCCATAACCCAACGCCACAATGCTGTTGAAGTAGCGATCGCTACCTTCCGGACGATACGGAGCCCCGGTAATCAAAGTGGTATTAGCAGCTGCTGCGCGGCGAGCCAACGGCTCCAGAAAGCCCTGAGCGCGCTGATAGTAGTTGGGAATCGCCGATTCCGGCCAGATCACAAGATCGCGCCCCAATACCGGATCAGTGGCTTCGCGCAGCTGCTGCAGGATAGGGCCGTACCACTGCGGATCCCATTTGTGCTCCTGGGGAACGTTGGGCTGAAACAAAGCCACAGTAAGCGGTGTTTCGCTGGCTCTGGCGACCCACTGCGTGGGTTTGAGTACAGCGCCGCCGCCCCACAGCGTGACCAGAATGACCGCATAAGTGGTGCAGGCGATGAACTTGCGGCTGCGGCAGGCGAGAAACAGACAGGTGCCGGACAATGCACAGATGAATGACAGGCCGAACACGCCCGTAATCGGCGCCCAGCCCGATATCCAGGTATCCACATGGGCATAGCCCAGATAGAGCCAGGGGAAGCCGGTAAACAGCCAGTCACGGAGCCACTCAAATAGCACCCACAGCGCAGGGAACCCCATCAGCATGCCGCCCGGTAGCGGGCGTACAAAGCGCACATAGCACCAGGCAAACAGCGCATGCATTAGTGCCAGTGCGGCGCAAAACAGTGCTGTCAGCCCCACCGCCAAGGGAATACTGGCATTGCCGTGGACGTGAATGCTGACGTAGACCCAGGATACACCGCTGCCAAATAGGCCCAAGCCGAAAAGCCAGCCGCGCCATAGGCCTTGGTGGACGCTGCACGTGCTCAGTAGATAGGCGTAGATGACACAGCTGAGAATGCCAGCTGGCCAGATGTTGAAAGGGGCCAGTGACAGAGTGACCAGGGCCCCGGCCAACGGTGCCCACACCAGAACCAGCAGGGGACTAAGGCTGGATTCAAAACGTTGGGAAGGGCGTTGCTTGATTCTCGTTAACTCTGCGGGCGACACATGCGCAAGCTGTAAATTTTGCGCTGGTCGGCTTTGACCACCTCGAACCTGAACCCGTCAATAGTGGTCACCTCATGGCGGGCGGGCATATGCCCGAATGCCTGAATAACCAGGCCGCCAATGGTATCGAATTCTTCATCACTGAAATCGCAGCCGAACAAAACATTGAAATCTTCAATAGGAGTGAGCGCCTTCACCATATACTCGTGGTCGTCTATCTTGTGGATGAAGCGATCCTCTTCGGTGTCTGTTTCGTCCTCAATCTCGCCGACAATTTCCTCCAGCACATCTTCGATGGTGACCAGGCCGGCGACACCGCCGTATTCATCGATCACGATTGCCATGTGATTATGATTTTCACGAAACTCCCGCAACAGTACGTTGAGGCGTTTGCTCTCCGGCACCACCATCGTAGGACGCAGCAAATCTGTAATTCTGAACTTGCCGTTATCCGGGATGAGAATCTGGGGTAGCAGATCCTTGGCCAGCAGAATCCCCAGGATATCGTCTGGATTATCACCGATCACCGGGTAGCGAGAGTGAGCAGAGCTGATGATCTGGGGCAGGATATCCTCCAGAGTGGCATCCGCCTTGATAAACTCCATCTGCGAGCGCGGGATCATGATATCCCGGGCCTGCATATCGCTGACCTGCATCGCGCCTTCCATGATACTGCGCGCGTCCTGATCGATGACCTCGTTTTCGGCGGCCACGGTGAGCACATCCTCAAGGTCCTGGCGCGTGCGCGGTTCGGAGCTGAACAGCAGGGCAATCCGGTCGATCCAGGAGCGGTCGTTGGCGTAATTTCCTGAACGGTCTTCACTCATCACGATGAGTACTCGATGGGTTGTTTGATGGCGTAAGGACAACTGTAATTCAGCGCACCGAGAATAGCGCTTTCCAGAGATTCCATGATGGCCGCTTCTTCCTCTTCAATGTGATCGTAACCCAGCAGGTGCAGAGTGCCGTGGACGGCCATGTGGGCCCAATGGGCACTGGGGCTCTTGCCCTGCTGGGCCGCCTCCGCCCTGACCACCGGCGCGCAGATAACAATATCGCCCAGCAGTGGTATGGCTAATTCCGCGGGCAGGTCGGCAGGAAAAGACAGTACGTTCGTGGCGCCCGCTTTGCCGCGATACGTTTGGTTAAGCTGTGCCATTTCAGCGCTGTCTACCAGGCGCACACTGACTTCCACCTGCTCCTGTGTCACGCGCCCGCTCAGGGCTGCTGCGATCCAGCTGCGTATGTCATCCTCCGACGGCACGGGCGCACTGCAGGCGGTCTGAATATCGACTTGAAGCTTCACCGCAGACTCTTATCCAACGGAGTCGCATTGTCCTCGGCATTGTCGTACGCCTCGACAATGCGCTGCACGAGAGGGTGGCGTACCACGTCCTTGTTACCGAAATAGGTAAAGCCCAGGCCCTCCACGCCATCCAGTATATTGCTCGCCTGGGTCAGGCCTGAGGGGCAGCCGCGGGGCAGATCAATCTGCGTGGCGTCGCCGGTAATAACAACGGTGGAGCCAAAGCCGATGCGGGTCAGGAACATTTTCATCTGCTCGCGCGTGGTGTTTTGCGCCTCATCGAGAATGATAAAGGCATTGTTCAGGGTTCTCCCGCGCATAAAGGCCAGGGGAGCAACCTCGATAACATTGCGCTCGATATACTTGTTTACCACCTCGAAGCCCAACATCTCATACAGGGCATCGTACAGCGGGCGTAAATAGGGGTCGATTTTCTGCGTGAGATCGCCAGGCAGGAAGCCCAGTTTCTCGCCGGCCTCTACAGCTGGTCGCACCAGGATAATACGGCGCACACGTTCTTCAAGCAGCGCCTCTACGCCGCATGCGACTGCCAGGTAGGTCTTGCCGGTACCGGCGGGGCCAATACCAAAGGTGATGTCATATTTCTTTATGGTGCGCACATAAGCCTGTTGGTTCTTGCCGCGCGGCTTAATGGAGGTGCGTTTGGTGCGAATGACCTGAATGGGTTGGATGGATGGATCCATACTCGCTGCCACCAGATGTTCCAGTCCTGCCTCCTGCAATTGCAGGTGTAGTGATTCCGGACTCAACCCCACACCCTGGCAAACTTCCGCATACAGGTGGATCAACAGGTGCTCGGTGGTCGCGACATTCGCGGCGGGTCCACTCAGCTGGAGCCGGTTGCCGCGCGCGCTGATGCTGACACCCAGGCGCTGCTCGATCTGGCGCAAATGGCTATCCAAATGGCCACACAACAACGCCAGATGACGCGCGTCATCGGGTTCGAGAGTCAGGTGTTGTTGAATCAACTGTCGAGGTGACGGTTGGGGGGGAGGTTCGCTGTTCAAAGTATCCTGTCGCCGCAATGGGCAGTGCAATTACTGATAAGGATATACGGGAATTCGCAGGCGTCAACCATCAGATACCGTGCCGCGCAGGGAATTGGGCAGGGCAGCAACGATCTGTACGTCCACAAACTGCCCAATCAGGGTCTGGTCCGTCGTCGTAAAATTCACCGCCCGATTATTCTCGGTGCGTCCCTGCAACTGTCCTGGATCCTTTTTTGACACGCCGGTTACCAGGATGCGCTGCGTGGTGCCGACCATATTGTGGCTGATTGCCGCGGCCTGCTGGAGAATACGTGTCTGTAATATCTGCAGACGCTGTTTCTTGGTGTCCTCGTCAGTGTGGTCCGGTAAATCGGCGGCGGGGGTGCCTGGACGCGCGCTGTACACAAAGCTGAAGGAACTGTCGAATCCGATGTCCTCGATCAGTTTCATGGTGGCGGCGAAATCCGCCTCGGTTTCACCGGGGAACCCGATGATGAAGTCCGATGAGATGCTGATAGCCGGGCGAATCTTGCGCAGTCGGCGTATTTTCGATTTGTACTCCACAGCGGTGTGGCCGCGCTTCATGGCGGCTAGGATGCGGTCGGAACCGCTCTGCACCGGCAGGTGCAGGTGATCCACTAACTGGGGTATTTTCGCGTAGGCGTCGATCAGTGCATCGGAGAACTCCACCGGGTGTGAGGTGGTGTAGCGGATACGCTCTATGCCGGAAATACGCGCGACAAAATGCAGTAACTCGGCAAAATCGACGATCTCGCCCTCATGATTGGCACCGCGATAGGCGTTAACATTTTGCCCCAGCAAGTTGACTTCGCGCACGCCTCCTGCCGCCAGGTGAGCAATTTCAGCGATCACGTCATCCAAGGGGCGGGAGACCTCTTCGCCACGGGTATAAGGCACAACGCAAAATGTGCAGTACTTGCTGCACCCCTCCATAACGGACACAAAAGCAGTCGGGCCTTCCACTTTGGGCTGGGGCAGATGGTCGAATTTTTCGATCTCCGGAAAGCTGATATCCACGATCAGGGTGCCGCCCGTGCCGCGCTGCTCTAGCATTTCTGGCAGCCGATGCAGGGTTTGGGGGCCAAATACCAGATCGACATAGGGCGCGCGACGACCGATTTCCGCCCCTTCCTGACTGGCGACACAACCGCCGACGCCGATAATCAGGTTGGGATTTTTCTGTTTCAGGTGTTTCCAGCGCCCCAGCTGATGAAAGACCTTTTCTTGAGCTTTTTCCCTTATAGAACAGGTGTTTAGAAGCAATACATCGGCGTCCTCCGGCGTCTCCGTGGGGACCAGGTCATGGCTTTCGCGCAACAGATCACGCATACGGGCCGAGTCGTATTCATTCATCTGGCAACCGTGGGTCTTGATGTAAAGTTTTTTGCTCAATGGACTGTGGCAGCGTGCCAGCCGCTGCTATCGCTCTGTGTTGAAATCGGTGAGGAATTATACAGAGTCGACGCTGGCAAACCTAGTGCGCGCCTTTTCCAATATGAAATGAGTCTGGTCGCAGGGGTACGTCGCGCCAACGACGCCGGAAACTGGTATTCTGCGGTCATGGTGGTAATATTGCCGCCCTTTGAAATCAGGTGCCCTGTCGCCGCCTGCCTGCACGTGGATTACATCCCGACAGGCGGTACACGAGAATGCAATGGCCAACCAACCCGTATACAAGGTGATTTTTCAGAACGGTAGTCAGGTGTTCGAGGTGTTCGCCCGTCAAATTTACCAGAGCGATATGTGGGGCTTTATCGAGGTCGAGGAATTTGTCTTCGGCGAACGTTCCCAGATTCTGGTCGATCCCGGTGAGGAAAAATTAAAAAACGAATTCGCCGGGGTCAAGCGCAGCTATATCCCCATGCAGGCCATTATTCGCATTGATGAGGTGGATAAGGAAGGCAGTAGCAAGGTTTCCAACGTCACGTCCACCGAAAGTAACGTCACCAGTTTCCCGTTTGCGGGGTTTCCCCCCGGACAGAAAGGCGGCGAGGAGTAGGCCCGCGGGCAATACCCAATGCGATATGGCCGTTGCGTTATTTCCGGATTTTCCACGATAGGACTGGCAGTGTGCCTGGGGTTGCTCGCCTCAGGGCAACTGCATGCCAACCCAGAGCTTGCTGACGAGCAGTCACTGAGTAACGGCGCCCAGCTTTATGCACTGTACTGTAGCGATTGTCATGGCAGGGTTCATGGTGCTCGGTCTGATGCGCTTTATGGCACCGACAAGCCGGCCGATTACACCGAGTTGATTGATATCGCGTTAGAGCGCAGTGCACCCGCACCAACCGCGGCCCCCGAAGAGGAATGGCCCGAATGGGCTGATCCACTAGACCCCGACGAGGTAGAAGTGACTGAGGCTGACGTCAGAGCGGAGGTGTTGGGCGTGGTTACCGCCGCGATTGATGAGGCTCACGGGGTCAATTCAGCATCGGACAGATCTGAAATGACTGGCGGTAGTGCCAAGAACAGTGCCGAGAACAGTGCCGAAATACATAAGAAAGGCGGTTTTTACCCAATGCCCGGGGCAACCGACCTGTCTGCGCCGCAGACTTTTTTCTACGGGACGTCCGAGGACGAGTTGTTTACCAGTATTGCCACTGGCACGGGCGCTGCCATGCCCGGCTGGCGCGCCGAGTTGGGCAGCGACGCGGCCATTTGGGACATGGTGAACTATATCCGCAGCTTTTGGGGCGAAGAGTGGTTGTATTAGGTACGGCTGCCCGCTCCCGACAGCCACTCATTTATCATCCTGTGCGCTGCAGCCGATCCTCGACTGCTGCCAGCTTCACGCAAATGACAAAAGCCTTGATCGCGGTACTGACCTCCTGCAGGGCAGGAAAGGTGGGTGACAGTCGAATGTTGCGATCCTGGGGATCTTCGCCGTAGGGAAAGGTCGCGCCTGCGGGCGTGAGTTTTACGCCGATAGACGCGGCCAGCCGCACCACCTTGCGGGCCAGCCCAGGCAACGTATCAAAGGCAATAAAGTAGCCGCCGCGCGGTGCGGACCACGTGCCCATCCCCAGTCCTGCCAGTTCCTGTGTCAGCGTGCCAAGTACACATTCGAAACGGGGTCTGATAATGGCAGCATGCGCTGCCATGTGTGCTGAGAGTGTTTGCGGATTAGCCAGCAAGCGCACGTGGCGCAGTTGGTTCACTTTGTCTGGCCCAATCGTCTGGAAGGCCAGATGCTGCTTGAGCGCAGTCATATTCCTGCCACTGCTGGCCATGAACGAAACGCCGGCGCCGGCAAAGGTAATCTTGGATGTGGAGCCGAACTGGAAAACGCTGTCCATGGTGCCGTACTGTTGACAGAGGACGCGCACGGATGCAAGCGGCGGGGCGTCGTCGTACAGCGTGTGAATGGCGTAGGCGTTATCCCACATCACGATGAAATTCTCCCCCGCAATTAGACCCAGACGTGCTATGCGTTCCACGGTCTCATCACTGTAGACACAACCGGTCGGATTGGAAAAGCGCGGTACACACCACATGCCCTTGATCGTATGGTCTGCTTTTACCAGCGTCTCAACCAGATCCATGTCCGGTCCGCTCTCCAGCATGGGTACGTGAATCATTTCAATTCCCAGGTGTTCGCAAATGGCGAAATGGCGATCATAGCCCGGAGCGGGACACAGGAATTTTACCGTGTCGCTGTTGCCCCAGGCGGAGGCGGGTCCGGACAGGCCCTCGGTCAGTGCAAAGTCAATCGTGTTATACATCAGTGTGAGGCTGGAATTTCCGCCGATCAGGGTTTCGTCTGGCGTGGCACCCAAGACGCCGGCAAATAGCGCCCGCGCCTCAGGCAGCCCCTCCAGGCCACCGTAGTTGCGCACGTCAGTGCCATCTGCAGCGAGGTAATTGCCGGCGAGAATGCCATCGAGGGCATCCGACAGCGCCACCTGCTCGCTGCAGGGCTTGCCTCGGGTGAGATCCAGTGCCAGGTTCAGGTCTTTTAGGGCGTGGTACTGTTGCTGCAGGGTTTCGAGTTGTGTCGTAAGCTCGGCGACTGACAGCTGATCGATATGCACGGTGTGGTCCTCATGTAACACCGCCCGACGGGCGATAGAAAATTGCGCGCAAGTATAACGGGATCTGCGGCGCAGCAGTACGCCCTGCAGACCTCAAGCTTGAAAAATGCCGACCCGCCTATATAAAGAGGTGACTCGGGCACTGGTTTACATGGATGGCACAGGATCTAGTTTGCGATGAATGAGCATGAGCAAGCGGTGGATGTTGAAGTAGAGCCCCCCGCAGAGGTGCATCACACCCCTGCAGTGGCTGATGATGTGCTGCCGGATACTCTGCATCTGATGCCAGTACCCTATCGACCTTTTTTCCCTGGACAAGTGCAGCCCATTGCAATAAATCCCGGAGAGTGGGGGAGTACACTGGAGGCTGTGCGGGGTGCCGGGTATGGTTTGATCGGCTTGTCCTACGTGGATCCAGCGGGATCAGGTGGCGCCGAGCCGGGACGGTTTCCCGCTATCGGCTGTGTGGTGCGCTTGCATCGCCCGACCACGGCGGGCGAGCAGACGGGACAGTTTCTCGCCCAGGGCATTAAACGCTTTCGCATCGTACGCTGGTTGAGTGACAAACCGCCCTATCTGGTGCAGGTCGAGTATCCGCGCAGCCAGGGAGATGCCGACTCCGATGAAATCAAGGCCTATGCCATGGCCCTGATCAAGCAGATCCGCGAGCTGCTGCCGCTCAACCCCCTTTACAGTGAGGAGCTGAAACAATACCTGGCTAACTTCAGTCCCAGCCAGCCTAGCATGCTGGCGGATTTCTCGGCGGCCCTGACCACCGCCACCGGGGAACAGCTGCAGGAAATCCTGGATACCCTGCCCCTGCGCTCCCGCATGGAAAAGGTGCTGACGCTACTGCGCAAGGAGCGTGAAGTCGCCGAATTGCAGGTGCAGATCACCAGTCAGGTCAATGAGGAGGTGACGGAAAACCAGCGCGAGTTTTTCCTGCGCGAACAGCTCAAAATTATCCAGAAAGAGCTCGGCATCTCCAAGGACGACCACACCTCTGACACGGAAATGTTCCAAGAGCGGATTGGCAACCTCGTTCTGCCAGAGTATCCGGCCAAGCGCATTAAAGAGGAGATGCGCAAGCTCGCCGTGTTGGAGACGGGCTCACCGGAATACGGCGTTACCCGTAACTATCTCGATTGGGTGACTGCGGTGCCCTGGGGCGTATTGTCCAAGGACAATCTGGACCTCAAGCACGCGCGCAAGGTGCTTGATGAGCACCACGAAGGGCTGGAGGATGTGAAGGAACGTATTCTGGAGTTCCTGGCCGTGGGTTCTTTCAAAGGTGAAATTGCCGGTTCGATTCTGTTGCTGGTGGGGCCACCAGGAGTGGGCAAAACCAGTATCGGCCGCTCGGTGGCAGATGCCCTGGGCCGCAAGTTCTATCGCTTCAGCCTCGGCGGTATGCGTGACGAGGCGGAAATCAAGGGACACCGGCGCACCTACATCGGCGCCATGCCGGGCAAGTTTGTCCAGGCCCTAAAGGAAGTGCAGGTCGCCAACCCGGTGATCATGCTCGATGAGATCGACAAGATCGGCGCGTCCTTCCAGGGTGATCCGGCCTCTGCGCTACTGGAAGTGCTGGACCCGGAGCAGAACAGCGAATTTTTGGATCACTACCTGGACCTGCGCGTTGACTTGTCCAAAGTCCTGTTCGTGTGCACCGCCAATCAGCTCGACACCATACCCGGGCCGCTGCTGGATCGCATGGAAACTCTGCGCCTGTCGGGTTATGTGGCCGAGGAAAAACTGTTCATTGCCCGGAACCATCTGTGGCCCAAACAGCTCGAGCGTCATGGATTGAGTGATGAGCAGCTGAAAATCAACGATGCCGGTCTCAAGTATGTGATTGATTCCTACTGCCGCGAAGCGGGGGTGCGCACGCTGGAGAAGCAACTGGCGCGTATTATGCGCAAGTCCATCGTGCGACTGCTGGACGGGAAGGAGGACAAGTTGCGCGTGGGTAAAAAGGACATCGAGGTCCTGCTCGGCAAACCGCCGTTCCAGCCAGAGCGACCGCTGCGTGGACTGGGTGTGGTCACCGGCCTGGCCTGGACGTCCATGGGCGGCGCCACCCTGCCTATCGAGTCATCACGGGTGCATACACTCAACCGGGGCTTCAAACTGACCGGGCGCCTGGGAGAGGTGATGAAGGAGTCGGCGGAAATCGCCTACAGTTATGTTGTCGCCCATCTCAGGGATTACGACTGTGATCCGGACTTTTTCGATATGAGCATGGTGCACCTGCATGTGCCCGAGGGTGCCACGCCCAAGGATGGGCCCAGCGCCGGCGTTACCATGGCCACCTCGCTGCTGTCGCTGGCGCGTCGGGAGAGGATCAAGCGTCCACTGGCGATGACCGGCGAACTGACGCTGACCGGGCAGGTGTTGCCGGTGGGCGGCATTCGCGAAAAAGTGATCGCCGCCCGGCGCAGCAGGATCATGGAACTGATTCTGCCCTTTGCCAACCGACGCGATTTCGAAGAACTGCCGGACTACCTGCGTGAAGACATCAATATTCACTTTGCCCGTAACTATCGGGAGGTGTTTGAGTTCGTGTTTGACGAGCACCGAGTAGACAAGGCGCTGCATTAACACATCGTGGTTGCCCTGCCGCCAAAAAAAGTAGCCGCAAAGAGTGGCTTACGAGTGTTCTCGGTACTATATTAGTTGGTGCCAAAATAAAACATGCACCAAAAACGGAGTACGCTATGAGATTCCACCGTATCAGTAAACACGGCGCCTTTTTATTCGCGATAGTATTTGGTGTCAGCGTCGCCGCACAAGCGGCAGACAAACAGCCCAACATACTCGTTATCTGGGGCGACGACATCGGCACCCAGAATATCAGCCACAACAACCGCGGCATGATGGGCTACCAGACGCCGAACATCGATCGCATCGCAAAAGAGGGTGCCGCTTTTACCGACTACTATGCGCAGCAGAGCTGCACGGCAGGTCGCGCGGCCTTTATAGGTGGCTCGGTGCCGCTGCGCAGTGGCATGACCAAGGTCGGCCTGCCCGGCGCGAAGGAAGGCTGGCAGAAGACAGACATAACCATGGCCACGGTGCTCAAAGCCCAAGGCTACGCTGCCGGCCAGTTCGGCAAGAATCACCAGGGCGACCGCGACGAGCATCTGCCCACGATGCATGGCTTCGACGAATTCCTCGGCAATCTCTACCATTTGAACGCTGAGGAGGAACCTGAAAATATGGACTACCCGAAGGACCCTGCTTTCCTCAAAAAGCATGGCCCGCGCGGAGTACTCCATACTTGGGCTGATGGCAAGGGCGGACAGAAGATAGAAAATACAGGCTTGCTGACGAAGAAGCGCATGGAAACCATTGATGATGAAACAGTGGCTGCCGCCAAGAAGTTCATTACCGAGAAAGTGAAAGCGGGTGTACCCTTCTTCGTATGGTGGAACGGCACGCGCATGCACTTCCGTACCCATGTAAAGGCCGAGCATCGCGGTATTTCCGGGCAGGATGAATACAGCGACGGCATGGTCGAACACGACATGCACGTTGGCGAGCTGCTCAAATTGCTGGATGAATTGGGAGTTGCCGATAATACCGTTGTGCAGTACTCCACCGATAACGGCCCACACTACAATACCTGGCCCGATGCCGGCACGACGCCGTTTCGCAGTGAAAAGAATACTAACTGGGAAGGTGCTTACCGCGTGCCAGCCTTTATACGTTGGCCTGGTCATATTCCTGCAGGCATAAATCTCAACGGCATCCTTGCGCACGAGGATTGGTTGCCCACTTTTGCGGCTATTGCGGGCGCTTCCGACATCAAGCAAAAGCTCTTGAAGGGTGTAGAGCTCAATGGTCGTACCTACAAAAACTACATCGATGGCTATAACCAGCTCGACTACCTGACCGGTAAGGCGAAAAAGTCACCGCGTGAAGAATTTATCTACGTGAATGATATTGGTGAAATTGTTGCCGTTCGCTACAACGACTGGAAAATTGTGTACATGGAAAACCGGGCGGAGACTGCGGCGCTGTGGCGAGAGCCGTTTGTCGAGTTGCGCGCGCCGTTGTTATTCAACTTGCGCCGTGATCCGTTTGAGAAAGCGCAGCACAACTCGAATACCTATAACGATTGGTGGCTTGACCGCGTCTACATCATTACACCCGCTACGGACAGGGTTGCGCAGTTCCTGATGACGTTCAAGGATTTTCCAGCCAGCGGGACAGCAGGTTCGTTTAACCTGACGAAGATGCAGAAGCAGATCGAAGAGATGGGTAAAAATCTTAATTAATGACGTGTCCTGAGAGCCATTTGTTGCCAGATCGGCGCAGGTAAGTGCGTTAGAGACTAGGCTCCCAAACCCCCGGCGCCCGCGCAGTCACGATTGCTCTGCGCGGTGCCGGATATCCCTCAATCGTTTTGCTCGAATCCTTTGGATCGAGAAAATTAGCCAGTGAATGAAAGTTCATCCATTCGGTGGAGCGCTGCTCGGCCGTGGTGGTTACACCGACATCCACCAGCTGCGTATCGACAAAGCCGAGCTTGCGCAACCAGCGTAGCAGCGTCTCAACGCTGGGCAGGAACCACACGTTGCCCATACGCGCATAGCGACCTTCGGGCAACAGCGTATCGCCTAATTCACCCTCGATCACCAACGTTTCCAGCACTAACTGCCCGCCGGGCCGCAGGCAGTCTTTCAATTCCTGCAGGTGGTCCAGCGGTGAGCGCCGGTGATAGAGCACGCCCATGGAGAAGACTGTATCAAAGGCGCGCAGCTTGGGTGGCACCTGCTCGATAGATACTGGTAACACCCAGATATTGTCCTGTTGTAAATATTTTTGCAGCGCCCAGAACTGCACCACGAACAGCGGCGTGGGATCGATACCGATAACCTCCGCTGCGCCCTCGCCGAGCATGCGCCAGCAGTGGTAGCCGCTGCCACAGCCGACATCCAGAACGCGCCGTCCGCGCAGCGTATCGATATTCCCTTGCAGACGATCCCACTTCCAGTCGGAGCGCCACTCGGTGTCGATGTGCACACCGAAGAGTTCGAATGGACCCTTGCGCCACGGGTGCAGTGCCAGCAGCGCATTGCGCAGTTGCGCTGTGATGGCAGCCGTCAGTGAGTCGGCACTGCTCGCGCCCACTCTTGACTGATCCAGGTGAATGTCATCGGGCTGCAACGGCGGTAGGTCCTGCAGCGCCTGTAACCAGCGCGCCAGATCTCCGAAGCGTTTCTGGCACAGGCCATTGGCAACTTGCTGCTGAAGTTGCTGCGCCCAGCGGCTCAAGTCGCCATCATGCCAGCGCTCTATCAGCGGTTGGTAATCCATTATTTGAGCGCGACCCACTATTTAAGTGCAATGATGGATGCGAAATTAAAGCACTGGAACCACACGTCGCAGCTGCTGAATCCGGCGCTGGCAATGCGTTGTTTGTGCTGGTTAAGCGTCTCGGGTAACAAGACGGTTTCCAGCGCATTGCGCTTGCGCGCCACTTCCAGTTCACTGTAGCCGTTGGCGCGCTTGAACTGGTGATGCAAATCGATATTCAGTGCGTCCAGATGCGGGTCCTCGAAAGTGACTTTCTCCGAGAGCACCATGATTCCGCCCGGCAGTAAGCCCTGGTATATCGCGCTAATCACCTGATCGCGCACTGCCCTGGGGATGAACTGCAGGGTGAAGTTGAGCACCACTACCGAGGCATTGGTTATCACCACATCCTGCGCGTCGGCACAGGTCAGCGTTACGGGCGTGTCATGGGTATCGGTATCGACAATCGTTTGGCAGCGCTCCAGCATGGCGGTGGAATTGTCGACGCTGATAATGCGACAGTCTGGCTGCTGAACATTCTGGCGCATGGCCAGGGTAGAGGCGCCGAGGGAGCAGCCCAGATCGTAGAGTGAGCTTCCAGCGCTGGCGTATTTTCCTGCCAGCAGACCGGTCATGGACACGATGGTGGAGTAGCCCGGCACGGAGCGTTTGATCATATCGGGAAAGACGCGAGCGACGCTGTCGTCAAACGTAAACAGGCCGTGTTCGGACAGTGGATCGGCGTAGAGTGAATCGCGGGGATCAGTCACAAACGGTTACTGCGTCACAGTTCGGTGGAAGTGCATGGAAATTCTCGTTAAGACCATAATTCTAGCATGATTTATTGAACCGGGGCTTCTAGGTTTCGCTGTATTCCTCCTGAGAGAGTGGCCACAATGAGGGAGTGAGTCCTTCACTGGGAACCTGCATGACGAAATCTCAAGACCGCTTTACGACCGATGTGCGGCCACCTAGATTGCGGCATAGCGTTATGGAATTCGGACGCGTGATGCTGGAATTTGGCAGCACGGCCCTGCTCAGTCCCTTACTAAATACCCTGCCCAAGGGTGACGGCCACACCATCATGACGATCCCCGGCTTCATGGGGGCCGACGGTTCTACGTCGCAGTTGCGCAAGTTCCTCAACAATCGTGGTTACCATGCTATCCCCTGGGGGCTGGGGCGCAATGGAGCGGAAGTGCGCTCGCACGACATTGACGATTTTCTGGCGCACCGCTCGCAGACCGAGGATGCGATTGCGGTGCGGGTGAAGGCCGAGTTCAAGGCCAGTGGGCGCAAGCTGACGCTGATTGGCTGGAGTCTCGGGGGCCTGTATGCGGTTGCCCTGGCGCATCGCTTTCCCCAGTGGATACGAGAGGTGATCACGCTGGGCACGCCCTATGGCGATCCGCGCGGCACCGCGCTATACAGTGTTATGGGCAGCCTCTACGAGCATCAAGTTGAGGAGGTGGCGCTGGAGCGCTGGGTGGCGCACACCTACCGTGGCGGCAAGTTGCGCGTCCCCGTGCTGGCGCTGTACAGCGAGTCCGACGGTATCGTGGGTGCGGGCATTGCGAAATGCCAGGGCGATCCGCGTTATGTGACCAACGTGGCCGTGGTCGCCAGCCATGTCGGCTTTCCGTTTAATCCCGTGGTGTTTGCG
>JANNXP010000171.1:0-3899 GCA_031409615.1 Haliea sp. | reverse complement strand
CAATTTTGTCGATCACAAGGAACGTATATTCCCAATCGGCCGGCTGGACAAGAATTCAGAGGGCTTGATTCTGCTGACCAGCAATGGCGATATCGTCAATCAGATCCTGCGCTCGGAGAACAAGCACGAAAAGGAGTATCTGGTTGGCGTGAACAAGCCCGTCAACGATGTTTTTTTACGTAACATGGCGCGTGGCGTGCGTATTCATCACCAGATGACCCTGCCATGCAAAGTATCCCGGCTGGCCAAGTACGGGTTCAGGATTGTACTGACCCAGGGTTTGAACCGACAGATTCGCCTGATGTGTGAAGCGCTCGGTTATAAAGTCGTGGAGTTGCGTCGCACGCGCATTGTGAATGTGAAACTGGGTGCGCTGAAGCCAGGCGTGTGGCGCAATTTGACGGACGCTGAACTGACGGGCCTGTTACCGGATTGCCAGGAATGGTAAGGCGGCGCTTCTGCCGGGTTACCACCAGCTGTTTTGTCTGAGGATCAGCGTGCAGGATATACCGACCATTGACTATGACGATCTTGAAGGCGCATCCACACGGGAGGTCGTCGATCGCGCCTGTCGCGAGTGGGGCTTTTTTCACCTTACCGGTCACGTTATAGACAAGCAGCTCACCACTGACATGCAGGCGGCAATGCGCCGCTTTTTCGCATTGTCGCTAGCGCAGAAGCGTTCTGTCCAACGCACGGCCGATAATCCCTGGGGTTTCTATGATCGGGAGCTCACCAAGAACGTGCGCGACTGGAAGGAAATTTTCGATGTCGGCCCCGATATTCCAACCGATGGGCTGCAAGGCGCGCAGGCGCAATGGCCCCAGGAGACGGGGCAGAGCGAGCTGCGTGGCTTTCGCAGTACACTTCGGGCGTTTTCTAACGGCTGCGAAGCAGTGGCGCAGCGGCTGTTGCAAGCGGTCAGTGCGAACCTGGGTATGCCGGCACAGTACTTGAACAGTTGCTTCGACGCTGCACAGACGAGTTTCCTGCGCCTCAACCATTACCCACTTTGCGCCCATGCGGCACCCGCCGATGCACCGGGTCATTCGTCACAGGGACACTTTGGTATCAGCCACCATACGGATGCGGGAGCGCTCACCGTGCTCCTGCAAGACAGGCAGCCCGGACTGCAGGTGCTGCACAGCGCCAAGTGGCATGTCATTGCGCCGCGCGCCGATGCGTTGTTGATCAATATCGGCGATATTGTTCAGGTGTGGTCCAACGATCGCTACCAGGCGCCACTCCATCGGGTGCTCGCCAATGGCTCGGCGACGCGCTATAGCGCGGCCTATTTCTACAATCCAGGCTATGCCACCGTGTACGCACCGCTGGCAGGGGTCTGCGATGCGACGCGCCCGCCGCTGTATCGGCCGATAACCTGGGGTGAGTTCCGTGCTGCGCGTGCTGCCGGTGACTACGCCGATGAGGGCGAAGAAATACAGATCAGTCACTATCGAATCAGCGGGGCTACTGCAAGCGCTCGGTCATAGTGATGGTTCGGTCATAGTAATGGTTCGGTCATAGTGATGGTTCGGTCATAGTGATGGTAAAGACAGCAATGGTATCGGCGAGATTTTTCTGTTGGTTGCGCCGCAACCCCCGCAGGTAGCTGTCGCACAAACAGTGCATGGCGTGTATCCCAAGGTGACATAATGGCATTTAGTGTGTCAATATAATCCTGCCACGCCAACACCAGACGGTGTGCGTGCAATGGCGCACTGCCCTGACCACCAGGAGAATATCGATGTCCACCCGGGAACGACTGCGCCTGATCGGCGGCACTGGTTCACCCTATACACGCAAGATGGTCGCGCTGCTGCGCTATCGTCGCATTCCCTATAGCATCACTTGGGGAGATCCCGTCAGTACACTGGATGCGCTGGGTATCGAAAAGCCCAGACCCACGTTTCATCCCACGTTTCTGTTCACGGGCGTGGACGGCACCGTGCAAGCAGTGTGTGACTCCAGCCCCATTCTTCGCCGTCTTGAGGGCATGTACCCCGATCGCTCGGTGCTTCCGACCGATCCGGCGCTGGCCTTCATCGATTACCTGATCGAGGATTTCGGTGACGAGTGGTGCACGAAGTATATGTTTCATTATCGTTGGTACCCGGAGGTGGATGCAGACAATGCCGGCACGCTGCTGCCGCTGGGCATGGATGTTACTACCCCGGCAGCAACGCTAGAGATGTTCAAGAACGTATTCACTGATCGGCAGGTGGGGCGGTTGTACGTGGTGGGCTCCAATGACACCACTGCACCGGTGATCGACGCCAGTTACCGGCGCTATCTGGCTGCCATGGAGGCGCACCTGGCACAGCAGCCCTTCATGTTGGGTAGGCGTCCCGGCGCTGGCGACTTCGCCATGTTCGGCCAGTTGACGCAGCTGGTAGGATTTGACCCGACGCCCCGTGCTATTGCCCATGAGGTATCGCCACGCACGGTTGCGTGGGTGGACCGAATGGAAGACCAGTGCGGTCTGGAACCGCAGGACAGCGACTGGACCAGACTTGAAGATACCCCGCCCACGCTGCACGGCCTGCTCTGTGAAATCGGCCGAGTCTATGTACCGGCCCTGCTGGCCAACGCCAAATCGGTAGCGGCCCGGGAGAAAACCTGGGAGTCAGAGATAGATGGTGCGCGCTGGACGCAGCAGACCTTTCCCTATCAGGCCAAGTGTCTGAGATGGATTAACGAGCAGTATCTCGCCCTCAGCGCTGCAGATCGTGGCCGGGTGAATGCCGTGTTAGCCGGTACGGGTTGCGACGCTCTTCTCATCGCGCACTGAAAGATACATAACCCATCCACAGTAAGCAGGTAACTAGCATGAGTACTATGGCGATCAGCAACCGCGTCACCGCCATGACCGGCACCGCATACCCGATCATCCAGGCCCCGATGGGCTGGATCGCACGAGCACAGTTGGCCTCTGCTGTGAGCAATGCCGGCGGCATGGGCATCATCGAAACGTCTTCTGGTGAGCTCGACAATATCAAGGCGGAAGTCGCGAAGATGCGCACGCTGACGGATAAACCGTTTGGGATGAACGTGGCCCTGTCCTATGTGAAGGGCAGCAATATCATTGACTTTGTGATTGCACAGGGCATCAAGTTTGTCACCACCTCGTCCGGTAGCCCGAAAGTGTGTACCGAGGCGTTCCAGCAAGCCGGTATCAAGGTATTCCATGTAGTGCCGACGCTGGAGATGGCCATGAAGGCCATCGACGCGGGCGTTGACGGGCTGGTCGTTGAGGGCGGGGAGGGCGGCGGTTTCAAGAATCCCAGCCCGGTGTCCACCATGGTGTTGTTACCATTGATTCGCTCCCGAGTTGATGTGCCGATCATCGCCGCGGGTGGCATGGTCGACGGCCTGTCGATGGCTGGCGCTTTTGCGATGGGCGCGGAAGGTGTGCAGATGGGTACCCGGATGCTGTCGTGCACCGAGTCACCGGTACACGCAAACTGGAAGCAGGCGGTACTCGATGCCGCCGAAACCGATACCGTTTTTCTGAACCAGGAATCACGTCCCGCCCTGCGCGCATTGCGAACGGAACGCACCGCTGCGCTTGCGCTGCTGGGCAAGTTCAATGTAATGGAGCATATGGCAGATCTGCAGTCGCTGTATTTTGGCGGCAATATGGAGGCGGCCATTCCACTATCCGGGCAGGTCTGCGGAAGAATTGACGCGATCAAGAGTGCGCGGGAAATTGTTGAGGAAACCATGGCGGGGTTTCATGACATCATGCGGGGGTTGGCCAGGCAGTATGTTGCTTAATTGCCGAGGATTGTAATTTTTCTGGTTGGGGTAACGGGAGCATAGACAATTCAGCGGCGCGGGGTGGTTTGAAGACCCCCGGGGGAAATAAAATTGGGCGTAGAAGAAAGGGCAGCGAGAAT
>JANNXP010000170.1:0-1617 GCA_031409615.1 Haliea sp. | reverse complement strand
ATTTGGACGGTCCACGCCGGTGGAGATTTAATTTAGTATGGTCGAAAAGGCCTGATAACGAAACGGGGACTGTTTATGGGGTCATCGCCATTTTTCACCAAACCGTGAAAAAGGGCTCTGACCCCATAAACAGACCCCGTTTCGTTATCAGGCCTTTTCGACCTGACTAAATTCAAGCTCCACCGGAGTGGACCGTCCAAATATCAGCACTGCCACATTCAGGCGGCTCTTTTCATAGTTCACATCCTCAACAACACCATTGAAGTCGTTGAAGGGTCCGCTCACTACCCGCACCATCTCGCCGGGCTCAAACATGGTCTTGGGTCGGGGCGCTTCCACGCCGTCTTCCACGCGCTGCAGGATCGCTGCTGCTTCCTTTTCGGTAATCGGTGCAGGCGCATCTGCCTTGCCGCCAATGAATCCCAAAACTCGCGGGGTCTCCTTGACCAAATGCCAGGTATCATCGCCCAGTTCCATCTGTACCAGTACATAGCCCGGGAAGAACTTGCGCTCGCTGCGCCGCTTCTGACCACCACGCATTTCCACAACTTCTTCGGTCGGCACCAGCACTTCGCCGAAGCGATCCTGCATGTTATGCAGTTCAATACGCTCCTTCAGGGCGGCGGCAACTTTCTTTTCGTACCCGGAATAGGCATGAATGACATACCAACGCATTGCCATCGGCTAACCCCTGTCTCGTATGTTAAGCAATTGCAAGCGACACCAACCAACCGAGGAATGAGTCCAACCCCCACAGGAGCAACGCCACCAGCAATACAAAGCCCACCACAATCATGGTGGTCTGTACGGTCTCCTGCCTGGTAGGCCAGACAACCTTGCGTATTTCGGTTCTGGAGCCTTTCACCAGCGCCCAGAAAGCCGCGCCCTTGGCGGTCTGTAGAGCAACCATGCCGGCCAATCCTGCAACCACAAGAATGCCCAACACCCGATAGAGCAGTGACTGTTCGGCGTAGTAGCTATTGCCTACTACCGCCACTGCCACCAGAGCAACTACAACAGTCCACTTGACCGCGTCGTACTTGCTCGCAGTTGTTTCCACACTCATCAATTCAACCTTGTCACATTAGACCGCACCCAACTCAGACGCGGACCCCGCCAATAAATAACTGGCAGGCCAGGAGGGAATCGAACCCCCAACCTGCGGTTTTGGAGACCGCTGCTCTGCCAATTGAGCTACTGGCCTAAACCTCTCACTTAGACGACGAAGCCGAACTGCTCATGCAAGCGGTTCGGCTTAGTCTTCGGTAGGACCAGAGTCACCACCCCAGCCCCGATCAAACACGGTTCTACTCGATAATCTTGGCTACCACACCGGCGCCAACAGTACGGCCACCTTCGCGAATCGCAAAACGCAGACCTTCTTCCATCGCAATCGGCGCCATCAAGGTCGCTACCATCTGCACGTTATCACCCGGCATCACCATCTCAACACCCTCAGGCAACTCGCAGGCACCCGTCACGTCCGTCGTGCGGAAGTAAAACTGCGGACGGTAGCCCTTGAAGAACGGCGTATGACGACCGCCTTCTTCCTTGGACAGAACGTAAACCTCTGCCTCAAACTTGGTGTGCGGCTTCACTGAGCCTGGCTTGGCCAGT
>JANNXP010000169.1:0-6916 GCA_031409615.1 Haliea sp. | reverse complement strand
GGTGTCTTCCCATTTGGCCGGTATGGCGACGCCCCGATTCTCCGTATCAAGGGGCACAGTACCCAGGGCACTCCAGTTATCCCAGCCGACGGTGAAATCCACACCCCAGCGCTCGTCCATGTCCTGGTGCACGGCAAACCTAACGTACTCTCCAAACGTTAATTTTGTCTCGGTATCAAAACCCAGGTTAGCGGGATTGGTCTTGAGATCGCCGTCGTACTTGGGCTCTAACTCACTCTGGTAAAACACCCCGAAGCGGGTGCGGTCGGAGAGTTCATACATGGCGCCCAGGGTGAACCCAACATCGACATCGTTACCATCGATTTTGGCTTCGCCTTCAGGGTTGTTCGGGTTGAGGCTGGGAATGGCGGTCTTTATTTCCAGTGAGCTGTAGTAAGCCTGCACAGTTACGCCCAGCGAGAGCTCGTCGGTGACTTTATAGGCCAGCGTGGGCGTGAGCGCCATCAGCGCGAGCGAAACCTCGGTGGCCTGGCGGCGACCCACCCAGTTGTCATCGTAATCGATGCCCGCCCCGGACAACGGTACCAGCCCGATGCCGGTGCTCCAGCGATCCGAGTCGAGGTCGTGGACATAGGCCATAGAGGAATAGGCAGCCACTTCGCCAGCGTTACCGCCATTGACAGTACCAAGGCGTTGCGTGGTGTAGCTGGTATCGAATTTCATCTCCGGCACCACTGCGCCGAGGGAGGCAAACAGCTGGTTGCCCTCCAGGCGTGTAATGCTGGCGGGGTTGTAGGCGATCGTCATCGCCTCATCGGTCCCTGCCGCGGCACCTGCTGCCGCGCGCCCACCGGCAAAGTCGCCGTATTCGTTCAGCCACAAGCCACCGGCTGCGGCACTGCTCGCACCCACCACTGCAGCTGCCACAGTTAAGCCTCTTAGCACTTTTTTCATAGGTGACCCCTAAGCCGTATACAAGAATGGCCCGCTGTGGACCCTGTTTTATGGCAGAAATACTAGCCAATTCACACCCCGCCTGCACGCGGTTTTTTTACGACCTAATCACGGGGTTCTCGTCGGTACGCGGTGAAAGCCCAGGGGCGTCAACTTTTGCTAGTTTTCCCGGCCTCTGGCGACATTATTACGGCACCTGAACTACTGTAGTGTGGACGGATAGTCAAAGAAACCGTCCGCCAACTACGAGGCACACCATGCAAACTGAATTCTGTAAACAGCTGGGTATTGAACTGCCCATTTTCGCCTTTACCCATTGTCGCGATGTGGTCGTAGCCGTGAGCAAGGCCGGCGGCATTGGCGTACTCGGGGCCGTGGGCTTTTCAGCGGAGCGCTTGAAAGAGGAACTGGACTGGATTGATGCGCATATCGGCGACCATATTTATGGAGTGGATACAGCTATACCTCAGAAATACGAGGGTATGGACAAGACCAGCCCGGAAGAACTGGTGGCCATGCTGCAGGCGGCCATACCCCAGCAACACCGCGACTTTGCCAATAAACTGCTGGCCGACGCCGGTGTGCCCGAGTGGCCCGATAAGGACGATGAGGTCACCCTCAGTTTCTCTGCGGTGCAGGCCCAGGCGTTGGTGGATGTGGCCCTGACGCGCCCCAAATGTCGCATGATCGTCAATGCGCTCGGCACGCCGCCCGCCGACATTATCAAACAGGTGCACGATTCCGGCCGTTTGATCGGCGCACTCGCTGGCCGCCTCAAGCACGGTATCAACCACAAGGCTGCCGGTCTCGATTTCATCGTCTGCCAGGGCTCCGAGGGCGGTGGCCATGCCGGGGAAGTCACCTCCATGATCCTGTGGCCGCAAATGGTCGATGCTGTTGCTCCCCTGCCCATACTCGCCGCCGGTGGTATTGGCAACGGACGCCAGATGCTGGCCGCCATGAGCATGGGTGCCGCCGGTGTGTGGATGGGCTCGCTGTGGTTGAACTCTGTTGAAGCCCATGCCGAACCCGCGCAGCGCGAGTCGTATATGAAAGCCACTTCCGAGGACACCGTACGCTCGCGCTCCTTCACCGGCAAAACGGCCCGGGTGCTGAAGAACGAGTGGACCGAGGCCTGGGAGAAAGCCGAGAACCCCAAGCCGCTGCCCATGCCACTGCAGGGCTACCTGACCTTCGATGCGGTGCGGCGCACGCACCGCTATGCCGGCAGCGGCGATTGCCAGACGGTGGCGTTCAACCCGGTGGGCCAGGTGGTGGGGCAGATCAACTCGATCGAGTCCTGCCGCGATATCGTGTTCCGCCTGCTGAATGAGTACAGCGAGGCGCTGGATCACATCAACGCCATCACACCGCAGGACTAAACCTGCAGCGTGACGGCCGGTTGGGACTAGGGTCCCGACCGGCCGTGCTGCGCTTCCTCCAATTCCTCCAGTTCCTCCAGGGCATGACAGGGCCAGCAAAACGAGCGGTAATCCTTGTCACTGATTTCGATGATGGGCGGCGTGCCAGTATGCCCTTCCAGCAGATACCGACAATCGTTGCCGGCTAAATCGTCATCGTAGCTGCCGGTTGCCAACACTCTGGCAACATCTCCATGCCTGCGCACCGCTCTTTCCATAGCACCCTCCGGTTGATTTCTGTGGCATCCGTCGAAAGCCCGACATTTTGCCGACGATCACCTGCACGTGGAACATCAAATGCATTCAGGCCGGAAAAAAACGCGCTCTTGTTAGCAAGAGTCGTGTGTGTGTACCATGCGCGCTCGACTTGCGACTCTTGGATCGCGCTGTGAAGACCTTGTTCTGGACTGTCACTGCCCTGCTGCTGGTGGCCTGCGGCTACATTACTCTGGTGGCGATTCCCCGCGAGGCGATCAAGGAGCAACGCAACGCCGTCATTGGCAGTCCTGCCGATGTCGGCGTGGTATTCGAGGAGTTTGTGGTCTCACCCACAGACAGTGACTTAACGCTGGCCGGGTGGTGGATGCCGGCGCAACATGCGCGGGCAACCCTGGTATTCATCCATGGCGCAGGATCCAGCCGCACCAGTAGCTACTTTGGCTCGCTGGCGTTTTATCGCGCGATGGTAGCCCAGGGTATTGGCGTTGTGTCGATTGACTTGCGCAACCACGGCAACTCCGGGAGCGATGGGCAGGGTCTGCAATTTGGTCGCACCGAGAAGCATGATGCCGCAGCGGCCATCGCCTGGGCGCGTAACAAAAATCCAAACCTACCCCTGTTTGCCATGGGCACATCGATGGGCGGCGCTACCCTGATACAGGCGGCGCATGACGGCGCCCAACTCGATGGCCTTATTCTGATGGACAGCCTGCTCGATACTCACGATGCCTTCAAACAAGGCGCCTGGGTGGAAACAGGTCTACCCCCTGCGCTGTTTGCGCTATCCGCCTGGGCAGTCACGCAATTCTTCGGATTGCCCGGAGGTGACGAACAGGCACTGGAGCGAGCCGCTGCGCTGAATCTGCCAATACTCGCGATCCAGGATACGAACGATCCGGTAACCCGGGCGCGCTACAGTGTAGAACTCGCCCAGCGCAATCCACGTGTCACCTTGTGGCTAGTCCCTGCCATCGATCCGCAGCATCCCGATCTTGCCTGGAAGGAACGCTGGGGCAGCCATGTATCTGCTTTTATTTTCTATCCGCAGGAAACGGTGGCAGAGATACGCGCGTTTATTGAATCAGTTACGGTAGACATGCAAGCAAACAGCTCTGGGAGGTAGCTCATATGTACCGTCTGGCCAATTCGATTTCGAATGATGTTGATCTAAACTTGATCTCCGAGGTCTCATTCAATCCCAGCGGCACTGTATTCGCAGTCTGCTACCAAAAAACCAATGAGGTGGTGGTATTCGATTCCCACACCCGATCAGTCCTGCGGGTATACCAAAATCCTGATGCCGGACTGGATACTCCTCACGGCATACTGCTAACCGATAACCACATCGTGGTCAGCAATACGCATAGTAAATTGCATCCGAGTTCATTCACTGTTTACCACCTCAATGACCTTAGTCAAAAGCCTGTCAGCACTTACGAGACGCCGTATCAGCACCTGCGCGAAGCGCACAGCCTGGCTTTGCACAACAACATACTGGTGGCCAGCTACTGCGAAAATACACAAGGGCCAGGCGCGGTTGTGTCCTATCGCTTTGACGATGAAGCGGGGTTGATCGGCGGCCCGATTTGCCTGCGCGAGTCGTGCTTCGAGCACTACGGAGGGCCCAAAGGTGTGGCATTTGGCGGAGATGGAGCACACATTTTATTCACCTATGTCACACCCAAGCGCATGGCAGGCCCCGCGAAGTACATACGCCGCCTACAGGGGATGCAACTCATGCTGCAGAGTCAAGGTGCAGTGGCGCTGATCAGGCATATCGGGTCAAGGTTAGCGAGCCGGCTCAGCGGGATGCAAGCGCCCGCGCGACCCCTGAAAAACGGTATCGCGATTTTCGCTATAAGCGAGAGGGGTGTGCTGTCGGAGGAACCCGTCAGGGTGCTGGAGCGAGAAGTGTTCTGTCGCCTGGAAAACATCAATATTGTTGGCGACACCGTCATCCTGACCGACACCATCAACGGCAGGGTCTATCTCCATGATCTGGCAAATGATCCACAGCTCGAAAGGCCTGTGGCCACAATTACCGAGGGTGTGACGTTGCCTCATGGAGCGAAACTGTCTCCGGACCGGACGATGTTGGTCGTCACGAATTACGCGCTAAAGATCTCAAACCAGGTTATTCACTGGAAAACGCCAGCTCAGGACGCTAAAAACTCGGTCCTGGTTTACGACTTGCACGAAGCATAAGCGCAATACTCAGCGAGGACGTGTTCTGCAATGACTTTTAATCTGGTGGACGGATCGAATACCGCTGACGCTATCCGTATCCTGGCCGAGGCATTCCGGGATGACCCGGTGATTAACTGGTCCTGTAATAACCCGCCGAGCCTACAGTCTTTTTTCGAATTTACCTTGCCCGTATTCATTCCGCACCAACTCACTTACCTCGATCCGCAGGGGCGCGGTGCGGCATCCTGGCTGGGTCCTGAGCAAACGCTCAACTGGCCTTTTTCATTATCGAATATCACCAAAGTGTTGCAGCTCGGCGGCTTAACCGGCTTGTATCGTCTGGCGGTCAGTGGCATGAAGACGGAGCGGTACCACCCCAAAACGCCGCACTATTACCTGTTCGCTATCGGCGTCACACCCGGCCACAAGGGGCAGGGTGTTGGCACCAGCCTTATCTCGCATGTGCTCAAACAGTGTGATGCCGAGGGCATACCGGCTTATCTGGAAAATTCGAAAGAGGAGAATCTGGCGTTCTACCAGGGCCACGGTTTCAAGGTACAGCAGCAGATCCGGTTTGCCGCGTCCGCGCCGCCTGTTTGGCTCATGTGGCGTGAACCTGGGGCACACTGACAAGCCGAGTTCGTTCCTGCTAGCGGCTCAGGTAAACCGGCTGCGATTGAAAGGCCAGACATTTGGCAATAACAGCGCCACCACTCGCATTTCCAGGGATCTGCGCACCACCGCGTCCATAGCTACAGTCGCGCGTGCCAGCCAGGCATCCACCGCGGCGGATGTAGCGACGTCGACCGGGACACAAGACACCGCCTCCGCCATGCACGCAATCGCCCGACGCAGTGGCGCAGTGGTTGTTGCGGGCAAATCCATCGCGAGCGGTGCGGGACGTGTCACTGTGACCCCCGCCTTGAGCTGGTCACACATTTGCTGCAATTGCAGATAATACTGCTCTGCCACGTCCTCCCCCGGGAGGATGAACGCACCGTGGGGCTCCCCGAGGGTGTCGAACACATACGCCTGACGATGATCCATATCGGCGTGAAAATACCACTGCTGCGCGTCGTCGTGGAGGAAGGTCCAGATATCGTTCGTGCGCATGTCCTCTGCGCGGTCCAGAAATGCCTCGATGGGCAGTGCATAACGCAACTGGTGCTCTCGTGCACGCAGCGTGCGGCGATCCATGAGAGCGAGCGGCCGGGTGATCTGCTGCAGCGGTATCCAGACGTTCACCAGCACCAGCGGCGAGATCAGGTTGCTGCCATCGGGCGTCTGGTGCCGGAACAGCCAGGGTGCAAAACCGCGCATGATTTGCTTCAGCGGTGTACCGCGCACATCCTGGTCGCCGTGGACCGATACCGCCACGTCGTGGCCGTTCATCCCGCTCATGCGACCATCGGGATCGACTTGCAGTCCGTTGGGTCCGCCGGTGCGCATGATCAGGCCTTCCGGTGCGATGTTGAGCATGCGCAGGCACTTGCCTTCGGCGAGCGGAAACACACGACCTTGTAGATGCCGGCGTAATTCCCGGCCCTGCTGCGGTGCAATCTCCCCGCTCTGGCGGATTTGCGCAAGCAGTAACTGCAGAGGTTCGATAGCCGCCAGGTCGATGGTTTCAAACCCCATGGCGCGAAAGCTGGGGCGGAGTTGACCCGGCGCTGACCAATCGCGAATCCGGCAGCGCCGGTATTCCAGCTGCCCAACATCGTCATAGCCCTGGGAATAGTTGATGGCGCGCCTCAGGCCGCGCCCCTCGTCATCATCCACCACGGCTGACGGACGGTAAAAGCCCAGACTAGCCTCGACCGCCGTCACCCCATCCTGCTTCGATCCACCATTCATCTGCTTCTGCGCCTGCCCGTCACTGTTGCAAGACTATTAAGGTATCACGAGACTGGGTCTGCATACCCACCACCTTGCCATGCACCGCAGCGCTAAAATACACTGCCGCTAATGCGCATAATCTCGATCGGGAGTTGAGTATGTCCAAAGTGATAATGATCAGTTCGGATTGTCATGCCGGCGCTCTGCCGGAAGGCTACAAGCCCTACATGCCCAAAGAATTCCATGCCGCCGCCGATACCTGGTGGTTGCAGTACGCGCGCGAAATGATGAAGCGCATGGGCACATTTTTTGACCAGGAAGCCGCGCAGGAATTCAAC
>JANNXP010000168.1:0-45059 GCA_031409615.1 Haliea sp. | reverse complement strand
CATCGTCATCGTTGTTGGTGAGCACCGCATGCTTCACGTTGACGGTGCCGCCGAACCACTCAATGCCATCGTCGAGGTTGCCATGTACCTGGATGTACTCGATGGTGGTGCCGTGGCCAACACCCTGCAGGGTCAGGCCATTGATCTCATTGTTGGGGCCGGCAATTTTTCCACCCTCGGCGATGCGCACAAAGAGCAGGCTACCGCTGCTATCAGCCGGATCGTTGCCACCGTAGTTGCCCACAATGGTGCCGCCTTCTCCTTTCACGTTACAGACCGTACCGCTTCCAAAGCATGCGCCGGTTCCGGCCTTGCCGTACTGCGGTGCGAAACCCTGCAGGATCACGCCACCCCATTCGCCCTGGCCGTTCAGGTTATCGTCATTGAGACTACTGAAGGTGATGGGACTGGTCGGGGTACCGACCGCGTTGAGCTTGGAGCCGCGCGTCACGATCAAAGACCCTGTATCAAAGGCTCGAACCTGCACACCCGGACGAATTGTCAGTGTGGCGCCCGCAGCGCGTACTGCCGCTACGTCCGCGTCACTTGCAACCGACTCGTTACCCGTACCGACAATCACCTCGCCACTCAGGCGCCACTCAACCCCGGCTACCAGGGTATAGTCCTGATCGATAAGGCCGGTGATGGTGCAAACGGTGGTGTCTGCATTGCAGCTCACGAAGCTCGCAGGCACTACCGGCTCGCCCGGTGGTACGGGGTCTACATTCGGTACAGTCACCGTGCCAGGCAATGTCCAGCCCTGCCACCAGGCAGCGCCGTTGGGATCAACCGCACCCACATAGTCAGTCTGGTCAAACACAAAGCCGGAGCCGTTGTTCATCGCATTGATAATAGTGGCCGCCGGCAGCTGCGCGGCACCTTCTCGTATCGCCAGGGTGTTGCTGAAAGTCAGAATAAGTTCTTCGACATTGTTAGCGACATTGGCCGGACGCTTGTCATAAAAGCCGTCCTCGCAATCGCCGAGAACGTTTTCCAGGGCAATGAATGATTCCACAATCAGCGAATCATCACCATTGACGTTCGCGTCGTCTATACGCACGCAGCCTGTGTCAAAGTCGCTGACGGAGCTGTTGTAGATGGCAGTCTTGACAGCACCGCGCAGCCGCATACCGGGCTGCTGGCCCTGGGTAGCGGCCGAATTGTTATTCACTTTCCCTCCGATGATCGTGACGTTAGCGATAACGGCTTCTGTCTCAGGGACAAAATCCGCATCGCTGGAATTGGCCTCGATACCCCTCGGATCATTACTACCCTGGGGCGCCTCAGCGACCTGATTCTTCTCAATAAGGGCGTACTGTATGTTTCCCATGTAGCCTTCATCGTAGTCGATATCATCATCATCGTTACTGGTCAGCACGGCATAACGCAGGTTTACGGTACCGCCAAACCACTCGATACCATCGTCAAGGTTGCTGTGTACCTGGATGTATTCGATCGTGGTGCCGTGGCCAACACCCTGCAAGGTCAAGCCGTTGATTTCATTGTTGGGTCCTGCCACCAGGCCGCCCTCGGTAATGCGCACGTAACGGAGAGTACCGGAGTCATCGGCGGGGTCATTGCCGCCATAGACCGCGATATCGGTGCCGCCTTCGCCTTCGACGTTGCAGACTTCACCCGCGCCGTAACAGGGTCCGGTGCCGCCCTGTCCGTATTGGGGAGCGAAGCCTTGAATGATCACGCCACCCCATTCGCCCAATCCATCGAAGTTATCGTCGAGGCTACTGAAGGTGATGGGCTGCGCTGCGGTGCCGTCGGCTATCAGCAGGGACCCGCGGGTCACCAGCAGAGAACCGGTATCGAAAGCACGTACGTCAGTGCCTGCTTCAATGGTAAGCGTGACGCCATTGTCACGCAGGGCCTGAACACCGGCGGCGTCTGCAACGGTCTGGTTGCCGTCACCCACCGTCACTGTTCCACTCAGGCGCCATTGCACGTCGGCTAGCAGGGTGTAGTCCTCGCTGACGGTGCCAGACAAGGTTCCTACTGAGCAGTCCGCATTGAAACTGACGAAATCCGCGGTTACAACGTTTTCGCAGCCGGTATTGCCACCGCCACCGCCACCGCCGCCGCCGCCGCCACCACCGCCACCACCACCGATGTTTTGAGTGATGTTGACATTATCGCCATCGCTGCCGCCACAGCCGGCCACACTGGCAACCAGCGGCAGAAGTAATGCTACAAACAACGTTTGCTTAAACATGGTTACCTTCCTGATCAAGTTAAAAAATGTGTGCAGATCGTCTGCACGCTCTTCTCTTTACAAAAATTACTATCGCACTATCCCTGGCCGTACTGGCTACAGAGGATCAAAACTTGTAGGTCACACCCGCCTTGAAAAATATGCCGACGTCATAGCTCTCTATGGTGTTGTCATTCTGTGAGTACTCAACTTTGCTATTCAAAATGTTTTTAATGGAGGCGTCGATTACCAGCGTTTCGCTCCACACCTTTTCATAGGTGAAGTCGAGAAGTACGCGAGCATCTTCATATTCCGGGCCGGTGTTGGTTCCCCGTGCGACCCTAAAAATACGCTCGTCGAAATAGTTCAGTAGCAGCGTGAACTTCTGCTCCGTCGGATAGTGGTCCATTCCCACCTGAATGTTGGACAGCCATTCTGATTGCCCCTGCAATTGACGGCCGTCTGCGGATGCACCCTCAAGGCGTAGTGAGTCATCCGAGAGGTCGACCTTGGAGTCAATGTAGGTGACATTGCCGCTAACAAACACCAGATAATCCTCGGTCTCCTTTACATTTTTGGTAGCGTCCAGCTCGACACCGGTCAGGTCTGCACTGGCCTGGTTCAGGAATGTAGTGCCACTTGCAGCTGAACCAGAGGCATCAGGGATGGCGCGCTCCACCGGGTTGTCGATGGCTTTGTAGAACAGTGCAAGAGAGACGCTCTCGGTTTCAGAGAAGTAGTACTCTGCGCGCAGATCGGTGTTGTCGATGGTGGCGACTTCTAGATCTGGATTACCGAAAATGGGGTCATCGGTGTCCGGATCAAAGGACTGGGCCTCTGAGCGCTCAATGATTCCCGGATAGGACACAGTCTGGGAGTACCCAAAGCGCAATTGCAATTCCTCGGTCAGGCGCCATGTCAGGTTCATTGCCGGATACCAGTCGTCGTAGGTAAGCTCGTTTGCAGCTCGCGGAGCATTTGGATAGTCAAGCTGCTGGTCGAACTTTTCGTAGCGTGCGCCTGCTACCAGACTCCAGTCTTCACCAAAGTCGTTATTGGTATTGAGATAAAAGGCATTGATCGTTTCCTGGGAATCATAGGAATCGGTGTCGGTCGTATTGGCTCTCAAAACCACCTTGTTGATAGCGAAGTTGGTATAGGGCAGTATTTCATTTTCGAGGCTCTGATCTATATTCAGATTAATATCCTGTCCAAACTCGGTGAAGCCCACACCAAAACGGTACTGATCGAAGTTTCGGTCCCTGTCGGACCATAACGTGCCCACCTGAAATTCAGTAGAGCTCACACCGCCCCAATCAAGCGCGACGGAGTAGTCGGCCCCAAAGTCTTTACTGGTTTCGTGAAGATCAGACCAGCGTCGTTCAAATGCGGAGCTGGAGAACTGGTCGTTGAAATAGGTATACGTGCGGCGATCAGGTTCGTCTGTTTTTGTTTGTGAATAGGCAGTGCGCCAATCGAACTGATGAATCAGGTCGCCGCGCTCGATGTCGTTATGGCCGGTAAATTACTGTGATATGAACTCGCGCTCGATCCAGTCCAGAAGATAGGTGTTGGTCTGATTGTCCTCTACAGAATCAATACCTTCTTCAGCCCGAGTAATGTCGTCTGTGTTGTGCAGGTAGAGTGTCTTGGACATCACATTGTTGGCATCGCCGTATTCATAACCTGCGGCGCCGTAGCCGGTGATCGCAGTGGTTTCCTGCGAGCGCATATACTCGCCATCCAGCCCCAGCGGGTTGGACAGCTCTGCGTCGCCGCGATCAGTGGTATCACGATCCATCTGCGCGGCCAGGTAGTAGCCCCATTCGTTGTCGCCGGCGGGTAATCTATCTCCATAAATCACTGACACTTCGCCATTGGGTAGGGCGGTTTTATCCCCCACTCGATAGTCATCCTGAAATTGCACGCCAAGTTGCGCTGCCTCGGCGGGCGAGGTGCAGCGCACGGGATCAATGGCGGGGTCGCAAATGGTTAACGAACGACCTTGATCGGTTGCTCCTAGAACACCGTTAGGCATTTCTCTCAGGCCACTGTCATAACCAGCCCAGTCGCCGTTGCTGCTGGCATAACTCAGAATGTCATCAAAGGTAGTGCCCGGGTTGTAGCCCAGAGAGCCACTGACTTGCAGGATGCGCTCATCGGGGATGCCCTTGGTCTCTATCATGATGGCACCACCGGTGGTAGTGGCCAGCTGGTCGGCAGTGTAGGATTTCTGAATCTCTATCCCGCCGACGATGACGGTGGGAAACAGGTCGAGTTCCACCTCCCGTCGCTGGCTGTCAGTGCTTGGCATCAATAAGCCATTGAGTGTGCTGGAGATATAGCGGCCATCGAGGCCACGCACGGTCGCATATTTTCGATCCACTACAGCTACGCCAGCGACACGATTGAGGACAGAGCCAACATCGCTATCGCCGAATCGTTCAATCTGGGCTATGTCGATGGCACTGGTGATCGATTCAGCGTTGCGCTCGATACTGACTGCATCATCCTTGGGGTTGAATACGCCCATGACGAAGACTTCTTCCACATCTCCCCCGGACCCTACCGCCCCGGCTACAGCTGCAGCGCCTTCAGGTTGCAGGCTTACGGTGGCGTTGACGCCCAGGTCGGCCATCACGCGAACGCTAGCTGCAGACGCTCCCTGAAACCCCGCTGCGCTGACCTCGATTGTGTATTCGCCGCGAGGAATATTCAGTACATACACACCAAACTCATCAGTCGTCGCCGTATAGCTGGTGTTTGGAATGGCAACGGTTGCGCCTTTGATGCCAGCGCCGCTGGGGTCAAGAATTTTTCCGGTGATGAATCCCTTACCGCCCTCGGCCCCGACAGTAAACTTACGAATACTGACTTCTGGCTTATCGCCGGTGGATGACGTAAATGTGACCTTGATTTCAACGTCTTCCTCCGCAGTGGAACTGAACTCAATCGGGAACTTGATTTGATCGTCTACCAGCGTTACTACATGACTGCCTGCTTCCAGACGCGTGCTGGTGCTACCCTGACCATTGGTTGTCCCGAGATTGCGCTCGTCCAGCATTACTGTGGCCCCACTCAGGGGCGCATCGTCGAGAAAGACCATCAGGAACAAGTCGGAGGCAAGTGTCTGGTGAGAGATGATGGAGAGCAATAGCCCCGCAGTTGCTGCAAGTCTTTTCATAATGAGTTTTCGCCTTAACCTGGAAACTGATTGTGATGTTGGGGGACACCCGCGGGGGCCATGCAGGCTCCCCGCCGTGATGAACGCATACCCATCCCGTCGAAGGAGGCATGCTAATAGTGCCGCATGACAATCTCGTGATGATTGTGTTTCAAATTTGTGAAATGTCAGTGAGCGTTTATGCGGGGGTGGTGGGAGCCGGATAGCCCGGCCCCGAAGCGAATAATTGGAAACGAACTACAGGCTTATAGACACCTTGCGGTAGTCGTTCGATGAGCAGGCGCTGCTGGCAACGAAGTCTTCGAGTCTGAGTGTTGACTTAGCGGCAGTCTCCTCTGCATTGGAGAACAGGAGTCCCCCGTAGTAGCCCACCGCCTGGGCCAGAATATTGGTGCGCTCAGCTTCATCAAAGCCATCGAGTACGGTATGGGCTTTCTTGCCATACTCATCTTCACTGAGTTTTCCGAGGGATTGTTGGGCCAGCACGCAGGCCATTTGTCGTGAAGCCTTAAATTCCTCAGGCGCCAGGGAGAGGGCTGAACTGTGCGCGGCATAGGCTAGCAGGGGGAAGACACAAATTTTGATAAGGGCTTTCATGTTCGTCGGTTCTCGTTTCGAGGTATGCAAAGGCACTAGCACTTATAAGGCACTAACACGTATCAAGAGGCGTGCAGTGTAGGCGGATTTTTTTACAACTTTATGACAGAGATGTGACAACACTCAAGAACACTGCCATCTCGCTAATCACTATTGGCTCCAGTCGCGCTAGTGCGTTCAAGTGTGTTCCCGGCCCTCCACCACAAAATTGTTACAATTTGATGAATTATTTGTTCCATGAGGTGGCTAGATCGATCTATTTGGGTGTAAAGTTTTCTCGAAAGCTGCCAATGGAGGTAACAATAATGAACTTATCTAGCAAATCACTGATTGTCTGCGCACTGTTTATGGCGGGCCCCGCTATGGCCGAGGGAGAGAAGGACTGTTTACTGCAGGGTACTGTCCAGCATGGCGAGCAGGCCGGTAAGGAAACGACCATGGTGGAGATTGATTCGATCAGCAAATACGACGAGGCATCGCGCTGCAACATGCGCCGCGGACAAAAACTGGAATTCAAGCTGCCCCAAGACACCCGACTACAAGAGGTGCCCTCGGGCAGCGCGGTACAGTACCGCTACCGCACGGATAACAGCGGCGAGTCAAACTCAGAGCTCATTAGTGTGGGCACCTGATCATTCAGTCGGTGAAGTCCTCTGCCGAGGACTTCATCATCTCCTCCAGAAACCACGCTGGAAACTGGCCGACAAATTTCTGCATATCCCAGTAGTCGCTCCAGCGGTATACCAGGCCGTCCCTGATTTCATGCATGCTGGCAAAGGTGTGAGCTGCAGTTTCCCCAGAGGTAAATGTCCATGTTTCGGTATGATCGAGAAACACGACTGCGCCGTCCGCGGCAATGTGATGGGTTACCTGTTCCTGCTTTTGCAAGTGTTTGAAGGCAATTTGTAGCCGCTTCACGCAGTTTTCGGGGCCAAACGCACCCGGGTCGTCACTGGGGACATCACGGTAGTGGATCTCGGGGTGCATGCAACATCTCATGGTGTCCCAATCCATGTCGCTCAGAGCACGCCACATTTTTTCCACGATAGCCTTGTTGTTCTGGTTAGACACTGGGCACTCCAGTTCGGCTGAATAAAGGGGTTACATTGTGGCACAGCGCAGGGGGCAAAATCATCCCGGATAGGTGTCACCGATTGGTGCAGTGCATGCAATCACGCTGTCACGCTGTCACGCTGTATGTCGTGATCAACATATGTGATAGTGGGGACCTGCAACGACTGGCACCCTCTATTGGCATGGAAAAGTACCAGCACCCCTTACTCGATATCCTGTTCAGGGCCGTGCTCGCTCTGGTTGCGAGTGCGCTCATGTTGTTTGTCAGTTTCGTTCTGTACATGGAATTTGCATTGCCCGAGCGCGCTGATCGCCCGCCGCCGCTAGAAATATTGGGTAACAGCATGGAGGCTGTGGTGGGTGGTGGGGAGGTTCAGGGGAGCCAGCTGGTTATTACGGCCTACCATCCAAAGGGGGGCGAGCATATCGCTGTAGCAGTATGGCGAGGCCGGCTCCAGGCAGCCGCTTACCAGCTGCTGCAGTATCAGTTTGAGAGTGCCTCCCTCAGCCCACAATTGCAGCTAGTGTGGCGTACGGCAAGCGACCCCGGCATCATCCACCATGCGGACCTTAACGTTACGGACAGCGGCACATCCTGGCTGAATCTGGCTAGCCACCCCCAGTGGCAGGGCACGGTGGAGGAGCTGGGCGTCTATGTCATCGCGGATGCCGCAGAGCAGGCACTGTCTATCTCCCACCTGACACTTGAACCTCTCGGCTGGCGCGCCGCCAGCGCCAGGCACTGGTCTGACTGGACGTCTTGGCGCGGCTGGTCGGCCCGGTCTATCAATTACCTGTCCGGCACATCGGATCAGAGCGCGCCGTCGCCGGTGCCGGTGGCGGCGGCATGGTCAGCACTGGCGGTTGGCCTGCTGTTGCTGGCCGGAGTGTGTGGCGGGGGATGGCAGCCGAGTGCACTGGCCGCCACGCTGCTGCTGCCCTGGATATCTCTGGATTTGCTGTGGCAAAAGGAATTGCTGACACAGTTGACCCAGACTCGGGAGCAGTTCGCGGAAAAAACCGTGCAGCAAAAGCACCTGGCCGATGTAGATGGCGATATCTACCGCTACATTATGCGCCTGAAAGACGGGATATTGCCGACAGAACCCTCGCGCCTGGTGATTGTGCATGATTCGGCAGGACACAATTTTGATCGGCTCAAAGCACAGTATTATCTACTGCCTCACAATGTCTATAATTTTGGCAGGCTACCGCCTGCAACCGGTGTCGAACGCATCGACTATATACTCATCCTGGGCGATGTTCCCGATCTCGAATTTGACCCGCAGACCAACAACCTGGTGTGGCAGTACGGGGAAGCGACGCGCGAGGCTGAACTCCTGGACAGCGCTGCTATGGGCCGGTTGTACCGCGTCCTGCCACAGGGTCCGGAGGCGGAATAAAAGACATGACCGATACCGTTTTACTGCCCGGTCTCTTCGTCGCACTCAGCCTTCCCTGGCTGTGCGGCAGCATATGGACACACTGGCTGTTGCGCCGTACCGGGCGCTGCAATGCCTTTATTGTTCTGGGGCAGGGCTTCTTTCTGGGTATTTTTTTTACTACGCTGGTGATTCGACTGTGGGATATGGCAGGCTTCGGTCTGAATTTTTGGGGCGTTGCCGCTATTGTCTCCAGCGTTAGCGTGTTGGGCATCTTGCTGCAGCGTGTTCGACCAACACCGACTGTCACCGCGCCAACGACGGAGCCGCTACCGGGATGGCATATCGCTGTGGCACTGCTACTGGTAGCGCTGATCGGCTGGCGTCACATAACGTTACTGCAGGAGTTACTGCTGCGGCCCTTGTATGCCTGGGATGCCTGGATGAACTGGGCACCCAAGGCCATTGTCTGGTTTCACCACGGTGCACTGGTAGACTTTGTTACTCCACAGGATTGGTTGCAGGACGCTGGACAGGAGGCCTACACGCTGGGGAATCGGGAGGCCTCGCTCTATCCCATAACGGTGCCGCTGATCCAGTTGTGGTGCATGCTGGGAATCGGAACCTGGGATCACAGTGTTATCTACCTGCCCTGGTTGTTGGCGCCGCTCGCATTGGGGCTGGCCCTGTTTGGACACCTGCGTCTGGCGGGTGTGCCGTTGCTACTGGCGGTGCTTGCTTGCTATGGCTTATTGAGTCTGCCCTACCTGAATGTTCATACTGTGCTGGCCGGATACGCTGATATCTGGGTGGCTGCCGCCTTTGGTTTGGCGGTGTGCGCCCTTTACGAATACCGGCAATCCAGGCATTGGGCCTACGCCTTACTGTTGCTCGCACTGGCGCTGTTGTGCAGTCAGTTGAAGGAGCCAGGTGTCGTGCTGGCACTAATACTCCTGCTTTGCGGCATCCGAATCTGGCTGGATGTGGGTCCCAGGCTGGAGCGTGCGTTGTGGGGTGTGGCGGGGATTAGCCTCGCACTGGCTCTGGCATTGGGTGTCAGTATCGACCTGCCCTATATCGGACGAATGGCCCTAGATAGTGGAGCAATCGAACTCGGGAACATGGGGCGTATAGAGCTTGCCTATCACGACGTCTTTCCCGCCTTTACAGAGACGCTCTTCGTCATGATAAATTGGCATCTGCTGTGGTACCTCGTGCTCCCCTGCGTGGCCTATCGCCTAACTCTCGGGCGGGTTAGCTGTTCGTCCGATGAAGTCCTGGCGGTGCTGGGGGCTATTGTCTTTATTGTCGTCATATTTATGTTCAGCAGATACTCTATGACGGCGTTAAATTTCGTCACCCTGAACAGGGCACTTCTTTATCCTGTACCCGCCATGATCTTCTGTATTTTCCTGAGTTTTCAAAAGCGCGCATCCCGGTAGAGAAGTCTGTGCGAGCGCCCTCAGTCTCCCCGGCGATGCACGCCAAGCGCTGCCATCAGGGCTGTCACCTTTTGCGTCAGGCTGCCTCGACTGACAAGAATCGCGAGACAGTACTTGGCACGAATAGTCATGCGACGAAACCGGTGTCTACCGAACGAGCGACCCAATATTTCTTCGCGCAGTTCTCCTGCAGTAGGAACTGTAGACAGTGAAAAATGCTGTGCGACGATCTGCTTCAATTCGATCTTTCGCCGGTTACGAAAATACAAACGCCCCAGCCGGTTTGTTGAAGCGTATTTGTTGGCGCCGTGAATGCGATACCTGAATCCAGGTCGTTCGTCATAGTATTTGAGTGATCCCAATACCGAAGCACAGCGCACGATAACGCCGTCTGCTGAAAAGCCGATCTTTTGATGCCCCGATTTCGAGATACCCAGAACATCTGCCAGCCATGGCAGGAGGGTCGAGGTTTCATCCAGTATCGCAGGAAGCGTGACTATGCTGTTGGCCAGTGATCTGTGCAGTGAATTGCCAGAGGTCGGGACGCCCACAAACTCATGGAATAACAATGCGGCCCATTTGGTAGGGCCAACCTTACCCGTAGTGAGCTCCATTCTATCCAATATGGCACGCATGTTTTTAGTTCCTGCCTCGGAGTCATCCCCTAGCAGCGCCTGGCAGAAAACATAGGATATCTCCGGGTTCTCGCTGTAAATGTGCCGGAGTCTTTCCAGGTAGCCATCAAGAAAATAGTCATCGCTGTCTAGCAGCACGACAATGTCACCCTGCGCGGCCTCTATTCCCACTCGAACAGTGCGCATTTGCCCCTGATTGTTCTGTTGAATCAGCCGAATGCCATGCTCGACCTCATAGCGCCTGAGGATAGCGGGCGAATCGTCGGTGGAGCCATCGTCGACAACGATCAGCTCATCCCCTACATGCATTTGTCGGATAGCACTATCCAGTGCCTCGGGTAAATACCGGGCGTAGTTGTAGTTATTGACGACAATGGAGAGTCGCAAACGGCTATTGGCACCGTGCGATGAGCCAGCGATATCTGTCATGGGTTGGTCGTTCTCGCTTGTGGGACTCTCATTTTATGCGCAACCCCATAATGGTGGTGCCAATACCGGACTCTCCTTTTGCCAGAGACATAAGCCAGATATTTGCTACGAGTCCGCTGGCAATACTGGACAGTGCCGCCCCCAGTGCGCCCAACTGCGGCACCAGGATACACAGTGCGATGACATGGACGGCAGCGGCGACAAACATGACTTTGGGGACTCGCCTTTGTCGTCCGGTCATAATCAGGACATCCTGCGCTGGCCCAGTGAGTACAGCAATGATGTTGGCGCCGACCAGCGCCATCAGCACGAACCGAGCCGACGAAAAATCGTCGCCAAAAAGCTGCAGAAGTGGGTTTGCCAAAACCACCAAACCCAAGCCTATGACCAGCGTCGGCCAGAGGCTGCCATGTGCGCTCTGACGGGTGATTTTCTGCAAACCAACAGGGTTACCTGTTGCATGCGCCGCGGCCATAGCCTGCTGGTTGACGGAACTGACGACCGAGAGTGGAAGCGCGGCCAACTGCGCAAGTCTCTCAGCCGCAAAATACGCTCCCGCTGCGGCGGGTCCGGCCAGAAAGCCGACCAGAAGTACGTTGGAGTAACTCATGGTGAGTCCGGCACAACGCGTGAAAAATACCGGTAGAGCCGTCCGCAAAAGGCGCGCCGGCTGATAGTCCAATGCGGCATCCGGGGCAGACGAGACGGCTGCGAGGTGCTTCTCTCGCCGGTGGTACAACACGCTCTGGGCAAGAGCCACTGCAATAATGCCAAACCCCGCCAAACCCAGCACAGTTTCTCCCGTCAGGTTCCGTTGGTACAGGGCCCAGCACCCTAGCGCCAGTGCGCCGACAATGACCGGACGAAATACAAAAAAGGGTAGGAGTGCGAGGCCGAGCCATTGCCTGGCTCTGGACACATCTTGATAGAGGTTGGCGAAACAAATACCGGGTGCAAGGAGTAGGGCCAGGATGGCGATGTTGCGATAGTGCTGCTCATCGAAAGAATCATGCCAGAATAGAGCCATCAGCAGCGCCACAATCACAAGTGCAGCCGAAGACCGCAGCAATAGTCCTCTAGCCCTGCGGATGATTGCGGCAATCGCCGGCTCGTTCCGCTGTACACGCAGTGCAGCAACAAAACGGCCGGTTACTACGGGCAGGCCCAAGCACGCGAGCGAGCCCACCAAAAAAAGCAGCGATTGACCCCATGCGTACCGACCGTATTCCAGGCTGTTATCCATGAGCCTGGCCAGAAGCACTTGTAAGGCGAAGACACAGAGCAATCCAACCACACGAATAGCAGCAACGTATGCGCTGCGTCGCAGGAAATCATCTCGTGAGTAGAGAGGGGAATCCCCCGGCTTATTGGACAGGTTCATTCGAGTGTACTGCTAGCTCTGGGTGCATCGATGACAGAGGGCTTTGCGCGCCCTGGGCGTTTTTGAGCAAAAATTTCCCTTGGCTTCCTCGGGAAAAACGGCGGGGTAAAAACCCCGATACAGATCTGACTGGCGTTACACTGTGCACTGTATTCCTCTAACGGGATCTGTCATATCGAAACCAATGCTGTAATGTGGGATACAGCAGGACGCAAGGCTCGAGCAGGTAGCGGCGCCACAAGCGCATGGGATCATGCACCAGCCGGTACAGCCATGCGAATCCGATACGACTCAACCACACAGGCGGTTTGGCCTGCGTACCGGTATAGTAGTCCAGTGTGCCTCCCGCCTGCGTTATAAATCCCACATCAAGTTGATCGAGATTTTCAAGTATCCAGCGTTCCTGCAGCGGCATGCCCATTCCCACCAGGAGGATATCAGGTCGAAATGTGTTAATACCGCGTACCACCGCGGGTCCATCAATGTTGTGTCCGTGGTGGAGTTGTATGCGCAGGTTGGGAAACCTGTCCGCGATGACCTTGCGACCGATAGCGACCACGGATGGCGGTGAGCCAAGATAAAAAACAGACCAGCCGTTCGTCTGTGCATGATCCAGCAATTGTAAGAAGTGGTCCATCAGCGAAAAACGCTGTGTGGCAGTCGTTGCTATCCCGAATCCTCTGAGGATAAGTCTTACCGGTACACCGTCGATATAGCAGTCGTTACAGCGCTCATAGAATCGACGGACGTCAGTATTGCTGTGCAGCAAAAAAAGGCTGTGTAGATTGTGATGGCCGGACAGCCAGCCACGTTGTGCCTGTGCCAACACAGTGGAGATATCGGCAATCCAGTCAGGAAATGTTCTTGGGCAGATGCTGGTACCAAAGTACTGATAGCGCACGTCGGGCGAGCTGGCAGTAGTGCCTGTCTCTAGTTCAGCCAAGCGCTGAGGTCCCGTTGAGTGAGTCGGCTCAGCTGTTCAATATCAGACCGAAAGTATGCTTTGAGCTCAGCCTTGCTGGTTGCATCTATCGCTGGAAACTCCTGCAAATTGGCAGTGTCGACCCGTTGTTTCAAGCTGATGGAAAGCCTGTGTGGCAAGAACGACCGCACCAGTCGCTTGAGGCGATAGGAGCGCAGCAAGCGATGTACCAGTCGATTTCGAGGCTGACCGGTGCGATTGTAGCGGTGCTCAAACGCTGGTGTTGGTATGGGATTTATGCTCAGAAACACGCAGACCTGTTGCCAGAGCAGCGGCGGATTCACGCGCAAATCATCGTAAAAAAGTATCAGTAATTGCGCCGGGGAAAACGCAGATTGGTATTCTGCAAGTGCTTCGCTGTACAAACCCATGCGCCGGTACCGCAGTAGAAATTCGACATCACCGCGCCCTGACTCCTGCGCTAGCGCGGCCGAAAAACTCTCACAGGGCTCCAAAGAATCGCTTTTGGCATGGCACCAGGCGGAATAGGCGCGCTCCACCGGATCGCGCAGCATCACTATTATCTTCGCCTTGGAGCTGTAAGCTTTGATTTTTTCTGCCATACCCGGGAGGGCAAAATACCAGGTACTCGCTTCACCCACTATGGATTGCCGTGGCGTTGCGTTGGCAAACAGGTTCAGATACGCGCCCTCGTCAGTAACAACGTATTGACTGGCGGGTGCGTCTTTGCCCGATCCATCCTTGTAAGGGTATCCATGTTTGCCAAATGCCAGGTATCCAGGTTCCTTGGGGAAGGACATGTAGACTTGCGGGTGTTGCGCCAACCAACCGGTCAAAGCACTGGTTCCGGACTTTTGCGCACCTACGATGAACAGGTTAGGTTTTGGGCCGGCTTCAGTAGGCATTGCTACCGGCCCATCCCCGGATCGTCGTCAGTGCCATAATTTTGAAGTCCAGCCACAATGACCAGTGCTCGATATAGTAGAGATCGCAGTCTATCCGCCGCTGCATTTTTTCCAGTGTGTCAGTCTCACCCCTGAAGCCATTGATCTGCGCCCATCCTGTAATACCGGGTTTTACAGTATGGCGCTGCATATACGCATTGATTCGATTGACATAGCTTTGGTTCAGGGCGACGGGATGTGGACGCGGACCTACGACCGACATATCTCCGCGCAGTACGTTGATAAATTGAGGCAGTTCATCGAGGCTGGTTTTGCGCAGGAAACGGCCTACGCTGGTTACTCGGGAATCGTTGAGTTGCGCCTGCTGTGTATCGGCCAAGCCTGCTTGCGCGTGATGCATGGTGCGAAACTTGAGTATCTGAATAACTTTGCCATCCCAGCCGTGGCGTTTTTGTACATAAAACACGGGCCCTGAAGAGTCGAGTTTAACGCTCAGTGCGATGCACGCGAACACTGGCGCCAGCACTACCAGTGCAGTGAGGGAAATGATTTTGTCGACAGCCGACTTGACCAGCGTATTGGGTCCAGTCAGCGGTGACGCATTCAGTTCAATAATGGTCATTCCGGCGACTTGCGATGGCACGTGGTTGAGCAGCGCCAACATGGAAAGATCCGGTACGTATCGAACCCTTAGGCTGCAGTTCTGCAAAACCTTGATTACAGCTTTCTGTCTGTTCAGTTCCGTGTTGTCCATCGCGATCCATACTTCATCAACACTAGCATCCACACCCGTGATCAGTGTCTCCAATCTATGGATATCTGCACCAGCAAAAACGTCTGTATCACCATTATCATTCGCGCAGTGGGGCGAAACAAATCCAGCGACTTCCCATTTGGCATCGCGTGCTGCGCGAATATTTTGCGCCACAGTATGTGCGAACTCCCCATCACCGACGATCAGAATCTTTATCGCTTGAGTGTGACCCAGTTGCAGCTGCGTCTCAACGATTACCACAAGCCAGCGAAACAGAAACAGTGCAATTAGAGCGAAGACCAGCCAATACATCATCCACAATCGGGAAAATTCCACGTTGGTCTTGGTTAGCGTGCCAGCGATGGCCAGTAGCGCAGCAACAGCAAAAAGACCGGGTAGCGCCTTACCGGTGTCGCGCCAATGGATAGCGCGGCGCCAAGACCGGTATGCGCCGGTAGCGGGAAGCAGAATCAGCGCAAGTCCAGTGCCCAGTATCAGCACAGAGCCGTAGGTCAGTGACAGGTTCCACTGGCCCCATCGGGTAAAAAAGGCCAGCCAGCCAGCGCCCGCCACCAGCACGCCATCGATCAGGGGTGCAACAGTGGTGATAAACGATTGTTGATATCCGCGCTTTGACATTTGGGAGACTACCCCACCAGTCCCAGTCCCAGTCGCCGCAGTCGGCGGGCAACCCAGCCCTGACATACAGAGAGAATATTCCTCGACGTGGACGGCGGCAATATCAATGCGGAGTGGTCATTTTCCATAAAGTTCGGAATACTGTGAATACCTGAATTAAATGTGTCGAATGCCTGAGTCAACTGTAATGCTAATGCGGACCATCGATACTGTTCGCACAGTGCCAGGATATCACCCTGTACTTCCAGTCGTTGGAACAGCTGAGTTTTGGTGGAATTTTTAAGACACATACCATCGTCCATAAAATCTTCGTAGACATTAGCGAGGCGCATTTTCACCACTTCTTGTTGATTGACCGACAGGGTAGCGTATTCCAGCCGGCACGATTGGATCGTGCCGGATGTCCAGCGCATGGCATCATACATCGAGATCAGATTCTCCACGTCCTCGCCGATATAGTTTTGCATGTGCTGTCGCTTGCGTTTGCTTTGTCGCGCGCCAGGTTGGAACCCCATATCGCCATTCATATAGACTGCATGCAGCATACCAGCCTGAATAACCTCTACTCGGGCTCCTTCTGCCGCCAGAATGCTCGCGGTTCCTACCAGATGAGATATAAAGGGCTTTCCTGATCCGCGATACAATCCGGAGAACATGGGTACTGCGAGATTGTAGCTGATTGCCATGCGTGCGATGTTTTCCCGGGAGTAGCCTGCAATGTGCATTTGTCGATAGAGTTGCAGGTTGGTTTGTGCATAAGGAAACATAGCGCATCAAAAGCCATTTTTGGCGGGAATCAACTTGTGCTCCCGCAGCCAGGTTGATGTCCTGTGGCGCAGTAGTATCGGAAGGATATGCAGCGTCCACGGTGTTTGCGATGTATGGAATAGATTCCGATGTTTCTCCGTCCAAGCCGCCATACGCTGTAGAAAGCTGTCGTGTGGCCCCAGGTTCCACTTCGTTCGGGCGTGCTCGATGGAGTTGTGTGTCCAGTCCGAACTCCATCTCAATTCAAAGTATTCCCTATCGTAGTCTTCGAACTTTCGCGCATTGTCATACCGTATGATGGCAGCAGGTTCGAAATAGATTGTGCCTCCTGCAAGGTGGATTTCACGGGCCAGGTCCAGATGCTCTCCATGGGCGGTAAATTTCTCGTCCAGAAAGTCCCTATTGGCGAACACGTCGGTTCGCAGTAGTACACAATGAAATTCAAATAGAGTCACAGGTTCGCGCATCAGTTTATTGCGGACACTCCTTAAAGTTTGCAACATATAGCGATGGCGCTGGTGAATGCGGTTAAAGCCATTGACGTGTTGCTCAATCATATCGCCACCGGCCATATGGATGACTTGCAGCGCAGCTCCGCCTTCAAGAATTACCGGGCTGACGGCCCATGCAGCTGTGCCTCGCGCGCAGTCCAGCAGCGCTGCAAGCCAGCCGGGAGTCACAAAGACGTCGTTATCTATAAAGAGGACGTAAGGTGTGTCCAGTTGCTTGAGTGCAATGCTGCGCGCCTCATTAGGAGCCAGATAGCGATCTTCGCGCACGTAGGTGAAGTTATTGGAGCGGCAAATCGAGGCGAGCCCAGTCGCAATTGTGGGGGGGGAATTGGCATCAATATAAATGAGCGTGTAGGGGCCGCTGGTGTTTTGCACGATGTCTTTCAGCGAATCAATGCTGCAGCTGAACCGCTCTCGGGGGGTAATGCAGATAGTCACCTGACTGCCTGATTGCATCATCGACTACTCGCGCTGTGGACAGGGGTCGTTAATCTTAGCAAATATCATCTGCAACGGCTGTACAATTTCTTTTGGCAAGCTCGCGTCCCTGGGCCTATCATGACCATGGTGGATAGAAAGGGAGGGTGGAGTGGAGTGGAGTGGGGTGGGGTGCGCTGCGAAAGTCCCCAGCGTACCACTGCCCGAACGCGGATTTCACCAGCCACACCGGCAGACACGGATACCTGAAGATGCCATCATGATTCATTTGCAAATGAGAGGTTTCATCGCCGATAACCTCTTTCAGTACGTTGTCGCACGCATCCTTGCTGAGGATTTGGGCTACGCACTGGACGTGACGCATGCCACGCTACACCCTCGGGAGAATGTGCCGCGTTTGCTTGAATTGCTATCCCAGTTTCGCGACGCTCCCCTGACTTTTCCTGGAAAAGTCTTTCACCATCCCGTCGATAGTACTGCAGTTATCGGGCATGGCGATTTTGATGGCTATGATCTGGACTTGGCGGGTATGACGAGTCGTTTGGATGCGCGCAAGATTATGGTGGAGGGATATTTTCAACGCTATGAGTTACTGCGACCGTATAAAACCAGAATCCGGTCGTGGTTTGAAATAGAGCCCTGCTACTTCGGCCACGACATCTCTGCCGACGATATAGTGATACACATCCGCCACGGCGATTTTGTTGTTTTCGGGCTGGCTATCAGTCTTGGTTTCTATACCGACCTCCTTGACCGACTGGCTTTCAGAAAGCTCTTTATCTGTGGCTACGGTCTTTCCGAAGAGGTGCGGAGAGTCTTCGCTCGCTATGATCCCACCTATGTTCACGGTGCGCCAGTCGATGATTTTCGTTTTATGAAGGGCTTTGATCGTATGATCCAATCCAATAGTGGTTTTAGTTGGTGGGCAGGTTTTTTGTCCCAAGCTCGCGAGATTCATGCGCCTGTAATGGCGTCGAATACGCGACAAATTGATCTCAAATCGGAGTTTGGTGATTTGCGTGTGGACGATGAAGAACGCTACCACTATGTCTACGATGTGCCCTACCTCGAAAGGTCCTATACCGTTAGGGACATAGTCGCTTCGCTGGGGCAGTTGGGGAAAAGGCGGGTGGTACATTCGCTGAAACGCCTTGTCATCGATCGATGGCGGGGGATGCGTCCGTAGACCTCGGGGCTCGGTGGGCCCTGAGGACTCGTTTTTTCAAGGGTTAAGACAACCGCTTTATTGGGTGCGGCCCGATCAGCTAGCCGGCGCTGAGAGCGGTGTAGAACAGGTAGACGCAGATACCGAAGCCGGCGATGAACGCCAGCGAGCGCAGCTTGTCCTGGTTGCCGATATACAGCGGGATATAGACGATGCGCAGTGCCACGAACACCATTGCCAGAGTTGCAATGCCCTGCAACGCAATCCCGCTGATGAATACTGCCAGAATTGCCGCACTGAACATTGCCAGTGCTTCCCAACTGTTTGCCTGGGCGGCTACTGCTCGCGCCCCGGCACCGGTCAGTTTGAGCGACTGGATGCGGGGCTCCTTGTTGTCCACACTACCCAGTTGCTTCTGGCGGTGATACCCCGCAATCCACGCGCAGCTCAGTGGAAGAATGCACAAAATCAATAGGCTGCCAATCACTGTATTCATAAATCCTGTTCTCTGTTGTCGTTAGTAAGGACGTTGGGCTGCACCCGGACAGCATCACTGCCCGGTGCTGTTAGTCACACCGTCGTTCATCCGGCGGTGTGGACAGGATCGCCTCCAGCAGAAGCGGCTGATCGGTCATAATAGCATCCACGCCCAGATCGATCATGCGCAGCATTTCCTGGCAGGTATTGATGGTCCACACCTGCACGGCGAGATTGGATGCGTGGCTATCGGCGATGAAATCGGGCGTGACTATCTCGAGATAAAAGTCATCCGGTATCTGCTCACCGATCTGGCTGGTATCGGGTGGTACCTGAAAGGAAATGTGGTCCGGCACAGGTGGCATTGTGGCATCACCCAATGCACCCAGTACCAGGCCGGTGCCCTGACCCAGCGGCACCGAGGTGTAGACACAGGGTGCGACGGCCTTGAAGTTATTGGCTGCATCGTCGACGAAAGAGGCAGCGATCAGGTCGGTGTAGCGACCATAGCGGCGCAACAGATCGGCGATTTGCTGTTCATAGTCGCCCGCGCCATCCAGATCCGGTTTGAGTTCGATGTTGATCAGCTTGTCAGGGAAGCGTGCCAGCGCTTCTTCCAGAGTGGGAATGCGAAAGTCTTCGGCACTGTATCCCGCTGGCGGGGATTGGTTCCCGGTGGCGATGCCGCGCAACGCATAGTCTGTATCAGGTCGATCGTGCGGAGTGCCAGCTCCGACCACGAACCAGTAGGCAGCGTCCAGTGCGCGCAGCTCAGCCAGGGTCAGGTCGACGACATTGCCCTGGCCGTTGGTGGTGCGATCCACATCCAGGTCATGCAGAATGACCAGCTGGTTGTCCCGGGTCTGGTAGACATCCATTTCCAGTACATCCGCGCCGGCCAGGGCGGCTTGCGCATAGGCGTACAGGGTATTCTCCGGAAAGTCCGTGACACCGCCGCGGTGTGCAAAGTTCAGCGGGTCGGCGCCGTGCACCAGCCAGGGGTTGGGATCTTTGGAGAAGGGCATGTCGCAGGCCGTGTCATCGTTGGCGATGGTGCCGCTCGCCGCCGTCGCGGTAGGTGCGCTGTTGCCAGAAGTGCTGATCTGTAGCGAGAACGTTTCCGCCGCCTCTTCATCGCCGTCACCGATCAGGTCTACGCTGATCTGCCCGTCAATCTCGCCGGGGGGAATTTCTAACGTCCCGGTGCGTTGCAGGTAGTCCTCATCCGCACTGGCGGTGCCAGCGACAGTCGCGTACTGAACCACCACCGGCAGTAGCTGCGGACCCGTCAGGGTGACCCTGAACGTGAGCTGCGGCATTTCTCCCGCAGCGCCTTCCGGGGCAGCCGTAGGCACGACGGTCAGGGATGAGGGTGGCTGGGAGTACTCAGAACCATCGGAACACCCGAGTGACAGAGCGCCAATGATCAGGCCCGTTACAGCGTATCGCTTTTTCATAGTGACCTCGCGGTTGGTAGGTTTTGCTACACAGTACAGCATAGAATCATGACATCAGCACGATTCTCGCGCCGCCTGGATATAGCCAGCCACCAGCGCCGGATCCTGCATGGGAATGAAATGGTTCATCTCACTCAGGTATACCTCGCGGCAATTGGGCAGTGCGCCGGCCAGACCGGGCCAGGTGGGGGATGAGCTCAGATTGGCCAGGGAGTGATCTCCTGGCGGGGCCCGCAGCAGGGTCACCGGCGTGACTATCCTCGGTAATGCTGTGAGGATGCTTTCATTGCCCTTCTGGCTGAGATAAATCCCCGCCTCGTTGATGGGGTCGCAGGCCAGCTGGCGCTGCGCCTCATGGTCTGCAGGGCGCAGCGCGTAGTCGCAGTAGTCGCGCAATACGGCGGGCTGCCAGGTATTGAAGGGTGCGCGCTCACGGAAGCGCTCGTACATATGTGTAGCGTCATGCCACTGGTTCTTGCGCCGGCTGACCGGGTGATCCTGCGCCTTCAGGCTGCCAGCAAACGCCTCGAACTGCGCATAGCGCTCGGGCGACATGATGACGGGGTCTATGAGCACCAGATGTCGGAAACGCTCGGGTGCCCGCGCGGCGGCGCATGCCAGCAAATAGCCGCCTATGGAGTGGCCCGCACCCACCAGGCGGGTGAGGTTCAGTTGCTCAATAAGCAGGCCGATGTCCTCAGCCATAACCCGCCAGTCTGTCGTGCCGGTGTCGCCGCTGGCGCCATGAAAGCGCAGGTCCACTGCGTAGATATGGCGCCCCGGCAAGTGCTTCACCACCTGGTTCCAGCAGCGACTGTGGAAGCCCGTGGCGTGCAGCAGCAGAATGGGATCCCCCGCGCCGGCCCACTCAATGACGGACAGCTCGACATCGCCGATATTCACTCGAAATTCAATGGGCTCTTGCATGTTCGTTTTTAGGGGTCTTTGTTGCCGCTAACTTTTTCGAGTGTGAATAATGTGTACCTTTAAGTCTACAGTTGTCACTCACATCGTCGGCTACAATTCCACGCTCTCCCGCATTCAATGACAAGAGGGGTAAAAAGCCCATGAAGAAATTTCTGCTACTGCCGCTGTTGGCGGGTATCTCTCTGCCGACGCTGGCGCTGCCACCCCTGGGTGACCCCGGCTTCGGTGGTATGGTGAATCTGGGTTATGCCGGTGGTGAAATCGAGACGAATTTCCTGGCCGAAATCGACGGCCCCGATATTGATCTGGGACCTGAAAGCATTGACAGCTTTGGCAGCCCGGAAACGGAAGGCCTGGCCATGCCGGTGGCGAACTTTGATATCGGTTACCTATTCTCCAACGGCAAGACCCGAATCTCGGTGGCCAATGATTTCAGTGATCTGATTGAATTTGATCGCACCACGCGATTGTCGCTGCGCCACAATTTTGATTCCTTGGGCGCTATGCGGCTGGACGTGTTGTCTCCCGCCGGGATGGCCACCAAGGTCTACGCCGACCCCTACCAGATTAACGTTAACCGCAGGACAACCGATATGGAAACCTCGGGTGTGCAGCTGACCTGGGACAGCATTATGGGTTCCGGGTTCGGGGTGGAAATAGCATTGAAAGAGCGCGATATCGACGATGAGTTCAGCGGTGAAGCCCTTGTTGCCGATGGCGATTTGACCCGAGCACAAGCACAGCAGCTGGATCGTAACGGCGACATCACGACGGTGGAGGTGGGGTATGAGTACAAAGTAGACGCTGCCCACACGATTCGCCCCGCTATCGCCTATGTGGACCGCGATCTGGACGGCGACGCGATGTCGCAGGATGGAGCCGTTGCGTCTGTTGGCCATACCTACCAGAGTGAACATCTGAATTGGACGACCAAGGTCTCCTACACCGATCTTAGCGGTGATAAGACGAATCCCCTATTCGATGATAAAAACAGTGCCAGCGGCTTCGCCGTGGCCTCTGTGGTCGCACTCCCCGGCTCTATTGATTTCCTGGGTAAGTGGACGCCGAACCTGAGCGTGAACTACACGGACCTGGATAACACTATCGACTTCAACAAATTCAGCATGTGGACAGTGGGCGCAGCGCTGTCGCGTAGGTTCTAGTCCCTACGGAGTGCCCGCTGCGCGCTTGGCTCGAGATATGGGTTCAGAACATGGTTGGCGGTTGACACGCCAGCCATTTTTTTTGCCTCGCACACGTGTCTCACAGTATGTGATCAATGGCACTCAGCGAAAGGCTTCCCTGACTTTAGGGTCGTAACTCTTGCGTATCAGTGACGCCGGATAGTCGTTACCCGGCAGTGGTCGTATGCCGTGCGGACGCAAGGGTGGGTGGGCTACAGGGTGCTCTGGTCGGGGGTGGTGGTGAGGCGGTCGCCAGGGTCGTCTGATCGGATAGTTGTAGTAATCGGGATACATTGGAGCATCTTCGTAGTAATCCGAGGCTACCTGGGCAGGTTGTTGGGAGACTTTTTTTGCCTCAAGCTGTCGCAGTTCGGCGCGATGTTTCTCCCGTGCCATGCGATCTGCCACCATGCGGTCAGTGGTCTCACGCATGTCCTGCAGGCGCTGCTGCTCTTGCCCACCGGGCGCCGCGGCCCGATCATCGATCACGACGGTTTCCACCAGTATTTCTTGCGTCGGTTTAATGTCGGAAAAGCTCACTACACCATTTTCATCGATGGTTTTATAAACGGTTGCAGTGAATGCCGGAAGGCTGCACAACAGTGCCAGTGCGGGTAGCCACGAGTATTTGCAGTGAGAGTTCATAGTACCAAGTATAGGACAAACGCTTGGCTTGCATAGACTCTTATAGCAGCGCTATCGCTTGGCCTGCAGCAATAGCTCCAGTCGACTATCGGGCAACAATACACTGCGCTCCACCGTGAAGCCGTGTAGCAACTCTTTTAACGCCATTTGACTGTGGGGTGCATAGCCTGGTAACGCGGCCTGTCGACTTTTGTAACTGAGGATGTCCATTTGGCTGATCCCATACACGTGGCTACTCTGGGGAGCCTTGAGGTTATGCACAGAAAAAGCGTGTGCCATAGTGCTCGCCTTCAGGTGGGGGCGCAGCACACCTAGGAAGGCGCTGATGGCCGCGCTGTCGAGATAATTGAACACATCCCAAAACAGGCAGATATCGAAGCGGGTATGCGGTGGAAGTTGTAGCAGCTCTTCAAATTGGTGGGCCAGGGTAGGCGCCGCATCTTCTGCGGTAATTAGCGGCAACGCACTGAATACGTCGATGAAATGAAGTTTGCAGCGGTAATTGGAGAAAAAATCCACGGTGTCAGGAAGCGCCGGACCCACGTGAAACACAGTGACCAATTCCCGCTCACCGATAGGTTCGAACAGGTAGGGCAGTAAATTGGACGCTTGTGTCGACGGTTTACGCAATGGCTGTTTTGAGACCGCAGCAACGCCCCGCCAGGTGGCGAGTCGTCAGCATTGCGCTAACTCCTTTAGACGCTTTTCAGGTCCAGGCCGCCGGATGCCTTGATGTGCGCCGCCAGCGAATGAGCAGTCTGGTGCGCTGCGAGCGGTGCTTTGCCGATGGCGGCACTTGCCGGGTCCATATCAATACTGCCCTTGAATATGGCGCCGTCTTCCAGCGTAACGCGTGGTGCGACGATATTGCCGCGCACATTACCGGTTTTGGAAATAACAACCATGTCGATGCCGGTGATGTCGCCAGTGACCGTGCCATCGATTTTTATCACCTTGGCCTGAATATCAGCGCTCACTTGGCCGGATTCACCGACAGTGACCTGATTGCCGTTCAGGTTGATGGTGCCTTCAACCTTGCCATGAATCAGCAGGTCTTCTTGGCCGGTTACTTCGCCTTTGATGGTAATGCTCGGTCCTATCATTGCGACATTCCTCGCGGTTGCAGGGGTAGCGGAAACAGGGGGAGTTTGGGGTAAAACAGGCTCTTTTACGGGCGTTTCCGCCGGTGTGTTTTTGCTTCGACCAAACATTGTCAGCGCCACCGTATCAAAATGTGGGCTGGCCATGCTACCAGTCTGCCATTGGATTGACCAGTGCCCTGATTGGGTAAAACAGACTGCGGCCCCGTGTTTTTGGTTCGTGCCTGTTGCGCTTTGGCAGGATTGATTTGTTACAGGGTATGCACTACGTTATTGAGGCTCGCACTGAGTCTATTCTGCAATGGAGACACCGATCATGCTAAAAAATAGTGTTGTTGGCCTGGGATTTACGCTGTTGGCGGCCTGTACTACGGGAACGCCCGGCACTGCGGGTTACCCACCGGTGAGCTCCGATGGACTGAACCTGGTGCCCCAAACCACGCTGGCTGCGGTGTATATGAAACCCGGGGCAGACCTGAGCCAGTACGACAAGATCGCCTTACTGGATACCTATGTATCCTTTGCCAAGAACTGGCAGCGCGATACTAACGAGGAAGCGACCTTTGAGAACCAGGTCAGTGATAAGGATATGCAGACGATTCGCGAGAACGTGGCCAGCGAATTCGCCAAGGAAATGACCAAGGTGTTGTCCGCCGAGGACGGCCGCCAGTTCGTTACAACGGGCGGCCCCGGGGTGCTCATTCTGCGTCCGGCGATTATCAATCTGCAGGTTACCGCTCCGGACCTCATGACACCCGGTATGGAACAGACCTTCGTAGCCAGCGCCGGCAGCATGACGCTCTATCTGGAACTGCTCGACGGCAAGACTGGGGATCTCATTGCCAGAATTATCGATCCCGAAGCCGCTGACGATGCCGGTATGGCTGGAATCGCAAATGGCGTTACCAATACCGCTGATTTTGACCGTGTTATACAGCGCTGGGCCCAGATATTGAATTCGCATTTGGCCCAGGTCGCGAAACAGTAGCCCATCGGAAGTCTGGCAGTCCGCCATCTTGAGTCATCCGATTCGTATCACCGATCTGGCCCAGCCCCAGCTCAGCGCAGCGCAGCAGGGTGCATTGGCTTACGCCGAGACGCTGCAGATCGAGCTAAGCTGCGACAGCATCCTCAAGGAGGCCCGTCGGACTACCGGCCTCGCGGATTTTGGCCCGACGGACTTTCTGGGGCGATTGGACCTGCTGTGTGATGAGTGGGGGAGCGATGGCGGGCTGACCAATCTGGGTCGCCTCTCCCTGCGCAATAAACTGTTACAACACGCTCGGAGTCGCCTACTGATACACGATGTACTCAGTCGCCATCCCCAAATCCATGCGGTAGCGATAGTGGCGCCCATTATCGTAGCAGGCCTGCCGCGCTCTGGTACCACCCACCTGCTCAATGTGATGGCGGCTGATGCGCGGTTGCGGGCTCTGCCACTGTGGGAGTCCTATGAGCCGGTGCGGCTACCCAGCGAGCAACTGCTACCCAGTGGAGTGGATCCCCGTTACCAGCGCTGTGCCGACCAGTGGCAGATGATGCAGTCACTAACGCCCTTGCTGGCAGCCATGCATCCCATGCACCCGGATCACATTCACGAAGAGTTAGAGTTGATGGGCCCGGATTTCGCCTCCTATAACTATGAGTGGCTGAGCGTTTCACCCCGCTGGCGTGACTATTACTACGCGTGTGACCAGACGCCGCACTATGAGTACATGAAGACGGTGCTGAAAATTCTTACCTGGCAGGACGGAGACTACACCGGCGCCAATACCCGCTGGGTATTGAAGTGTCCCCAGCATCTGGAACAGTTGGGCGCACTGCGCAGCGTGTTTCCCGACGCCACGGTGGCCATTACACACCGCGATCCGGTCTCGGTCATTCAGTCGGCCGTTACCATGCTGGCCTACGGGCAGCGCATCAATCGTCACACAGTGGATCTCGATGGCCTGATCAACTACTGGGTGGATCGCGTGGTGCACTTGCTACAGGCCTGCGTGCGCGACAGGGCGACACTGCCCGCCAGTCAGAGTATCGATGTACCCTTTCACGATTTTATGGCCGATAACCTGGGGACGGTGGAAAAAATCTACGCGCGCGCGAACTACGCTATGACCGCACTCGCGCGCCAACAGTTACAGACTTATCTTAAGGCGCACCCGCGCGGCAAAGAGGGGCGTGTGATCTACGATTTACGGCGCGATTTTGGTATAACACCCGCCCAGCTGCGTGCGCGTTTTGCTTTCTATTTCGAGCGCTTTCCCGTGCCAGTAGAAGTGACATAGCCGCCTGCGGTGACACTATGAGAAATCCGCTCTACAAGTCCCGTCCCATTGAGCCCAATCCGGCCAGATTTGACAGCAGTCAGCGCATCAATGATTTCATCGTGCTGTGCGAGGCCTTCTCCAACAGCTATCTGCTGCAAACGGAGGCAGGCAATATCCAGATCAATGCCGGTATGGGTATCGAAGCGCCCGTGATCAAACACAATTTCGAAGCGTTCTCGGACGCTCCCTTGCGCTACCTGATCCTGACACAGGGGCACGTGGACCATGTCGGCGGAGTGGCCTATTTTCGTGAGCACCATCCGGGTGTGTTGGTCATCGCCCAGGCGGGCAATCCGCAGCACCAGGCTTACGATGGGCGTCTGTCCGCTTTTCGCGGCAAGCGCTCGGCTTTTGCCTTTACCGAAAAATTTGGTGGCGCCTTCGAGCATTACGCGCGCCACGGCTATACCGCATACCCGGCGCAGGATGTGCCGCTACCGGATATTCTGGTGGAGGATCGCTACCACTTCGCGCTGGGCGGACTGGAGGTCGAGGTGATCGCGGTAACCGGAGCGGAGACCAACGATTCCGTGATCGTCTGGTTGCCGCAGCACAAAATCTGCCTGACCGGAAATCTGTTTGGATGTCCCTTCGGGCATTTCCCCAATCTGGTGACGATTCGCGGCGACCGCTACCGGGATGCGTTGACGGTGGCAGCGGCAGTGCAACGGGTGTTGGACCTGGAGCCCGAGACCCTATTGTACGGCCATCATGCGCCGGTGATGGGTAAGGCGCTTATCGCCACTGAATTGTCGGTGTTGCGCGATGCGATTGTCTATGTTCACGACGAAACGGTGAAAGGCATGAATGCCGGTGTGGATGTCCATACGCTAATGGCCAAAATCCAGTTGCCACCGGAACTGGAAGTAGGGCAGGGTTATGGCAAGGTGTCCTGGAGCGTGCGTGCGATTTGGGAAAACTACGCGGGCTGGTTCCAGCATGAGTCGACGACAGAGTTGTATGCCCAACCGCGCAGTGCGATCCATCAGGACCTGAGCGAGCTGGCGGGCGGCCCCGAGGCTATCATCGAACGCGCGCAGTCGAAAATCACCGAGAAGAAATACGTGGAGGCCCTGCACCTGCTGGATATCGTGTTGTCGTTGCAGCGCCCCGTTCCCGAGGCGATCACTGCCGCGCTGGCGGCCCACGAGGGACTGTTACAGGAGAGCGACAATTTCTGGCTGTCGTCCTGGTTGAAACACCAGATCAGGCTGCTACAGAGTCAGCGTGGGTGATACCACGGCAGCGCCGATCAGGTGCTTTTGTTAGCGGGCAAATAGTCCCGGGTCAGTTCTTCAGATACCTGCCACAGTTTCTTGGCCATGGCATCATCCTGCATGAACTGCGTTCCCTCGGCGACATTGCAGTCCACGAAATAGAAGCCCCGCACGTCAACCAGCGCCGGATTGGTGGCGACATAGCAGCTGGTGGCCGCGCCCTCCGGAACAGTCTTTAGAAACGCCCAGCCGAGGTATTTAGCCCCCCAGCGCTGCCAGCCAGGCAGGTTCTTTACCAGATTGGTGGGGATGATGCCGGGGTGCAGGCTATTGGCCGTGGCGTCTGTGTGGGAGATTTGGGCCGCCAGTTCCCGTGCGCACAACGCGTTCGCGAGTTTTGAGACGCCATAGGCGTTCCACGGGTCGTAGTGTTGGCTGCCATCAAGGTTGTCGAATTCGATGCCCTTGTCGGCACGGCGGTGCGCCCTGGAGCTGAGCAGGGTGAAGCGTCCCTGCGGTGCGGCCAGCACGGGTTCCCGCAATTGGTTGATCAGAATGAAATGCCCCAGGTGATTCACTGCAAATTGCGCCTCTACGCCGTTGACCAGCTCCAGTTCCGGCAGGGCCATGATGCCCGCATTGGTAATCAGGCCGTCCAGCGGGATGTTCATGGCGCGGATACGCTCCGCACAGCGCACCACGGACGCCCAATCGGCAAGGTCCAGGAACATGGGGGTCGTCTGGCCCTTAATGCCAGCGCAGGCTTCCTCCGCGCGTTCCTGGGTGCGGGCGATGCCGATGACGTGAGCCCCGCGCAGGGCCAATACTCGCATGGTCTCGTAGCCCAGCCCCGAGTTGGCCCCGGTGATCGCAATAGTCAGTCCACTCAGGTCGATACCCTCGGTCACTTCCTCGGCCGTGGAGCTACTATTGAACGGGCTGCGCGGCGGTTGCCGGGTAATGATCTGGGCCAGCACGGCAGCGGGCAGGGCACTCATTACGCTGACAGTTGCCAGGTACTGCAATACCTGGCGACGGTTAAACTGCACGTTGGACATGGTACGGCCCCCGGACTGGCTGGTTAAACTTGTAATCGCCCGCGTCAATCGCAATTGCCGCGTAAGCACGTGGCCCAAGTTTAGAACAATCCGGAGCCTGTACACAGCGAATGATATGGCCATAGTAACGTCAGAATTGCGCCTATTTGTCCGATTTTTGTCGCTGGTGTCCGCCGCACGGATGGCTCACCAGTCTGTTACACTGCCGCCCCCCTGGCACACCGGTACTGACCCGCAACGTGAGCAATCGATCTTTCTCCAGCCTGGCCTTGCCCCCGGCTCAACTCGCCAATCTGGACAGTCTGGGCTATCTGGAAATGACGGCGATTCAGGCGGCGGCCCTGCCGCAGGCTCTGGCGGGTGCAGATTTGATCGGCCAGGCCAAAACGGGCAGCGGAAAAACCGCGGCCTTCGCGCTGGCACTGCTCACCCGGCTCAATCCGCGGGATTTTGGCACCCAGGCCCTGATTTTGTGTCCCACACGGGAACTGGCCTCCCAGGTGGCCGAGGAAATACGGCGTCTGGCGCGCTACCAGCAGAATATCAAGGTGGTCACTCTGTGTGGTGGCCAGGCGATTGGCCCGCAAATCGGCTCGCTGGAGCATGGCGCGCATGTGGTGGTGGGTACGCCGGGGCGCATCAAGGATCATTTGCGCAAGGAGACCCTGTCACTGGAGCGTGTCACTACGCTGGTGCTGGACGAGGCCGATCGCATGCTGGAGATGGGCTTTATCGACGATATTGAGGCGATCATTGCGACTACCCCTGCCAGCAGGCAGACCCTGCTGTTTTCAGCGACCTTTCCCGACAATATCCAGGCCTTGAGCAGCCGTTTTCAACGCGCACCACAGCGTGTGAGCGTCGAGTCGCAGCACAGTGAGCAACACCTCGCCCAGCGCTTCTTTTTATGCCATAAACATGAACGTCTGGCAGCGTTGGTGAAACTGCTGCGGCATTTTCAGCCGTCCGCCGCTGTGGTGTTTTGCAATACCAAACAAGTGGTGCGTGACGTCTGCGAATACCTCATCCAAGCCGATATTCACGCGCAGGCGCTGCACGGCGATATGGAGCAGCGCGACCGCGATCAGGTGTTGATCCAGTTCAAGCAGCTTAGCTGCAGCATATTGGTCGCCACCGATGTCGCCGCCCGTGGTCTGGATATCGATGATTTACCGGCCGTGGTGAACTTTGAGTTGCCGCGTAATGCCGAGGTTTATGTGCACCGTATTGGGCGCACGGGTCGCGCGGGCAAAGAGGGCCTGGCGCTCAGCCTGTTGGTGGATGCCGAGCGCTTCAAATTGCAGAGTATTGGCGACTACCAGCAGCGCGAACTGGAGTGTGAGCCGATTGAGCGGCTGCCCAATACGGGTGCACGCTTACCCCTGCCGGCTTTCGTCACCCTGTGTATCTCCGGGGGACGCAAGGAAAAAGTACGCGCTGGCGATATCCTCGGTGCCCTTACCGGTGAGGCGGGGATTGACGGCAATTCGGTGGGCAAGATCACCGTGACGGATTACTCCACCTACGTCGCTATCGCGCGCAACGAGGCGGATATCGCCCTGGGACGCCTGCTCAATGGCAAGATCAAGGGCCGCAAGTTCAAGGTTCGCAAACTCTAGGCGTGAAAATGTTAGCTGCGTAAACGTTAGCTGCACAAACGTTAGCTGCACAAACGTTAGCCGCGTAAACTGTAGAGGGGCGTCGTGATTCGGATTATTACCACAGAGCAGGCTCGACCCGGAGCCACTAACTCTCTAGGATACGCTCCCTATTTGGAACCCCCGTTTTTATACCACCGCAACGACACGCTCGTGTCAGGAATAGTCCCTTGATCTCTACCGCCAATATCACCATGCAGTTTGCTGCCAAGCCCTTGTTTGAAAATATTTCGGTCAAATTCGGCGATGGCAATCGCTATGGCCTGATCGGTGCCAACGGCTGTGGCAAATCCACTTTTATGAAAATCCTGGATGGCAGCCTGGTCCCCACTGCCGGCAATGTCTCCATTTCGCCCAACGAGCGCCTGGGCCGGTTGAGCCAGGATCAGTTTGCCTACGAGCAGTACTCGGTGATCGACACCGTGCTGATGGGGCACGAGGAGCTGTGGGCCGTCAAGCAGGAGCGCGATCGTATCTATGCGCTGCCCGACATGTCAGAAGATGACGGCATGGCCGTCGCTGAGCTGGAAGTGCAGTTCGCTGAAATGGACGGGTACAGCGCCGAGAGCCGCGCCGGTGAGATTTTGCTGGGCGCTGGTATCGCGCAGACGCTGCATTACGGACCGATGAGCCAGGTGGCACCCGGCTGGAAGCTGCGCGTGTTGCTGGCCCAGGCCCTGTTCTCCGACCCGGACATACTGCTGCTGGACGAACCCACCAACAACCTCGATATCGACACGATTCGCTGGCTGGAAGCGATACTCAACGCGCGCAAATGTACAATGGTCATCATCTCCCACGACCGGCACTTCCTGAATGCGGTCTGTACTCACATGGCTGATATCGATTACGGCGAACTGCGCGTCTACCCGGGTAACTACGACGACTTCATGACGGCATCCACCGCCGCCCGTGAGCGGATGCAGTCGCAGAATGCCAAAAAGAGCGCAGAGATTGCCGACCTGCAACAGTTTGTCAGTCGGTTCTCGGCCAACGCCTCCAAAGCCAAGCAGGCCACCTCGCGCGCCAAGCGTATCGAGAAGATCGTGCTGGACGATATCAAGCCGTCCAGCCGCGTCAGTCCCTTTATCCGTTTCAAGCAGGAGAAGAAGTTGCACCGCCAGGCACTGGTGCTGGATAAGTTAGGTCACGGTTTCGACGAAGGCCCCTTGTTCGAAAAAGGCAGCATCATTCTGGAAGCGGGCGCCCGATTGGCGATCATTGGCGAGAATGGCGCGGGCAAATCCACCTTGCTGCGCTGTTTGATGGCTGAAATCACGCCCAACAGTGGCGCCGTCAAGTGGGCAGAAAACGCCACCCTGGGCTACTGTCCGCAGGACAGCACCGCTGATTTTGAATGTGACCTCAACCTGTTTGACTGGATGAGCCAGTGGCGCAAACCCCGCCATGACGACCAGATCGTGCGCGCCACGCTGGGCCGACTGTTGTTTTCATCCGATGATTTCAAAAAGCAGGCGAAAGTCTGCTCCGGTGGTGAAAAGAATCGCCTGCTGTTTGGCAAGCTGATGATGATGGATACCAACGTGCTATTGCTGGATGAGCCGACCAACCACCTGGACATGGAGTGTATCGAAGCCCTCAACATGGCGCTGGAACACTACGACGGCACCCTGATCTTCGTCAGCCACGACCGCGAGTTTGTGTCCTCACTGGCGACGCGCATCATTGACATCAGGGACGGCGAGTTGGTAGATTTTCAAGGCACCTACGAGGAGTACCTGTCCAGCCAGCAGTCGGCTGAGCGGGTGGCGAGTCGATCAGTCCAGTAAGTCCGGCTGCTCGGCAATGATGACATCGTACAGCGGCTGAAAACTGAACCAGCCCGCCAGCGGGTTGCCCACGGTTTCCTTGGTTAAGCGCGCTATCTCTGGGCTGATCAGTTTCGGTGTGCCCGCCGCCGCAGCCATCAACTGCGCCTGGCAGCTGCGCTCCATGGTAATGAACCACCAGGCTGCCGCATCGATGGTCGCGCCAACGGTCAGCAATCCGTGGTTTTGCAGAATGGCCGCTTTGCAGTCACCCAAGGCTGCGGCAATGCGTTGTCCCTCAGAGTTGTTCAGCACCACGCCGGAAAATTCCTCGAACAAAACGTGGTCTTCAAAGAAGGCACAGCTGTCCTGGGTCAGCGGATCCAGCAGTTTTCCCAAAGAAGAAAAAGACTTGCCGTAGATAGAATGCGAATGTGCGGCGGCCGTTACATTGGGGTTGGCCATATGAATTTGGGAATGAATGGTAAAGGCCGCGCCGTTCAGTAAGCCCTTGCCCTCAACGACTTTTCCGGTGTGGCTGACCAGCAGCAGTTCGCTGACTCGCACCTGCTTGAAGGACCTGCCCATGGGGTTCACCCAAAAGTGATCCATTCGCTCCGGGTCACGCACCGTAATATGGCCGGCCACGCCTTCATCAAAGCCGAACTTGCCGAACAGGCGCAGGGCCGCCGCCAGTTTGTTTTTGCGATCCTGTCGAATTTGCTCCACGCCTTCCGGTTGCGGAATCACACTGTTGGTGTCGTCCATGTTCATGACGATACTGTTCGCGGTGTCTGCCATTGTTTTCGCCTCAGTCATGCCTGTACAAAGTGCTACAAGAGTTTACACTCATCTTAGTACACAAATCGAATGCTCCCTCAATGGACGGTTCACCCCCTGTTAGAGAAGGAGAAGCGCAATGCAGGACGTTACCCTTGCGACCTGGGGCAATATCGCCAACATCATCGGCGCTGGCAGTATCGTCACAGGTTTAATCGTCGGCTGGATCCAAATCCGCCACCTGCGCCGCCAACAGCGTGATGCGGTGGCGATTAACCTGGCGCAAACGTTCTACAGTCATGACCTGGCTCACGCCATCGCCCTGCTGCAGCCGCTGCCCGATGGCATTTCCCTGACGCAACTGCGTGCTATGGGGGAGCGTTACGAAATTGCGGCACTCACGGTATGTACCTCCTTCGAAACCATGGGCCTGCTGGCCTTCAAGCGCATAGCGCCTATGGATCTGGTGCTTGATCTGGCCGGAGGCATTGTGTCGGTTATGGCCAGGAAGCTGCACCAGTGGAATGAGGACTTACGCGCGGAGCAACAGCAGCCATCGTGGGGCGAATGGTTCGAGTGGCTGGGTGATCAGGCCCTGCAGCGCAAGTCCGAGTCCGCGCCTGCGCATATCCACCATAAAAACTGGAAGCCTTGAGTCCCGCGGTATGTCATGCTGGGTTTGACATAGTTTGAATTTGACCTAGTCTGAATATAGTATTACCAGCGTAATTATTGGTGAGCGTGTGCAATTCAAGCGTCCACTGCGAGTTTTTTGTACCCGCTGAAGAGGCATGGAAGTCGCTATGATAAAACTAAGAAAAATACGTATTTCTCGCTTGTTCGTAATCGCAGCACTGGTTTTTTTCACGCATCGAGCCAATGCGCTATTTATAACGCAGAGCTTTGAGCAGGTAAATGTCGGGAACACGGATATAAATCTCTCTCTCAATTCATTCGATACTGCTCTGGGGACTCTGCTCTCCGTCAGTCTTGAGTTTGAAGCGCCCAGCAGGATTTCTACCGACCGGTTTGTCTGCGTTGCCGACTATCCGTTCTGTACTGCTCGTGGATTCTCTGCGGTATATTGGTTCGCAGGTGGCCCTACTTTCGAATTTTTCTCTACCGACACTTTCTATACGTTCCAGCCAGGAGAAGTCAAAACGGTTAGTACCTCACGATTAGGAACTTTCCGAAGTTACAATTCCGCGTTCCAGGACCTGTCATCCTTTACCGTGACCGCACCCAGACTGGTCGCAACCGATTGGTGGCGTTGCGAAACCCGCGGTTCCGGCTCTAGTTGTGAAGGGCTTGGCTCCGGGACGCAGACGTTGCGCGGTACCCTGACCTATAGATACGTACCGGTTCCCGCTACGCTTGCGCTATTTGCACTCGGCCTCGTTGGCCTCGGAGTATCTCGACGAGGTGCTGTGCTCTCCGTGACCCTATAAATACTTCCTGTGAAATTCAATATGTTCGCCGATGAAAGAGGCGATAAAGAAATAGCTGTGGTCGTAACCCGCCTGCATGCGAATGGTCATGGGGTAGGATGCCTCCGCGCAGACCTGCTCCAGTAGCTCCGTCTTGAGTTGCGCTGCAAGGAAGTTGTCCGCATCACCCTGGTCGACCAGCACCGGCAAATATTGCCGCGCCACCCGCACCAGTTCGGTGGTGTCGTATTGTTTCCAGGCTTCGCGATCTGCGCCAATATAATTGCCCAGCGCTTTTTCGCCCCAGGGACAATTGAGCGGCGAGCAGATGGGTGCAAAGGCGGAAACCGAGCGATAGCGATCGGGATTTTTCAACGCGATGGTCAGGGCACCATGACCACCCATGGAGTGGCCGAAAATGCCGGCGCGTTCACCGTTGATTGGCAGGTTGGCAGTCACCAGCGCCGGTAACTCATTCACTACGTAGTCGTACATCCGGTAGTGCTGTGACCAGGGCGCCTGTGTGGCATTGACGTAGAAACCTGCACCCAGCCCGAAATCGTAGGCCGCTTCCGGGTCGTCCGGCACGCCTGCGCCGCGCGGGCTGGTGTCCGGTGCGACAATCGCAACACCGAGCTTTGCTGCATGTTGCTGTGCCCCGGCCTTCTGCACAAAGTTCTCATCGGTGCAGGTGAGTCCACTCAGCCAATACAGCACAGGCACAGAGCCTTTCTCCGCTGCGGGCGGCAGATACACCGAAAAGTTCATACTGCAGTTGAGTGTCTTGGACGCGTGGGAAAAGCGCAGTTGCCGCCCGCCGAAGCACCGATTCTCACTAATCTGTTCCATCGTCTCGCCGCGCCTTAGTACAACACAACAGAGCGGATACTTTCGCCGCTATGCATTAAATCGAATGCTTTGTTGATATCGGTCAGTGGCATGGTGTGGGTGATCAAGTCGTCAATCTGGATCTTACCTTCCATATACCAGTCGACGATACGCGGCACGTCAGTCCGTCCGCGCGCGCCACCGAACGCCGTGCCGCGCCAGGAACGCCCGGTCACCAGCTGGAAGGGGCGGGTGGAGATCTCCTGTCCCGCGCCGGCCACGCCGATGATGCAGCTCTGCCCCCAGCCCTTGTGGCAACACTCCAGCGCCTGGCGCATCACGTTGACGTTGCCGATGCATTCGAAGCTGTAGTCCACACCGCCGCCCGTCATGGCGATAATGTGCTCGACGACATTATCAACCTCACTGGGATTGACGAAGTCGGTCATACCAAATTTTTTCGCCAGCGCGATTTTTGAGGGATTGAGATCGACGCCAATGATGCGGGTGGCGCCGACCATTCTGGCGCCCTGGATCACGTTGAGCCCGATGCCCCCGAGGCCGAACACCGCGACTGTTGAGCCGGGCTCCACTTTCATGGTGAACGCCACCGCCCCGATCCCGGTGGTCACGCCACAGCCGATGTAACAGATCTTGTCAAAGGGTGCATCCTCACGCACCTTGGCCAGTGCGATTTCCGGCAGCACGCTGTGGTTGGCGAAGGTGGAACAGCCCATGTAATGCAGGATGGGCGTGCCGTCCAGCGAGAAGCGACTGGTGCCGTCGGGCATCACGCCGCGGCCCTGCGTTGGACGTATCGCCTGGCACAGATTGGTCTTGGGATGCAGGCAGTATTCGCACACCCGGCACTCCGGCGTGTACAGCGGAATGACATGATCACCCGGTTTGAGGGAGGTGACGCCAGCGCCGATCTCCACCACCACGCCTGCGCCTTCATGGCCGAGTATCGCAGGAAATGCGCCCTCCGGGTCATCGCCGGACAGGGTGAAGGCATCGGTATGGCAGACACCGGTCGCTTTCATTTCGACCAGTACCTCCCCGGCTCTGGGGCCCTCCAGATCAACGTCTACGATTTCCAATGGTTTGCCCGCCTGAAAGGCGACCGCTGCACGTGTCTTCATGGTGATAGCCTTAGCGTGTCGTAAAAGAAGTGGCCCTCAGTCTAACGAGATGCCCGCCAGAGATAAACAGTAGCCGGGCCGCGACGCGTGTTGCTTACGCCGACCAGCGCTCCATGCAGAGCGCCAGCCATTGTTTGAGCGCTTCGCTGTGGTACTTTTCGCGGTGCGTAATGAGGAACCACTCCCGGCGAAAATCGCGCCCGGGTACGGCCAGCGGCACCAGTGAGCCGCGTTTAAACGCCTCCGCCAGACAGATCTGTGACAGGCAACCGACACCCAGTCCGGCCTCCACGGCACGTTTGATTGCCTCTGTATGTTGCAACTCCATCGCAATGTGCAGGTCGGTGAGAATGCCGTGCATGGCGCGGTCGAAGGCCTGGCGGGTGCCAGAGCCGCGCTCACGTACGATCCACGGCAGCGTCAGCAAATCCTGGTCGGTCAGGGCGCCCGCCTGTGCCAGAGGGTGACCAGGCGCGGCGAAGACCACCAGTTCGTCATGTCGCCAGCGCGCAATATTCAGGTCCTGATGTTGTAGTTCGCCTTCGATGAGACCCATGTCCAGTTCGAAGCTGGCCACCTGCGCGGCAATCTTCTCGGTATTGGCTACGCGCAACACGATGTCTGTCTGGGGAAATTGCTGGCGGAAGTCGGCAATCATGTTTACCGCGATGTAATTGCCAATGGTCAGCGTGGCACCGATCTGCAGGCGGCCGGTAACCTCGGCGCCGGCGAGCGCCTGTTCCAGGGCCCGTGCCTGCTCCAGCAGGCTTTCTGCGCGCGGCCTGAGTTGTTGGCCTAACGCGCTGAGCTGCAGTCGCTTACCGAGACGGTCGAATAACTTCACGTCGAACTGACTTTCCAGTTCACTAAGCGAGCCACTGGCTGCGGATTGGGACATGGACAGTGCCTTGGCGGCGCGTGTCACGTTCTCATAGCGCGCTGTGGCGAGAAAGACTTCCAGTTGACGCAGGCTGTAGCGCATAGACACATCCTATATCTGTAATAGCGATATACATTATCGAATATAACCGTTTTATCGATTTAAAGACAATGGCTATGATCCCTGCCAAGTGATTCAAACCAGAGAGACACCGCCATGGCACAGATACTGCAAGAACAGGTTACAGCCGTTCACCATTGGACAGACCGCCTGTTCAGTTTCAAGACGACCCGCAATCCGGGCTTCCGTTTCAAGAATGGCCATTTCACCATGATTGGTCTGGAGCAGGAGGGCAAGCCGTTGATGCGAGCTTACAGTCTGGCCAGCGCGAACTATGAGGAGGAGTTGGAGTTCTTCAGCATCAAGGTACAGGACGGCCCCCTCACATCCAAACTGCAGGCGATCCAGGTGGGCGATACCGTACTGGTCAACAGCAAGGCCACCGGCACCCTGATACAAGATAATCTCTTGCCTGGTAAGCACCTGTATCTCATCGGCACAGGCACTGGCCTTGCGCCGTTTCTGAGTATCATTCGGGATCCGGAAATTTATGAGCAGTACGACAAGATCGTTTTGACGCACGGCTGTCGCTATACCGAAGAATTGGCCTATCGAGAACTGATTACCGAGCACTTGCCGCAGCATGAGTACCTGGGCGAAGCGGTGCGCGACAAACTTATCTACTACCCCACCGTGACGCGGGAGAAGTTTGAGAACAATGGTCGCCTCACTGACCTGCTGCGAATTGGCAAGCTGGCCGCCGATATTGGCCTGCCGCCGATCAATGCCGAGACGGATCGCTTCATGATCTGTGGCAGCCCCAGTATGCTCAAGGAGATTTGCACGTTACTGGATAGCCACGGCTTTAGCGAAGCACGTCATGGCGATGCAGGGCACTATGTGGTGGAGCGTGCTTTTGTAGAGAGTTGAAGGCTCTGCACTGCGCTCGTTCCTACTCAGACCCCAGCAGAGAAGGTCACGCGGATCACTGCAACCAAGCCAGTATGCGCGCCTGTTCATACTCGTAAAAAGGGTTGTGACGCAGGCGCAATAGAAAGTTTTCCGGTATTTGCAACACGCCGCGCTCGCCCTGCAGCGCTTGCTGCCCTAGAAACAGTTGTGTGGCGTCTTCCGGTGCTTGCGCTCCGTAGAGTGGATCATCGGGTGGAAAAGGCAGTGCGACATGCGAGAGCGAGAACACCGCTCTGGGCCATGTTTGCCCCAGCGGTTCGATACGATCGGCGACGGTAGTGTAGGGCGACTTCGAAAAAGCTGCGACCGCACGGCTGTTAGCGTTCGAGTTGGTCACCAGGGTAAATGTAAAAGGCAATTGCTGGTCGGCGATCAGCCGTGCAGTGAACGGCCCCGGATCATCTCGCAACAGAATGGCCGTGGCCGCGAAGCGATTCACATCAAACACCACCAGTTCGTGGCGATCAGGCGCAAGTTTCGCAAGCAATCGGTCAACGACGGCATTGTTGGATACCGTGGCGTCCACGGTGGATTTAAATATGAGCATGGGCGGCAACGGCTGCTCTGCATCAGTGCGGGCCGCGATACGATCGGTCACCGATTGCGTTAGTTCGAAAACCTGTTCGGCCGCATTGGTGGTAAAGGAGTTGTACTTGAAGGGGTCAAACTCGGGCTGGATATCAAGCCATGCCAGCTGGTGTAGCCCTGGGAGGCGCGACAATCGACGGCTCCACTTGGCCAGTGCAGCCGCCGGGCTTACGCCAATGGCCGGTGAGATCAGCACCAGTTTCGACGCAGCCGGCAATGTGGTGTCTTGTTGCGATTGCAGCGCATAGTCCAGCGCCAGCGGGCCACCCGTCGAATAACCAACAATATGGATAGGTAGGCCGGGTACGCGCTGGGCCAGGTGTAACATGCCAAGACGGACAACCGCTGCCATCTCCTGCCACTGCAGGTAAAGCATGCCCGACGGTAGGGTGCCATGTCCGGGCATACGCAGGCCGACCACATAATAGCCACGCTGCTGTAGCGCCTCACCCAGAGCGCGCAGGCTGTAGGGTGAATCGGACATGCCGTGCAGCAGCAGAACGGCGCCGATGGCCGCGTCGCTGCCCAATTCAAAACTGCGATTCCAGTTGGGTTGTCGCTGTCCGGGGTCTGCGAGACTGCCCTTGCTGTAGCGCTCCAGGGATTGCTCTGGAGCGGTGCCAGGATCGGCGTAGAAGCGTTGGTTCATCTCGGTAAAGACGGCCTCCTCAAGGGCCAGGTACTCTTCAAAGCTGTCGATCTCCCGCATGTCTTCGACTGAAAACTCGTGTTCAAGTAACTCCTCATGCCAGGGCATCAGTGCGCCACGGTCACAGCCGGTCAGGCACAGCATGACGCATAAAGTCGGGAGCAGGGTGGTTGGCAAAGGTTTCAACATCAAAGGTCGCTCGTCGGTATGTTTACGCTAGAATGGTATGCGGCTCTGCGTGTCGCGCACAAGTGATAGTGATCAACCAGGGAGTTAAAAATGCGAAGATACACTTGCCGGGCGGTCCTCGGCCTTAGCCTATGCCTGCTACTGAGTGCCTGCGGCATGATGCCCGTAGCGTCCACTGCCACCACGGACTACGACCACAGTTACAATTTCAGTAAGGTACAGAAGATTGCCATCCAGCCCATCAGTAGAGACACCGTCTCTACAGCGATGATATCGGACCTGCAGATCAGCAGAATTGATCAGGCATTGACTGCAGAGCTGCAGCGCCGCGGATTCCAGCTGGTGACAGCTAACGCCGACGCCGATATGTTCTTGTCGTGGCAGCTGGTGACGCAGGAGAGCGTACACGTTACTACCGCCGACGGTGACACGCACCACGCTGTGCAAGGCACGTTGTTCGTCAATATGATTGACCCGGTCATGCTGCGCTCGGTGTGGCGCGCCAGGTTCGAATCGGGGCTGCGTGAGTCTCCAGAATCGGACGCTGCCGAAAAATTCCGGCAGGAGGCGGCCGCAGTAATCCTCGCCCAGTTCCCCCCTGACCACGCAGCGCGCTGACCCAAAACACAGGCTGCGTCACCTGCGCCCGGTTCCTATTTGGCGGCCAATACAGTAAGATGCGCGTCCTTCGCAGGCCTCAGGTAGTCTCCTCGGCGTGTGTTCAAGACGATTCAACCAAGAGATTTTCCATGACATTTGATGAGCTCGGTCTGTCCGCGCCCCTGTTGCGTGCAATTGAAGAAAAGGGTTATCGCGAACCCAGCCCCATTCAGGTTGCGGCTATACCCGCTGTTTTATCCGGTCGCGACCTGATGGCAGCTGCCCAGACCGGTACGGGAAAAACGGCCGCATTTACGCTGCCCCTACTACAGTTGCTGCATGTCAACGGCGCTCCCCATCCGCACCGCATTCGAGTGCTGGTGCTCACGCCCACGCGTGAGCTCGCCGCTCAGGTGGCCGAGAGTGTTGCCACCTATGGGGCGCACCTGCCGTTTAAATCAACCGTGGTGTTTGGGGGAGTGAAAATTAACCCGCAGATCGCCGCCCTGCGCAGGGGTGTAGACATTCTGGTGGCCACACCGGGGCGCTTGCTGGATCTGTATCAACAGGGTGAGGTGAAGTTCTCCGAGCTGGAAGTACTGGTGCTGGACGAAGCCGATCGTATGCTCGACATGGGATTTATCCACGACATCCGTCGTATTATCAAAGTGCTGCCGCAGCAGCGCCAGACGCTGATGTTCTCGGCGACATTCGCCAACGAGATCAGAGCGTTGACCAAAACGATACTGCACAATCCGCTGGAAGTATCGGTGGCGCCAGCCAACGCAACGGCAGAGCGGGTGGAGCAGTGGGTATACCCGGTGGACAAGAAACGTAAGCCCGAATTACTGCTGGAACTGGTGGTGCAAAACAACTGGCAACAGGTTCTGGTATTCAGTCGCACCAAGCACGGAGCCAATAAGCTTGCCCAATACCTGCAAAATTCCGGCGTCAATGCTTCGGCCATTCACGGTAACAAAAGTCAGGCTGCGCGCACCCGGGCTCTGGCCGGATTTAAAGGCGGCAAGATTCGTGTATTGGTAGCGACGGACATAGCCGCTCGCGGCCTTGATATCGAGCAACTGCCCCAAGTGGTCAACTTTGACCTGCCCAATGTCTCCGAGGATTATGTCCATCGTATTGGCCGCACAGCGCGGGCGGGGTCTTCGGGGCACGCCTATTCCCTGGTCAGCGCGGACGAAATCAAGCAGCTTAACGGGATAGAGCAGGTTATCCAGCGCCATATTCCGCGTGAGTACGTGGATGGTTTTGAGCCTGATCACGATCTGCCTGCCAGCGCACCCTTGCGCAAACCTCGCGCCCCGGGAGAGGCTCAGTCGGGACAGCCCTCCGGTGGCGCAGAGAGTCGCAATGGGCGACCTACCTCTACGGCGCGCGGACGTGGTAGCGAAGGACACAATCGCCCCAGGCGTAACAAGCGCGCCGGTAGCGGTGCCAGATAGCACTGGCTGGCCGTTATCGGGGACGCTATCCCGGCCTCTGGAAAAGTAGGTAGACTGACCCCGGGCGCGCACAATCCGGAGACCAAGCATGCAGCGTACTATTTTGATTACCGGTTGCTCGACTGGCATCGGCGCGGCGTTAGCGGCGGAGTTACAGCGGCGTGGGCACCGGGTCTACGCCACTGCGCGCCGACTGGAAGCACTGGCGCCCCTGGCCGCGCTGGGAATCGAGACCCACTCGCTGGATGTCAACGATGATGCCAGTATCGCTGCGGTCATGGCGCGTATAGAAACGGAGGTCGGGCGGCTGGATATCCTGATCAATAATGCCGGCTTTTCACAGGTCGGTGCAGTGGTTGATCTCACCCGCGATGATCTGCGCAAACAGTATGAAACCAACGTGATCTCCCCTGTCGCGGTGACCCGCGCCGCCCTGCCGCTGTTGCGTGCGGCGCAGGCGGCGCATAGTACGGCGGTGGTAGCGAATGTTGGCAGTATCGTCGGCCTCGTTACCACGCCCTTTGCCGGTGCCTACAGTTCCAGTAAAGCGGCGTTGCACTCCCTGTCCGACGGCCTGCGTATGGAGCTGGCCCCGTTTGGTATACAGGTGGTAATGATCCAGCCGGGTGGGGTGCGCTCGGCCTTTGGCGATCACGCCGAGGCCGCGATCCGCCTGCCGCACGACTCGGTCTATCGGCCGGTGGAGAAGGGAATACGTGCCAGGGCTCAGGCCGGGCAACAAGGCGCGATGCCGGTGGCGTCCTTTGTTGTGCCGGTGGTCGACGCCTTGTTGCGGGACGTACCGGCGGCCATTATCAGGGGCGGCAAAAATAGCGTTTTGCTGCCGCTACTGAAACGGTTACTGCCACTGCGCACCTTCGATCGTCTGCTGGCCAGGACCTTTGGCCTGGATCATTTCAAGCCCTGACGGCAAAGACCGGACGTCTACAACACTTAGTAGCCAGCGTCGCCCGCACGCAGTATGGCAATGAATTGCGGATCGAGTGGTTCGTAGATGTCACTGCGGGGTTTGAGCACATAGATCGGGTCGTTGACCTGATCCAGGTCGTAGCCCTCCTTGCGCAACTGACCCTTGACCATCTTGAAGGTGCCAGTGGTGTCCAGCTCGCGCTGGATGCGCAGGAACACCGGGCGTGCATAGCCCGGTAAATGTTCGTTGACGTAGGCCGAAAAACTGCTCACATCCAGCGTATCGACCCCGGCGGTCAATACCAGAGATGCCATCCCAGCCCGGCCGTCGGCTTTGCATACCTCCACGCCGTAGACGTTACAAAAGTCGACCTGTGGGTGTCCGTTAATGATTTCACCCACTTCGTTAGTAGAAACGTTTTCGGACTTCCAGCGAAAGGTGTCGCCGACACGATCGACGAATTGGTAATGTGTCTGCCCCAGCGAAAAGCCCACATCCACGGTTTTCATCAGGTCGCCGGTATTGAACCAGGCGTCGCCACTCTCGAAGGCATTGCGCAGAATCTTTTTCTCTGTGTCCTCGCTACTGGTATAGCCTTCAAATACGGTAGCTGCAGTAATCTTGCCCAGCAGCAGGCCGGGCTCGCCAGCCGCCGCCCTGATACATTGGCCGGTGGAGTCGCGTGCTATCTCATCGGCATCCACATCGTACTTGACCAGAGCCACCGGAATACTGGTCATGCCGACGGTGCAGTCCTTGTTCAACATATTCACAAAGGCAACATTGCCTTCGCTGGAGCCGTAAAACTCCGCTACCCGCTTAATGCCAAAGCGCCCCTTGAACTGATGCCAGACATCCGGGCGCAGGCCATTGCCCATCATAGAGGTCAGCGGATTGGCATGGTCGTCCGCCCGCTCGGGAACATTCAGAAGGTAGCGACACAGTTCGCCGATGTAGATAAAACAGGTGGCACGGTGCTCGCGTACCTCGCTGAGGAAGTTACTGCCGGAAAACTTGCGCCGGATAAACATACTGGCGCCGGTCGAAAAGGCAGCGCCGACTCCCAGGAACAGGCCGGTGCCGTGGTACAGCGGCAGACACAGGTAAATGCAGTCGCTTTCTTTACACCTTAGCCCGCCTTTGTAAGACAGGGCGGAGGCCAATAGGTACCGTCGATTGGAGATCACCGAGGCCTTGGGCAATCCGGTCGTACCGGACGTGAAAATATACAGCGCGGTATCACCCAACGTATTGTGCCGGGTTTGCGGCGGGTTGGTGCCGTCTTCATCCGCGGCTTCCTCTTCCAGATTCAGGGCCCAGCCCGGACAAGATTCCCTGCCCGCATCCGCCACGAACAGCCAGTTCTCAATGCCTTGCAGGTCCGGATCGGAGCGTACCTGGGTTATAGACTCCAGGCGCTCCTCCCCGAAGATACACATTCTGGAGCGTGTGATGCTGATGCAATGTATGAGGGGTTTGCCGGTCAGGTTAGTGTTGATCAGTGCGGCGATCACCCCGAGTTTATTCAGGGCGATCAGGGTGCTCAGGAACTCGATGCGATTTTCCATGATCAGGCTCACGGTATCGCCGCGCACTAATCCCTGCGCGCGCAGGGCAGCTGCATACCGGTTGGCGTGTGTATTGAGCTCGCTCCAGGTGCGTGTCTGGCCTTCAAAGATAACGGCTTTGTGGTGTGGAAATCGTGCGCTGGTGCTTTCCATCCGCGCAGCAAAGCTGTCGCAGGTGGTCAACGGCCGGGGTTTAACTTCCTTTGCCACCCGCAGCAGAGTGGGGGCCTCGGCCAGTGTTGTCACGACGTCTCGTAGGCTCATGGGGTCTGTCTTCTACTAGTGATTATGGTGAAAAGATAACGGGTCTGTGGCGCCTCGGCAAGGCACCTGTGCCGTAAGGCGGCTGCCGGCATCGTTAAGGCCCCAACAGGTTGGATATCTTGCCCGCTGACAATTGCGCGAACCAGGCCTCGTCATACGCGCGTTGCAACAGGTTGATGGCCGACAGAGCAGACACCACCGACTCGGCGAAAGCCGCGCGCCTGCTGATCAAATCTGCACTGCGCCCGTCCAGCAGTGCCAGATGGCCAGCCAGCCGCAGGCCGTTGGTAAACAGGTCCTGGGATACGGATGATTCGCAGCTGATGGTCCGGCGCAACAGCATTTGCTGGCCCTGGTCCAGCAATTGTCGGGTAAACTTTTTCGAGTCGTGTACAGGACGGTCTTCCAACTCCATCAGGGCTACGGCAATGATCAGGTAGGCCTCGGTAAT
>JANNXP010000167.1:0-6189 GCA_031409615.1 Haliea sp. | reverse complement strand
GCCGGGTGCGTCAAGTGCCGTATTTAGTAAGCAGATCTGGGCGAAGTACCCGGGGTATTAGGTACCGGTTAGCGCCGGGCTGCTTTGGTTAGCACTTCCGCTGCCCACTGATTGATGCTCTTGCCGTTTGCTGCGGCGGTGGTGGCAACCGCAGCGTGCGCATCAGGTGAAACCCGCAACATCAGTTTTCCGGAATAGGGCGTCTGTGCAGGCCGTCCGGTTTCCTCGCAAATCGCCAGGTAGTTCTCCACCGTCTCGTGAAACGCGTTTTCCAGTTCATCCACCGTTGATCCATGAAAGCCGACAATGTCCTTGATGCCGGCCAGATGACCAACAAAAATCCGATCGACTTCATCGTATTCGATGCGTGCTATGTACCTTTTGTATTTCATGATGTTCACGGTGTTATACCAGCCTGTTCCAAAAATCTGCGAGCGTCCTTAATGCGATAGCGTAACGCTTCCTTGCTCGGGTGCGGCCGATGAAAATCAACTCGCTCATCGTTTAACACAAAGCTGACGGCAGAGCCTGACCTCTCTGTGCGAACAGCTCCCAGTGCCAGAAATAGCGCCTCAACCTTACGCCATTCGATATTGCCATTGAGTGGCTCAGCGAAGATCAACCCCAGCGTCTTGCGTTGCTTGCTATTCATTGGAAGGATACCGAATTTCAATAGAAGTGCAATCAAAAAGTGATAGCAATTCTGGCGCGAAATACTTTAACGGTTCGGTGTTTTGGGAAAGCATCAGTAGATACTACCTCGCAATTCACCTCCTATAATTTAAGCGATCATATTTGCCTGAAAACATACGCGTTACATGCAAGCATCCTCGATTCCTCCAGCCAGCCTGAAAACACGACCTGTGAATGCATACACTCTAAACATCTTGCTGAAACTGACTAATATACACAGCATGCGGTACGAGCCTGCGCATACCGGAAAAAAGTGTAGCAACGTGCAATAGAGCCGCAGGCAACACAACCACATCGGACAGACGAAAGAGCGAGGAGGACGCGATCAGGTCCAGGGCGAAGCCTTGCCTGCTGAAACGAAAGGGCTACACAGGAAAGCCATCGAACATGGCTACTTACACATTGGATGTATTGGAGAAGCTTATGACAAATATCAAATTCGACATTCTGCCCCAGCGTTCCGCTGTGATGGCAGGCCACACCACAGAACTGCATGCACTGGTGCGTGTACAGGGCCCGCAACTGCCCGCAGATCGCAACACCGACCGCAAGGCGCTGAACCTTGCACTGGTGCTGGACCGCTCTGGCTCCATGTCAGGGCAGGCCATGGACGAGGCCAAGCGCTGCGCCGCCTATATTATTGACCAGCTGACAGAGAAGGACTGTGTTTCCCTGGTGATCTATGACGACAGTGTAGATGTCATTGTGCCCTCCACCCATGTTGTCGATAAGGCGCTGTTCAAACGTGCGATAGCTGAGATTTACACAGGCGGCTCAACCGCACTGTTTGATGGCTGGCATGAGGGCGCCAAACAGTGTGTGGCGGGCAACGAAGGCGGCGCACTGTCACGGGTGTTATTGCTGTCTGACGGCTGCGCCAATCATGGCCTGACGGATACCGCAGAAATCGCCCAATACTGTGCAGAGATGGCCAGCGCTGGCATTAGCACTTCTACCTATGGGCTGAGCACACACTTTAATGAAGAGCTGATGGTCGAGATGGCCAAAGCGGGCGCCGGGCAGAGCTATTACGGGGAATCCGCCGAGGACTTGATGGATCCGTTCCAGGAAGAGTTCTCGCTGCTGTCGTCTCTGTGTGCCCGCAACCTCAAGCTGAACCTGTCTGCCCCTGCGGGCGTGACCTTTGAGCTGCTGAACGACTACAAGCAGTTGGAAGAAGGTAGCTGGCAGCTGCCGGATATGTCTTTCGAGGGCGAAGTATGGGCGTTAGTGAAACTCACCGTACCGGCAGAGTTGCCCGCGCCCATCAATGGCGACGATGTGGAAATTCTCAGTGGGTTTCTCAGCTTTACCGATATCGACACAGGCATTGCAGACACCCGCTCCTACAGCCTCAGGCTGCCGCGTTTGCCCGCAGAGGCCTGGGCTGCGATTGTGGAGGATGACAAAGTGACGGCGCGACTGCAGGAAGTGCATGTTGCCCAAATCCAGAAGGAACTGCGCACAGCGGCCATGCGCAGTGACTGGGGCACAGTGGATAAATTAGTGCAGCAGGCCGAGCGGGAGGCCGGCAATAATGCCTGGTTGAGGGACTCGCTCCAGTCTATCAAGCGCTATGCCACGGCCAGGGACGAGAGCCGCATGAGTAAAGAGGCACACTATGCATCACGGAAGATGATGAACCGTATGGCGTCGGTGGACGAAAGTTCATTGGAATACTCGCTCCCCAATGAATCGCGCAAGGCCAAGCACCTGCAGCGTAAGCAGGAACAGGGCAAGCGGATGGATCGGCCGGAGTAGGTTTAGTTTTGCCTGACAGGGACGTTGGGCACCCAATTTGGTCGATGGAAACCTCAGGGAGATTACCATGAAAAGGTTTTTGACAATGGCAGCGCTCACCGCGCTGCTGGCTAATGTTGCGGTCGCCGATGAATACCTAGGCAACCTCAGCGATAATCCGTACAACGCCAACTCAACATCCAACCCGTATGGGCGTTACGGTAGCCCGCACTCCAGCGATTCGATCAATAATCCCTATGGAGCGGGTAGTCGGTACAAGAGTGACAGCCCGAACAATCCTTACGGAAAGGGGCTGGAGATTTACGGTGAATAGGAAAATGCCATGTCGAGTTTGATCACCCAGCGCCTCATCGAGTTTGCCCGCAGTGAATTCCGCCTCGACTGGGACGGCATCCACGGTGCGCCCCACTGGTCGCGTGTACGGCATAACGGACTGTTGCTCGCGGAGCACACCGGGGCTAATACCCGGGTGGTCGAATACTTCGCCTTCATCCACGACCTGGGAAGAAAGAATGACCACCACGACCCGGAGCACGGACTGCGTGCTGCCGCCATTGCGCAGAATATCGCCGGTGATCTGATCGAGGTGTCCGGGTATGAGCTGGAGCTGTTGACAGAAGCCTGTTGCGGCCACAGTGACGGGCACACCATTGCCGACATTACGGTGATGACCTGTTGGGACGCGGATCGGCTGGACCTGGGTCGGGTGGGTATTCGTCCGGATCCGAAGCGGTTGTGTAATGAGGCAGCGAGGCATTCGGGGTTGCTTTTAGAGGCGTATGAACGTTCGCTGGTTTGATAAATTCATAGGCTGGGTTACGCTGCCAGAATGAAGAGCACCCAGTACTACGATAAACATGCCGCGGCGCTGAGTGATCAATACAATGCCATTGGTTCGGATGCGGTTCACCAGTGCTGGCTGGAGAAACATCTATCGAACAAGCCGGGTTTTGCCTGCGATATCGGGGCAGGGTCCGGGCGTGATGCCAACTGGCTGGCGGCGAAGGGCTGGGACGTGGTGGCCGTGGAGCCCAGTGCAGAGATGCGCGAGCGGGCCAGGCTTAAATCTCACCCGAATGTCACCTGGCTCGATGATGCCTTGCCCCACCTGAACACACTGCGCTCCCTGGGCCATCGCTTCGATCTGATCCTGCTGAGTGCTGTCTGGATGCATGTGCCGCCAACCGCGCGGGAGCGGGCCTTCAGGATACTGTCCGAGTTACTCAAGCCATCAGGTGTGCTGGTTATCACCTTGCGCCACGGCAGTGATGAGCAGGAGAACACTCAGCGCGACTTTCACAGCGTCAGCGCAGACGAAGTCCTTGAATACGCGAAACGCCGCGCAGTGGCGCTGACGGATCGCTTTACCGCGCCGGATCAATCGCGTAGCCACGTTTCCTGGGAGACGCTGGTTTTCACCATGCCGGATGACGGCACCGGCAGCCTGCCATTGCTGCGGCACATTATTGTGAATGACAATAAATCCTCGTCCTACAAGCTGGGCCTGTTGCGCGTCCTCACGCGCATTGCTGAAAGTGCGCCGGGCATTGTGACGAATCGCACCGACGATTATGTTGAGGTACCACTGGGCATAGTCGGCCTTTACTGGCTGAAGCAATACAAGCTTCTTCTGCTAACCCACAAAATCGCGCAGCACCCCAGGGATACGGCTTTGCCGGAGATGACTTCTATAAGCTGGACAAGATATCGAGTTACGATTTGCGGGTGGGCGCCAGCTTCGACGCAGAGCGTGGCGCAATCGTTACCGGCGCCATCAGGGATGCCTGCAAGAACATTGCGGCGATGCCGGCCAGGTACATCACTTATCCCGGACAAAACCGACCTGTCTTTGAGTGTGAAAAGAGTACCGTCCAGATTTCGGGAAAGCCCATCACATTGTCCAAATCCTTCCTGCTCGGCTTTGGTACGTTTCGCATACCGGCACAACTGTGGCAAACCCTGGGCCAGTACGCCTGCTGGCTGGAACCGGCGATTCTGCGCGAGTGGGCTGGTCTGACGCAGGGCTGGGGTATTGCCGACTACCAATCAACCGATATGCGGGTGTTCGATTGGGAGGAGGGTAGGCGCGATACCAGCATTGCCGCCAGCCGTGTCACTGCGCTGCAGGGTGAGGGTTTACCCGTTTCCTGTGTGTGGTCTGCTCGAAGAGTCACAACGCCACATATCGATCATTGCTTTCCCTGGGCCAGGTGGCTGAATAACGATCTGTGGAATCTGTTGCCAGCGAGCGCAGCGGTGAATGGTAGTAAGGGCGACAAGCTGCCCTCGGCCTTTGCCATGGCTGAGGCCCGTGGGCGCATTATTGACTGGTGGCAGCATGCGTATGTGGAATCGCCACTGAAGGAGAAATTTCTTTTGGAGGCGGGTTCTTCATTGCCAAAGCTGGTAGAAGGTGAGCCCGGACTTGAGGATATCTATCTCGCCATGCTGCATCAGCGGGCGCGGCTTAAGGCTGATCAGCAATTGGTGGAGTGGTCGGCGTCCACTGCAATGTAGCGGCAACATATTGTAAATGAAAAATATTCTAATATGCTGTAGCTTCGATGAAACGAATCAGTCAGTTACGTGGCTTTCACTATTGGAGAATGGCCTGAGCAGCGCTGAAAGGGATTTCTGGGGGATTTGATGTCCAGTGAAAAGTGCAAAGCCTGTATCAAGGTAGCAGCGTGCATCTGCGCAAAAGACGGCATTATTTCTGATGCTGAAGTCCATACAATGTACAGCTTGCTGGTCGAGCGTTTCCCTGACCTCGATGAGGTCACATTTGACAACGTACTTGATGAATTCTTTGAATCTGAAGATCAAATAGAGGATTACCTCGGGCAAATAAGCGACGTAGAGCTAAGAAAGTTTACACTGAACTTGGCCGAAATCAGCGCTGGTGCGGATGAATTGGTGATCAGGGAGAATATAGCCCTGAAGAAGGCATTTTTGATCTGGGGGTTCATTCGCAATGCCTAAAGTTATCGATCACTCTCCCAGTCCCAAATCTCATATCAAGACGCTAATGCGTATTGGCTATACGCTCAATTCAGCTGTCGCTGATGTGATCGACAATTCGATTACAGCCGGTGCGCGGTGTATTGAGGTATATGCACCTCCAGGTATGGGTGATCCCGTCATAAGCATTATCGATGATGGCAGTGGTATGGATCTGGACGAGCTTACTGCAAACATGCGCATTGGTTGCAAGGACCCAGATTCTGAGCGGGAGAAAGGGGATCTTGGTCGGTTTGGTTCAGGTATGAAAACCGCAAGTTTCTCTCAGGCACGTCAACTAACTGTTGTGACCCGAAAGCAAGGGCACCCGTTAGTAGCAGCGCGCTGGGATATCGATGAGGTCGAAAAGAGAGACTCCTGGTGTCTTGAGATTTTTGGAGCTGATGAAGTAGACCAGATTCAGGGGCTTAGCGAGAGCTTTCCTGAGGGCTCCGGCACTCAAATTATTTGGAGTAAACTGACCTGTCTTGAAGCCGGCAGTCACGCACAGAATCAGGAAGTCGAGCTGGCTGCCCGGCTTTCTGAGCTCAAGGCTTATATCGCACTTCATTTCCATCGTTTTATGTCAGGGCCTGACAAACGCATATTCAAAATAAACAATACAACTATTAAACCAGTTGACCCGTTTATGACAGGTGAGCGCGGCTACCAGGAAGGCCCCGCCGAAAAGCTTCGCTGCAAGGGTGGACATATTGTTATTCAGACTCATGTGCT
>JANNXP010000166.1:0-6453 GCA_031409615.1 Haliea sp. | reverse complement strand
GGTGTTCTGGTAGCCTACAAGGTGCCCGCGAGTGACATCCCCAACTTTGTGCCGGCCGTGCCGCAATCCAAGAAATAACTTTTCAGACCCGTTGGCGTGGTCGTTACCACGCCAATGGGTCTGGTATTCCCTCTGCACACGCCACCGGTTATCCCGGCAATGAATTGCCGGCGGAGCGGGCCACAAAAACTTCATCTATCCGTCACCCGCTTATCACACCAGGCTCCTAGCATCCTACTGTGTGCATGACGCGAACGTCGTAGATGCCACCTTGCAGCCCACAAAAAACCCTGGAGAAAAAATATGATACATCCATTTTTTAAAGTGAACCTTTTGGCCGCCAGCACTGCCCTTGCCCTGGGTATTAGCTCCGTGGCACAGGCAGAAGTCACTACCCCTGCCACTGCCGGTGAATGGTTTGCCGCCGGCCAGAAAGTCGTAGACGATGCCAAGCGTATTAGCGTGCAAGAGGGTGCGACCCGCTCCCGCAAGGCGAAAAATGTCATTCTTTTTGTGGGTGATGGCATGGGTGTATCGACCGTGACGGCGGCGCGCATCCTGGAAGGACAATTGAACGGTACAGACGGCGAATACAACCGCCTTGGATTTGAACAGATGCCGTACATTGCACTTTCTGTGACGGCCAGCGCCAACCAGCAAACCTCTGACTCGGCGCCTACCGCTACCGCCATGGTCGCCGGCATAAAAACCAATGACGGCGCCATTTCAGTGGATCAAACCATTAACCGCACCGAGCCCAGCGCCGCAGTGACAACCGCCAAAAGCGTGAAGACCATTCTTGAGCGTGCCGAGGAGAGGGGCATGTCCACCGGTGTCGTGTCTACCGCCCGTATTACGCATGCCACCCCTGCCGTCAACTACGCGCACATTGGCAGCCGCGACTGGGAGGCAGACGCCAACCTGCCAGCAGGCGCCACCGTAAAAGACATTGCCCGCCAATTACTGGAATTGCCGTATGGCAACGGCATGGAGGTGGTCCTCGGTGGTGGCCGCAGTTATTTCATGCCCATTACGGCGTTTGACCCCGAGTACACCACAGAAAAAGGCCGCCGCAAGGACGGTCGCGACCTGACCGGCGAATGGACTACCAAATACAAAAATGCCAACTACGTGTGGAACCAGGCGGGTTTCGACGATGTGGATACCGAATCTACCCAGCACCTGCTCGGGCTGTTCGAGCGTTCGCATATGCGTTATGAAACTGATCGTGAACTGGATGGGGCAGGCGAACCCTCGCTGGCGGAAATGACGGAAAAGGCCATCAGTATCCTGGACAACAATGACAAGGGTTTCTACCTGATGGTCGAAGCCGGTCGTATCGATCACGCCCACCATGCCGGTAACGCTTATCGCGCCCTGAATGACACGATTGCCTTGTCGGACGCCGTGAAAATGGCCCAGGCCATGACCAACGACAAGGATACGCTGATCATCGTAACCGCTGACCACAGCCACGTGTTCACGATTGGCGGCTATCCTTCACGCGGCAACCCGATCCTGGGCAAGGCTGCTATTGGTGGAGTGACCCTGACTGACTCGTTGGGCCTGCCCTACACCACGGTCAGCTATGCCAATGGCCCGGGCTGGACCGGCAACTATGTGCGCAAGGAACTCAACCCGGCTACCGAAGGCTATGCCAACACCACTTATTCCGGCAGCGCCCTGCGCCCGGACCTCGCTGGCGTAGATACCACCAGCCCCAACTACCTGCAGGAAGCTACGGTGCCGATGGGCTCTGAAACTCACGCCGGTGAAGACGTCGCCATTTATGCACAAGGCCCGCGCGCCAACTTGTTCAAGGGCACCGTTGAACAAAACGTGATTTATCACGTGATGGCCGATGCACTGAAGATGACGAAATAGCCCCGCGTTTAAGCCTACCCTCGCCGGGCAGATCCCCGCCCGGCGAGGGTTACTCCACACCCCCACCCAACCCCGGTCTATTGCAATGATCCGATTCCTGAATTCCCTAGCCAGGTGCGCGACGCCGGCACTTGTCATTACAACAATGTTGTCAGCTTGTGCCACTGGCAGCAGCGCGAACAGACCCATTCCCGAGGCGAATTTCTCGGCCCAACTGCCCGCTGTGGCAGCCCAGTACCTGTCGATATTGGAAATCACCGAGTCCGATCACGCACAGCAGGAGACCTTGCAAAGCCAATGGCGTTTCTGGCGCGAAGAAAACCTCGTGATCAGGGACAACCTCGACACGCACATTAGCGATGTCTGGCGCCGCGATGGCACGACCCTGAGCCAGAAAAAACTGTTTCATGATGACCAACGCGGAGTAGAGTTCCAGCCGGACGACCTGCGTATACTAAATGTCGAACCGCAATGGCAGGCACTCACCCTGCTGTTCGATGCCGCATTGCTGGAAAAACTGCAAATGGTGGATTCCGGCTGGCGCGACGATGTGCCCTTCCAGCGCTATGCGGGCCGCGTCGACAAAGCCGACTGGACCATCGAACTGCGTACCGACCTGATGCTGCCCTTGCTGATTGAGTACAGAAGCGCTGGACAACATGAAACCATCCGGCTTGTCAGCGCCTATCCGCTACAGGAGTCACCGTGGATTGCCAGTACAGGGGAGGATTACAACCTCATCGATTTCGCCGACCTGGGCGACATGGGCTATGACCCATTTGTAAAGAAAGTTGAAATCGTACTGGGTGGTGTACACCAGCATTGAGCCAAACCCGCAGCGTTCCAGCGTCTACGCGATGATCCCGAGGCCGGCTCTTTTGCGGCCACGGCATAGTCGGAAGGCACGATATGGTTCTCGGCATCCAGCGCTAGCAGCGCGAACATCGGCGGCGCAATAATCTTCACCCCCTGCGACGCCAGCGACTCCATATCGGCGACCGCTTGCGCATAACCTGCCGGGCATTCGACCCTCGCGTCGAGAAATACCGCCTGTATGCCGTTGACAAAAACAACGACGGCATGGCCGAGGCGATTGGCAAGTAGGCCAGCCTGAACACGGGTGATTTCGTCCATGTTTGTTAGTCGGATCCACTATTAGCCACCAAGTGGGCATGATAACGTTAGGCTTCGGGCTGCCATACCTTGTGGCAATGCTTGCTGGAATATTCGTTCAAATTGCATGACGTTTTATCGAAATGAATTCATTCAACCCAGTTTTAGGAGATCACCATGGCCAATAAGAAGCAGAGTAATGGCGCGAATATTGATATTGGTATATCGGAATCTGACCGCCGCAAGATCGCCAATGGGCTTTCGGAGTTGTTGGCAGACAGCTACACATTGTATTTGATGACCCACAATTTCCACTGGAACGTAAAAGGGCCGATGTTCAATACGCTGCATCTGATGTTCATGGGTCAATACACTGAGCAATGGACGGCACTGGACCTGATCGCGGAGCGTATTCGCGCGCTCGATTTTCCCGCCCCGGGTACGTACAAAGAGTTCATCAAACTGGCATCAATCAAGGAAATAGAAGGAGTACCGAAGGCCACGGACATGATTCGTCACCTGGTCGCTGCGCAGGAAGCTACGGCGCGCACTGCGCGCAAACTGTTACCTGTCGTCGCGAAGGCAAATGACCAACCGACGGCGGATCTTCTAACCCAGCGCCTGAACGTGCACGAAAAGACAGCCTGGATGTTGCGCAGCCTGTTGGATGAGTAGAGTCGCTGTTGTTGGTGCAGGCTTATGCGGGGCAACCGCTGCTGCCGCGCTAGAGCAGTCGGGGCATCAGGCTACTGTATTTGACAAAGGCCGCGCTGTCGGCGGTCGTATGAGCAGTAAAAGAACAGCGGCGGGCTATCTGGATATGGGAGCGCAGTATTTCACTGCGCGCAGTGCAGCGTTTCAGGCTCAGGTACAGTCATGGCTCCAGGCTGGATGTGCTGAAGTCTGGCACTGTACCACTGCCTCTCTGACCTACCATGACGGACAGTCGACGCTGGAACGGTCAGCGGATCGGCAGCTCCGTTATGTCGGTACACCCTCGATGCACGCACCGGTGAAAGCTGTATTGGCGGGGATGCCGGTGATAACAGACTGCCGAATCCAACGTCTGGAGAGAGTACAGCAGAGTTGGAGCGTAGTCAGTGAAAGCGCGGAAAGATACACCGGCTTTGACGCCGTTTTGCTGGCCATCCCGCCGGTGCAGGCACAGCAGTTGCTGATGCAAAGCGGGTTGGGTGAGCTATTCGTTGCCCCGGCTTCGCTACTTGAGCCATGCTGGGCGGTGGCTTTACGTGCTGGTGCCAGCGGGCAGGGAGACGCTATTTTCTGCCAGCACCCAAAGCTGCGGTTTGTCAGCCACCAGGCGAATAAGGCCGGGCGTAGCGATTGTTATATTGTGCATTTCAATGCAGTGTTCAGCCGAGAGCATGTAGAGCAACCTGAAGCGTTTTGGTTTAAACAGGCGGTCGACATTTTGCAGATAGAGTTCGGCATTGATACCCAAATTGAACCTCTAGCGGCGCATCGATGGCTGTATGCCAGCCAAAATGCTGAGTTGCAGGCCACGGGTATCATTGCCTTGCCCGATCAGCAGATCTGGTTAGGTGGCGACTGGAGTAACGGTGGGCGAGTGGAGAATGCGTATTTGGCGGGCTTGGATCTGGCGACGTCGGTAATGCAGTATAGCAATCGGGCCACTGTAACGGCATGAGTGCGGTTCTCATCATAGGTGCCAGCAGCGCCATAGGGCGGTCGCTGGCGCAGCATTATCTGCAGTGCGAGCGGGTCGTGATCTGGCTGTCGCGCAGCGCGCCTGACTTTGCGCACGATCGTCTTGTTGTGCTCTCGGCGCCTGACCTGACGGATTGCGATGATTGGGAGCTGCATAACAGTTTTTTTGAAAACGTGATCACCCAGCTTAAACAGCGTGAGGTCACTATCATCTTCAATTGTATTGGCTGGTTGCATCACGAGCACCTAAAGCCAGAGAAAAGTGTAGCCCAGAGTTCTGTGGCGTTGTTACGCCGTACGCTGCTGGTGAACCTGGAGACGCCGATATTTTATCTGCGGGGTTTTTGGCCTTACATCACTAAAAGGGCGGATCTTAAGTATCTGCAGCTCAGCGCCAAAGTCGGTAGTATCAATGACAATCAACTGGGTGGCTGGTACAGCTATCGCAGCAGTAAGGCAGCGCTGAATCAGTGGATAAAAACCGCCAGTATTGAAGTGCAGCGCAGCAATAAAACGGCGGTGATTGTCACCCTCCACCCCGGCACCACAGACTCGCCACTATCAAAACCATTCCAGCGTAACGTTCCGGTAGGCCAACTGCAAAATCCGTCTCAAACTGCAGAGCGGCTGGCCGCAGTAGCGCAGAGCCTTACGACTGAGCACAGCGGGTTATTGCTAAACTGGGACGGTTCTGTCCTGTCTTTCTAAGGGCTGAAAAAAAGCCGCTCTGTTACAGCGGCGTTTTTCCCAACAAGGGCGGCAGTCTTTTCAATCAAACTTATCAAATTCCGAGTAGGTCAACGCTAACCCGATAGATAAAAGCACGAAAGCCACGATGCCAGTAATCAGGATAAGGTCCATAACTATTTCCTTCCCATTAGTGCACACAGCTTAAAGTAGATGCCAAAGGCGAAGATCGAGGGAATCCAGATTGCGGTAAATATCGCCTGCTGCGGATCCTTTATGACGAACCACAGGTAGGCTGAAATGAAAAACGATAACATTACGGCTAAAAGAATAAAGTAATCTGATTTTTTGAACATGCGCACTCTCCCATTGTTCTAATAATTAAAGTGTTCCTGAAGGCCATAGCCAATGGCACTCAGCAGGCAGCCGGCGATTGCCACCGTGGCAATAATCCGTATGCCCGATGACAGCCCGAACGCGAACCACTCTACAGGTATTAACCCCAGGGAACCACCGACCAAGCCCAGGCAGCCTACAAGGGTCAGTATATTGCCCGCGTAAATCAGTAGGGATACGCGGGTGCGAGGCTTAGCCAAGGTCGAATCGATCAAGGTTCATTACCTTGTTCCAGGCGGCTACGAAGTCGTGCACGAACGCAGACTGGCCGTCGGCGCTTGCATACACTTCGGCAAGCGCACGCAACTGGGAGTTTGAGCCGAACACGAGATCGACCACGGTGCCCGTCCAGTTGAGCGTACCGGTTGCCCGGTTGTGCCCTTCCAGCACGCCGACAGCAGTGGCGGACTTTTGCCACGTCGTGTTCATGTCCAGCAGATTCACGAAGAAGTCGTTGCTCAACGTCTCCGGTCGCTGGGTAAAAACGCCGTGCGCTGCTTGCGCGACATTCGCATTTAGGACGCGCATGCCACCGATCAGCACTGTCATCTCGGGTGCGGAAAGATGCATTAACTGCGCCCTGTCTATCAGCATCTCAGCAGCCGCCATTTCGTTACCGGCCTGGACATAGTTGCGAAAGCCATCAGCAGCGGGCTCCAATACAGCGAAAGAATCAACGTCGGT